>JBGTIK010000218.1:0-28610 GCA_041745715.1 Phormidesmis sp.
TGTTGTTGTTGCTACCGGGCTTGTGCACGATAAAGCTAACGGCTTGGCACTGCTTTACGTTGTCGAAGCCGACGACGCGGATGAAGCAATTACCATACTCAGAGCGGCAAGCCTGCACTTCGTCCAAAACAGCGCGAGTACTGGTTGCGCCGAATAAAGGCAGCTTCCACATTGTCCAATAGTAAACTTCAGGATCAGAGTTCTCATTGAACTCAACGGCGGGGATGTAGCCCATTTGCAAACAGTAGTTGATCTGCTTTTCGATTTGAGAATCGGTCAATGGGGGAAGGTATGAGAGAGTTTCATACCGACGCTCTTTTGGCAAAGTTTTCATGGGTTCTTTGGGTGTAAATGGGTTATTTAGTCTGTGGTTTATGGGTCGAGGATGAAGCTGGCGGTGAGCAGCGATTTGAAGCGCCTTAGGGGCTTATGGATTAGAAGCGGATGAATCAGATTCATCTGCTTCTGGGGACTCTAATGGCTTTAAATCGTTGACTTTTTCACCGCTAGCAGCAAGTTCTTCTGACGTCATTTGAGTCATCCGCTCCAGATGCTTTTTGCGGTGCTCCATGTTGGATTGCTGGATGTTAGTGGTCACCATTTCGGGAAGAAATTCGGTTACTTCTTCGGCTAAATGCTGCCTGACTGTCATTACCCGCAGGGCTAACTCAGGCTCTACTTGAAAGAGCTGCTGAATGAAAGCTTCGCCATCCTGGAGCTTTTCACGGCTCGAAAATTCTTGGAACCAGTAGTATCGCGGCAGGTTGGTTTCTTTGAGTTGATCTAGCACGGTACGAACAGATTGATAGGTGAGGTAGCTGGTGAGCACCTGAGCCGTATCTTTCGCAATTCGCTTGAGATCCATATGTGAGGAGCCCTCTGATAAGAGCCCCGATAAATCCACTGTTAAATCTGTCGTGCTGATCATTCTCGGATAAACCGCCGCCGAAAAACCGCTCTACCGGATACCGTTCGGTCACCGTTTTGCTGGCGTTTTGCTGGTGCTGAATTTCCTAGTTGCGTGAAAAGTTGACTGGAAGTTGACTCAGCGCTGACTTAGATAGTGTCAACGGTGTCGAATTCAAACTTGATCTCTTTCCAAAGATCGAGCGCAGCCGCAAGTTCTGGTGACCACTTACCGGCTTCGCGCAAGATATCGCCGCCTTCACGAGCGAGGTTGCGGCCTTCGTTACGCGCTTGGATGCACGCTTCGAGGGCAACTCGGTTAGCCGTTGCACCCGGTGCGTTACCCCAAGGGTGACCCAAGGTGCCACCACCAAACTGAAGCACGGAGTCGTCGCCGAAAATTTCGACGAGAGCGGGCATGTGCCATACGTGAATACCACCGGAAGCTACTGCCATCACACCGGGCATAGAGGCCCAGTCTTGGGTGAAGTAGATGCCGCGAGACTTGTCTTGCTCGATGTAGTTTTCGCGCAGCAGATCAACGAAGCCTAAAGTAGCGCCGCGATCGCCTTCCAATTTACCTACAACCGTACCGGTGTGAATGTGGTCGCCGCCCGACATCCGCAAGCACTTCGCCAAAACGCGGAAGTGAATGCCGTGGTTTTTCTGACGGTCGAGCACGGCGTGCATGGCGCGGTGAATGTGCAAGAGCACGCCGTTATCGCGGCACCAGTGAGCCAACGTAGTGTTAGCGGTAAAGCCAGCCGTCAAGAAGTCATGCATGATGATGGGCATGTTGAGTTCTTTGGCGTACTCGGCGCGCTTGAGCATTTCTTCACAGGTGTGAGCGGTCACATTTAGGTAGTGGCCTTTGATCTCACCGGTTTCAGCCTGTGACTTGTGAATTGCATCTGCTACGAAGAGGAAGCGATCGCGCCATCTCTGGAACGGCTGCGAGTTGATGTTCTCATCGTCTTTCGTAAAGTCAAGACCGCCACGCAGACACTCATACACGGCCCGACCGTAGTTCTTAGCTGATAGGCCAAGCTTAGGCTTGATGGTGCAGCCTAGCATTGGACGACCGTACTTGTTGAGGCGATCGCGCTCTACCTGAATGCCGTGAGGTGGGCCTTGGAAGGTTTTGAGGTAAGCGACCGGAATCCGCAGATCTTCCAAACGCAGCGCCCGCAGCGCTTTAAAGCCAAATACGTTACCCACAATCGAGGTTAGCAAGTTCGTCACCGAACCTTCCTCAAACAAATCGAGCGGGTAAGCGACGTAAGCAATGTACTGATTATCTTCACCAGGAACGGGCTCAATGTCGTAACAACGGCCTCTGTAGCGATCCATATCGGTGAGCAAGTCAGTCCACACAGTCGTCCAAGTACCTGTAGATGATTCTGCGGCAACAGCAGCAGCGCACTCTTCAGGGGGCACTCCTGGTTGAGGCGTCATCCTGAAAGCCGCCAAAATATCGGTATCTCGGGGCGTGTAGTCGGGAGCGTAATACGTTAGCCGATAATCTTGTACACCAGCGCTGTAACCAGCACCAGACTTGGATTGAGTCTGTGAGTAGGACATATTTCCCTATTTCCTGTCTATTTCCTATGGAGTCAAACTAGATATTGATTGAGCTTCATGCGTCTCATCCAAAAGAGACTGACACCCAATGTCTAAAAATGCTGCTGCTAGCGACTAATGATGCCAGCGAACAGCTTCAGACAATTTCTGAATACTTGAAGCTCAAAGCGTTTTCAAACAGCAATTCACATGCTGTAGAAGTGAGTGCGCCAATAAGGTGTGGGTGCCTTCAGATCAACCTGCTCAGATAAACCTGTGATATTCAGAATACTACCAGCCCCTCGATAAGTTCCTTTTGAGAAGTTCTGTATAGTCTGATAACTAAATATTATGAATACCGATATAGAAAGGTTTCAGAAGATTACAAGAGTTTTCGGCAGGCGGTATCGTATGTAACATTATGTAACAAAAAATATATAAGACAATCCATATTTTCGACTTAATCGCCTCATCAAAAGAAGCCAGCCACGAAAGTTCAGCAGTGCCTTTGGGCAATCTATCTCATCAGCATTCGTTGTTCTGCGTTGCGGATCTACAAAATTTTGGTTCAGGGGTGATTTTTGTGAGTATTGCCAGAAAAGTGGGTCGAGGCGCAGGAGTCGCTTTGCTATGGGGTGGGGCAGTGGTCTTCGCCATCATCGGGCTGACGCCGCCAATTAATTCTCCCGCTAGCGCCCAAGTCCAGAGGCCCAGCCCTGACTTATCCTCAGGCCCGCTACCGCCTGAGCGCTCGAATCAGCCTAACCCAATTGCAGAAGACTATCAGGTCGGCGCATTGCAGCCCGACTATACCGGCAGTCTATGGGTTGGCTCACACCAAGGACTGGTACGCATTGACCCAGAAACTGGGCGAATTTTAGCGCGGGTGGCTGTGCCCAATCGCTTTATTGACGCCATGGCGCAAGACAATGTGGGCCGGATTTGGCTGGGTACCCCAGAAGGCTTAGTGCGCGTTGAGCCTCGGCTAAATGAGGTGACTGCCCAGAACTTTCGCTTGCCGTCTAATCGAGTACTGGCCACTTTGGTCGATCGACGGGGTTTTTTGTAGGTGGGCACTGATCGCGCGCTAGCGATGGTCAGCCCAGATGAAGGGCTGCTCATGACGACGCTGCAAGCCTTGCCGGGGGTGAGCGCCAATACCTTAGGGCTAGCGCCGGATGGCAATCTGTGGGTCGGCACCTTAGAGGGCTTAGTCAGAGTCAATACGGCGACGGCTTACGTCACCGATCAGGTGAACAATTTGCCAGGGCGTTCGGTTCAGGCCATAGCCACTGGACCGCAAGGTGAACTCTGGGTTGGCACGCCAACAGGTTCTATTAGTATTAAATAGCCGCACCGGGGAATTGCTGCGCTCGGTGACTGCACTGCGCGGTAAAAATGTGGAAGCTATAGCCTTTGACTCTACTCAGAGCTTATGGGTGGGCACTCGCACTGGCCTGCCCAAACTCAACCCTTACAATGGCGCAGTGGTCGGTCAGGTGTCAAACCTGCCTTCCGAGCATATTGTGTCGATTTCACCCGATACAGGGAACAAAATCTGGGTGGGAACGAGTGAAGGACTCGGCTGGGTGAGTGAAGTAACGGGGCGAGGAACCCCTCATGGGACGATTGTCAGGCCAAATAATTGAGGCTAAATAATCGAGGTTCATTTAGCGAACCTGGCTACCGACTGCGGTAATCTCTACTAATTACTTCTTAGAAGCGATCGCCGGTTTTTGATATTCTGTTGGCGTTGAAATAGAGCCGATGATCGCTGTCGGTTCACCAGCGGCAGGAGCCAGAAGATCTATGATCGTCAATGTGCATCAGTTTGCGCAGTGGAAGCAGGAAGGCAGAGCGATCGCTGTGCTCACAGCCTGGGATTATTTATCCGCACAAATAGTCGATGCTGCTGGGGTAGATATCGTGCTGGTCGGTGATTCGATGGCGATGACGATTATGGGCCATGAAACCACCCTGCCGCTGACGCTCGATGAAATGATTCACCATACCAAAATGGTGCGTAGAGCCATTCAAAAGACGTTAGTCGTGGCCGATCTACCCTTTCTTAGCTATCAGGTCAGCCAATCGGTGGCGATGCTAGCCGCTGGTCGCATTCTCAAAGAAACCGGCGCTCAGGCGGTGAAGATGGAAGGCGGCTATGGAGCAATGGTTGAGACAATTGGGGCGGTTGTAGAATCGGGCATTCCAGTGATGGGGCATGTGGGCTTAACGCCGCAGTCAGTGTACAAGTTTGGCAGCTTTCGGCAGCAGGGAACATCCGCCGAAGCGGGCGATCGCATTCTAAACGAAGCCTTAGATCTTGAGCAGGCAGGTGTTTTTGCAATTGTGCTCGAACACATTCCCAGCGATCTGGCCCAGAAAATCAGCCAAGCCCTAACGATTCCGACCATTGGCATTGGCGCAGGGCCAAACTGTGATGGGCAAGTATTGGTGACCTCCGATCTGCTTGGACTCTCAGGCTGGCAGCCACCGTTTGCCAAGCCCTATGTGAACCTAAGAGCGCAAGGGATTGAAGCCGTTAAAGCCTTTTGTGAGGATGTGCGATCGCACCAGTTCAACCCTGATCAGAAAGCTTAATTCAATGGCATCAATACATATACATCGGTGAGATGCATGGCCTAGCGGGGGTTTTCGGGTGTCTGTCATTGTTTTTGAAGGTAAGCTAGGCACTATAAATTGAAGGCAAGGTTAGCTTTTTGATCGCCACCCTATATAGCCACTCAATTCGTTAAATTCATTCAATCCACAGACCCAGAGACTTCACTAAAGAAAGTATTATGATTGCAACCGGCACCCGCATCCCAGATACCGCTCCTACCGGCAAGTTAGATTACAAAGTCGCTGATATCGCCTTGGCCGATTGGGGCCGTAAGGAGATTGCGATCGCTGAAGGCGAAATGCCCGCCCTAATGGCGATTCGGGCCAAGTACCGCGACAGCAAGCCCTTGGCCAACGCCAAGATCATCGGCTGCATCCACATGACCATTCAAACAGCGGTTTTAATCGAAACCCTATGTGAACTAGGCGCTGAAGTGCGCTGGTCTTCGTGCAATATTTTCTCGACTCAAGATCATGCGGCAGCAGCGATCGCGGCCACTGGCGTCCCGGTCTTTGCTTGGAAAGGCGAAACCGAAGAAGAATACATCTGGTGTCTAGAGCAAACCTGCTACGACGCAGGCGGTTCAGAGAGCGGCAAACTCTGGGATGCCAACATGATTTTGGACGATGGCGGCGATCTGACCGGCCACATCCATGAAAAGTATCCTCAAATGCTAGAGCGCATCCACGGTGTCACCGAAGAAACCACCACCGGCGTTCATCGTTTGTTTGAAATGTTGGAAAAAGGCCAGCTTAAAATTCCGGCCATCAACGTCAACGACGCCGTTACCAAAACCAAAAACGACAACAAATACGGCTGCCGCCACAGCCTCAATGACGCCATCAAGCGCGGCACCGACCACCTGCTTTCCGGCAAGAAAGCGCTCGTCATCGGCTACGGCGATGTTGGCAAAGGCTCAGTCGCTTCGCTGCGTCAAGAAGGCATGATCGTCAAAGTTGCTGAAGTCGATCCCATCTGCGCGATGCAAGCCTGCATGGACGGCTTTGAAGTCGTTTCACCCTACCTCAATGGCAAAAACGACGGCACCGTCGATTGTCTCGATCTCGACCTGTTGGCCAAAACCGATCTTGTCGTCACCGCCACCGGCAACTACAACGTCTGCGACAAAAACATCCTCGCCAACCTCAAACGCGGCGCAGTTGTTTGCAACATCGGCCACTTCGACAACGAAATTGACACTGCCTTCATGCGCAAGCAATGGCGCTGGGAAGAAGTCAAGCCACAGGTGCATCAGGTCTACCGCAGCGAAGATCCGCAAGACTTTTTGATTCTGCTTTCTGAAGGTCGCTTGGTCAACCTCGGTAACGCCACCGGTCACCCGTCTCGCATTATGGACGGCTCTTTTGCCAACCAAGTGCTAGCTCAAATCTTTCTATACGAGAAAAAGTTTGCTGACTTGCCTGCCGCTCAAAAAGCCGCTGCGATCACCGTCGAGATCTTGCCCAAAAAGCTCGATGAAGAAGTCGCACGCTACATGGTTGAAGGCTTCGGCGGTGTTATCACTGAGCTGAGTCCTGCTCAAGCTGACTACATCCACGTGGCGATAGAAGGCCCTTACAAAGGCGAAACCTACAAGTACTAAGTTCAAGTACTAGGTTATTAGCAGGTTCTTTCCAAGGCTAATTTAGATAGTCTAGAAATGCCGGAGGTGCCGAGAGGTGGCTCCGGCATTTGATTAATGCTTTATTAGCATTTGATTCAACTGTAATGATTTAACTGTGAAGGCAATCTTCCGCTCATAGACGCTGAGGCTCGTAGACAGTAATCTGGTTGGAACTTGAACTGGACTTCAATTCTGATGGCAGAGCGTCATCAGAAACCTATGCAAAAGCCTCAGCCTGCTAGTCGCTCGAAGCCGCTCTTGAATTCAATTGACAAACGCTCAGCCTATCTTTCTAGCTTAGAGCTGGGCATCGTTGTTTTTTTGCTCCTAGCGACCGTGGCCATTAACCTGCGAATGATTCGCTACGGGTTAAATGGCTTAGGCGACTCTCGTTGGCATCTGACTTGGCTACAGCACTTTTCTAAACAGTTTTTTGAGGGCATCTGGTATCCGCGCTGGCTGGCTGGCACTAATTTAGGCTACGGCAGTCCTACTTTTGTGTTTTATCCACCGCTGGTTTACTACCTAGGTGTGGGACTCAAGGCACTGGGCCTCACCTTTGAACAAACAGTAAATACCCTATTTTCAGGTGCTATTTTTCTCTCTG
This sequence comes from Phormidesmis sp., assembly GCA_041745715.1. Lineage (GTDB taxonomy): Bacteria > Cyanobacteriota > Cyanobacteriia > Phormidesmidales > Phormidesmidaceae > Phormidesmis. The sequence goes on from JBGTIK010000218.1 coordinate 7,321, forward strand.
GGGTGAGCTTTTACCAGTTTGGCAAGCCTCACTGGGGACGATTCGCAGCATTAGTAGGCGCGTTGGCCTACATACTCAGCCCTGGAATTGCCTATCTTATCAATGGCGGTGCTTTAGCATGGCTATACTCCTTCATTTGGCCGCCCTTGCTGCTGCTATTGACCCATCGGGCGGTGAATAGCGCTAGCGCTTGCATTTGGCTCAGCCTGGTTTGGGCGCTGGCAGCACTGACCCATTTGCCGAGTTTTTTGATATTCGCCGTTGGCTGGACGATCTATACCTTGGCGTTGCTGTGGCCTCAGCCTTGGCGCATGAAGCTGCGAATTTTGCTGTGTGCGCCGTTGGGTTGGGGTTTGGCGGCTCTGTTTTTGGTTCCGGCAGTACTGGAGCAACGCTATATCAACATTGACTATATGTTGGACTCTCAAGCGGGTTTTAGAACATCACTCGCTAATTGGGTTGAATTAGCAAAAGGGGGGATGGGCGATATTATCGTGCGGCAGTGGCTAGCTTGCATTGCATTTTCGGCGATCGCCTTCGCGGGGTTTGTACGGCGGCCTGCGCAGCGCCGAATAACGATGATTTTGCTGGTTACGGTGGCGGGCTTGGTGTTTTTGATGAGCGATGTTTCATGGCCCTTGTGGGCGCTGAATCCGGTGCTACAAAAAATAGAGTCTGCGGTGCGCTTGGCCCAACTGCAATATTTGGCTGGTGCAGCTCTATGCGCCTTGGCGGTGCGATCGCTGCACAATTATCCTAGGCCGTTCAATCGCTTCTCTCAATTGCTTTTGCTGACGGTGATTGGAGCTATTCTACTCAGCAACTTCAGCTTTGGCTATCAGCTGATGCGCAAAAGCCCGACGCTGCACAGCGGTGGCAATGGGGTAGTAGTTAATCAGCCTTGGCTAGAGCAAATCGTAAACGATCCGGATAGCGATCGCCTCATTGATGTCCCCGAATACCGCCCCCGACTGCCCTCCCAACTGGCATCTGACGCGGCAGATAAAGCCAACTACATCAAAGAAACCTACACCTTAGAAGGCTTTCCAGAAGTCAAAGCAACGGTATCAGGACAATTACCCACCCCTCAACCCAATCAGCCAAAGATTGAGCTAGCTCAAGGCAGCGGCGAAACCACAGTGATTGACTGGAGCAGCTATCACAGACGATTGACCCTGAGCGCCTTGACCCCGGTAACTGCGCTGTTAAAAATTTACACCTATCCGGGCTGGCAGATCTACGCCAATGGAGAAAAAATCGCCACTCAAACCGCCTTTGATGGCCGGATTCAATTCACAGTAGCGCCCGGCAACTATGAGATCGATGCCTTTTATAAAAAAACATTTTCTTTTAAGCTGGGGCTTGCCATTTCGGCTGTGAGCAGCTTAGTCTGGTTGGCGCTGAGCTATCACTGGGTAAGACTTTCTCATCCGCTGCTGATCCGTTCAGAATCATCAGGCTATTGATATATTGCTATAGGTTTAATTTTGTATTGAGTTCCTTTGTATGGCCAAGCTATCGGTAGAGCTACAGCGATATTTTTTGAGTGACGGTGCTTCGAGTGTCGGTGTTAGGGATTCTTTGTCTAACCCTTTGCAGGAGGCTCTACATGAACCCTTGCAGGAACCTACAGGTGAAGCAGTCGGTGCCAAAAAAGAGGTGACGCTCAATGAAATTTTAGAAATTGCCGGAGAGCGTACCTTTGGCTTTTTGTTTGTCTTGCTGTCATTGCCCTCAGCTTTACCGATTCCGGCCCCTGGGTACTCTACGCCCTTTGGAATCGTGATGTTTTTACTGGCAGTGCAGCTGATAATTGGTGCGGAGCAGCCCTGGCTACCTGAGAAAATTCGGCGCAGGGGCTTTGAGCGCACCACAGTGCAGGGCTTTATTCGTAAAGGATTGCCGTGGCTTCAGCGAATTGAAACCATTGCTCGGCCTCGGCTGACTTCGGTATGCACGAGCAGGACTGGGCGGTTGGTGATTGGTCTGGCGATCGCCTTGATGTCTATCTCTATGATGATCCCCATTCCGCTCACCAATACTTTGCCTGCCATCGGCATTTTTGTCACCGGCTTTGGCCTCCTTGACGACGACGGCGCAATTAGCCTTGCGGGCCTCACCATTTGCACGCTAGCGGCTGCGACTACTACCACCGTGCTCTACCTCGTCGTGCGCCTAGGTGTTGCAGGTATGGAGCAAGCGGTAGAAGCCGCTAAAGATTGGGTGAAGCCTTAATCACTGGCTAAAGCCGTTTTATCGTCAAGACCCAGCGAGTCAGACCAGGCTATCCAAACCAGACTATCCAGACCAGACTACCAAGCGTAATTCAGCTGACCCGCCAGCACTTGATTGTTGCTCTCTACTTCAAACAGGCAGGTCACAGCATGAGGCTCAGTGGCCACATCGGTGAGGCAATAGCTCGTATCAGAAGGATAAAGGTACTCAACCTCTGAAAGGTTAGCGGCGTTGCCATCAGCATTTAACGGCACAATTTTCACACCCAAAATAGAAAAGCTATAGAGCCCGCTGTCAGGATCAAATTCAGCTTCACTTTCGGTGATGATTTTGTAATATTGGTCTTCCGTGAGGTTGAGAAAGTTAAAGTTTTTGCTGTCGCCATCGTCTGTGCCGCTGACGGCCTCACAGCTCGTAATCGGAGCCCCAACATTGTCCAAAACGTTGGTGGTAAATGCCTCTGCCTCATCAATCGAAACGTTTGCGACTTGCAGGCTACAAGCCGATGGCTGAGTGTCAGCCATAAACTCAACGACGCTCTGCTGAATATTTTGTGGTTCGCTTTGAGCAAAAGCGGCAGAGGCAAATGCTAAAGGCGCGGAAACCATCAGGCCAGTAGCCGCTAGTAAAGCCGGGAATTTAATAGTCATGACTTCTGAAGTGTTTTATGAGTGGGTTCCAGATACTGCCGACTAGCCACACTATGATCTCGGGTTAGGGGCTGCTCATAGCTTTGCTGATCTGATGATTATTCTGAGTCTGTTTCCAATCGGCCTAAGGCGGTGCCGGGATAGTAGTAGCCCAAAATATCTGCATAGCTATGGCCCTGTCCAGCCAAGTCACGAGCGCCGAGCTGACTCATGCCACTACCGCTATGCGCATCATCGACGATTGCTTGTGAGGCCGCGTACAGCGATTCTACGATACCGCCCTGGTGGCTAATGAATTCTCCGGCAGTCGCCTGGACGGCTGCTTGGGTGGTATTGGCTTCACGAGAGATGCCTTTATAGGCTTGAAATCGCGGGGTGTTGTCGAGATCGAAGTAGGTTTCGCTGGCGGGGTGAATATTGTGAGTGAGCGCGTAAGAGCGGGCGGCAACGGCTTGGGCTTTGAGCGATTCTAGGGGCCAGTTGGGCGACATTTCGCTGCCGACGACGCTGTAGAGGTAGTCGCCTAGCAGGACGTAATTGACGGCTATAAGGCCGCGATCGCGCAAAGCCACCAGCACCCGACCGCGATACCAGCTATCCCCGATGGCCACAAAACCGCCGTTTTCAGGGTAGATCCAAAACGCAGTCGGCAGCGCTTGGCCATCGACGACAATGCCATTGCTGATTTCGGCGAGTGAGGCGGTTTCAGCAGGCAGCGACTTGAGGACGCTGCCGTCTAGATTGGCGATGACACCACCGCTAGAGGTCGCAAACGCGATCGCATTGACATCTTTCGCCACAGCCACTCGCATTTCTAATACGGTGTCAATGGTGGTGCCGGTGAAAACAGGCTGGCTAACTTTGGGCGCGGGGGCCGTGGCGGCGACGGCTGATGCCAGATTGGCAGCGCCTGGGTTAGGGGTGCTGTTTTGGGTAGCTGGACTGCTACCGCCAGTTGAAGGTGCTGAACCTTTGTCTGTGGGCGTTTTTGTCGGTGCTCCTGTCGCTGTGCCGGTAGAATTAACTGACGCTGGCGGCACTTTAGCGAGGGCTTGAATTTTGCTGGAGAGGATTTGGTTGGTTAAAAAGAGGTGCTGAGCGCTGAGAATGCTTTCAGCGGATGGATCGCCTGCGCGACGAAGCGGAGCCTGCGAAGATGAAGGAAGTGACACCGTGCTTTGTAACCGAGTTGGCACGATTTGGGTAAAGGCAAAACCGGTGCTAGCGCCTAACAAGCTCAGGCCAATTGCGAATTTACCGCTGGGCGATCGCACTAACTGCTTCAGCGCTGTGGATGAAGCTGATTTGGCGGCTGATTTGGAAGCAATAGCTTCAACCTGCGCAGTAGCACTGGCTGAAATAGACTTAAGCGAAGGCCGCTTAATAAAAACCGACTTAAAAAAAGGCAACTTGAGCATAGTTCAATATTTGCAGGGCCAGATGCTGACAATGCGCTGACGGGGCGCTGAGATCTCCTAATTTTTTTAAAATCTCTACAATTTCTAACGTGTTTCTAGAAAGTGCCTCTAGGGATTCTAGTCTTTATAACGATAGATTAACAGCAGACGTGCCCCAAGCTGGCGATATCAGTTGGAATGGGCTTCGGATCAAAATTGCGTCAAAAATTGCGTCAAAATTAAATAAAAAGGATACACGCGATGACGACAACAGCTAACTTTACGCCTTCAAATCAGCCCGAACAGGATAGAACCCAGTCTGATCTAGTGCTCGTCGCGGGGGCAACTGGCGGTGTCGGGCAGCTAACGGTCGCGATGCTGCTAAGTGCCGGTTATCGGGTGCGGGTGCTGACCCGGAGCGCCGAAAAAGCTCAGACCATGTTTGCGAGCAAGGTGGAGATAACTGTCGGCGATATTTGTCAGCCGCAGACGCTGCTGTCGGCGGCAACTGATGTCACTCACCTAATTTGTGCAACCGGGACGACGGCGCTGCCGTCTGCTCGCTGGGATTTTCAGATAGATTTGGGTGGCAATCCGCTAGAGCAGGCTGCTAATTGGGCCAAAATTTATCTAGATGCGGACTTTCGCAATGCCAATGCCCGCAACTCACCAGAAGCCGTAGATGCGCTAGGCGTCAACAATTTGGTGCAGGCGATGCCACAGACGTTGCGGCGGTTTGTGTTTGTGTCTTCTAGCGGAGTTGCTCGTCGAGATCAGTTCCCGTACAATCTGCTGAATGCCTACGGTGTGTTAGATGCAAAAGCCAAAGGCGAAACCGTTATTTTGAGATCCGGCCTACCCTATACGATCATTCGCCCTGGTCAGCTCATCGATGGCCCTTATACGTCTAGAGATTTCAATACGCTGATTCAGGCTACCACCGAAGGAAAGCTAGGCTTGGTGGTGGCAACGGGCGATACGCTGAATGGGCAGACGAGCCGAATCGATGTGGCCGCAGCCTGTGTGGCTTGCTTGAATATTGCAGCGGCAGAAAACAAGGCTTTTGAGATGGTCAGTCAGGGCGATTGCCCCACCAGAATCGACTGGGAAACCCTATTCTCTTCGGCTCAATCTTAGCAATAGCCCCATACCCCAGCCCTATACTTGAACCTTATACCAAGAAATTAACTGCTAGCCAAAGCGTTAGCAATGAGCCAAACACGCCGAGCCAAAGCTTGAATCTAATATCCATGAGTGATTTCTACAACCGTATTGTTTGCTTGCTCATCCTACCCAAAAAATGAGCTCTTTTGATGTTGAGAAGATCACCTGAAGTCAGGTCTATTATTGTGCTTTACGCAGCCGTGTAGCTTTCAGCTTGGAGCCGAAACATTTCCTCATAGCGGCCTTGCTTGGCCATCAGCTGCTCATGAGTGCCGGTTTCAATCACTTCGCCTTTTTCTAACACCACGATGCGATCCGCCATCCGCACGGTCGAAAATCGGTGGCTAACTAAAAAGGTCATTTTGCCCTGGGTTAACTGTCGAAAGCGCTCGAACAGCTCGTGCTCAGCGATCGCATCAACAGCGGCTGTGGGCTCGTCTAGAATCAACACCTGCGCTTGCGACATAAAGGCTCTTGCCAAGCCAATTTTTTGCCACTGTCCGCCCGATAGATCAACGCCGCCTGTGAACATTTTGCCCAGCACGGTGTCATAGCCTTTTGCTAATTCACCAATGACATCATTGGCTCCGGCATCGGCCGCTGCTTGGGAAATTTGCCCCTGATCGTCCCGGTTGGGCAAGTTGCCAAAGCCAATATTGTCTTTGGCCGAAATTTCGTAGCGGGCAAAATCTTGAAAAAGAACACCAATATTTTGTCTGAGATCAGCCAGGTTAAAGGCCCTCACCGGGATATCGTCTAGCGTAATCAGCCCTCTATCAATGTCGTAAAGCCGAGTTAGCAGCTTGAGCAAAGTGGTTTTGCCTGAGCCATTGAGCCCGACTAGGGCAATGCATTCGTGGGGGGCAACGTTCAGGCTGATGTTTTTGAGCGTTGGGGTGTCGCTGCCTGGATAGGTAAAGTAGACATTTTGTAGCACCAATCCTTCGCGAACGGGCCGAGGGAAGGGCTTTGGCTTCGGTGGATTGGTGACTTGAGGCGTTAGATCTAGAAACTCGAAGTATTGAGCGACATACAGGTTGAATTCATACAGCGTTGCTACGGTCAGCAAAATACCCGCAGTCGCCGCTTGGGCCTGCTGAAAGGTGCCTGCATATAAAGTCAGATCACCAATGGTCACTAGCCCACGCACCGTTTCCCAAAGCACAAGTGCGTAGGCGCTGTAAAAGCCCACCGCAGAGATGATTTCTAGGCTGACTTGCGCTCGCGCTTGGCGTCTAGCTAGAACTTTAGATTCTTGGTTGAAGTCTTCGCGAATGACGTGATATCGCTCTACCAAGTAGTCACCTAAGTTAAAAAGACGCACCTCTTTGACAAACTGAGGTTCGGTCAAAATTTTGCCGAAGTAGTCGGCTAAGCGGCGGCTGTGGGTTTGGCGGCGCGTCATCCAAAACCGGCGCTCGGAAAAACGAACGCTGACCCAAAAAGTGGGCAGGGCGCTAAGTAATAGCAGCGCGAATACTAAAGGGTTGAACCTCAGCAAAAGCGCGAGTAGGCCAAATAGACGGGTGACTTGGCCCAACAGCGTCACCGACAGCCGCAGCACTCGCATGGGATAGCTGCTGCCGCTCTGCTGAGCCCGCTCTAGAATATCGTGAAATTCTGAGGATTCGTAATGGGCTAGATCTAGCCGGGTGGCTTGGGTGAGCAGCTGGGTGTTGGCATGTAGCAGGAAGCGATCGCTCATCACCTGCGTCACATAGCCATCGAGCTGCTGCAAAATCGCCTGTAATAGCAAAAAACCAAACCCTGCTGCCACTAAAGGCAACAGCGCTTGAGTCATGGTTGTCAGCGCCGCGCCAGCCCCGATTAGCGCTACGACTTGATCCACAATCAGTTTGCTGATATAAATCTGTGTCGCCGGAATCAGCGAACTGCTGAGCGTCAGTACCAAGCTCACCACCAAAGCAACCGGAGCCGCTGCCCACACGAGCTGAAACAGCCGAGGCATATTTTGAACAATGGCCAAAGAGCGAGCGAGCTTGCGGAAAAGAGCCGTGGGATTAAACGTCAATACCAATTAAAAAAACAAGCTAAAAAAGTTATTTGTTTAGCGTAGCGCTTCTGCTCAAATAGCGGCAGCTTACGATAGTTGGAATGCTGTCAGCTGAGTGCGATCTCCAAAAAAAGGCCTAGACTTCTCAAGAAAAGTCAGAGCCTTTTGTCATTCGCATTAAGCTATCAGCGTTAACGCGTGCAGTCTATAGCGCGGTCGTTTGGTCATCGATCAAATCGTCTTCGTCCAGCAGCAGCTCGGCGGGTGCGATCACGTCATCCTCGTCACTTGGCAGCTTCTCATTCAGCGGTTTCTCACTCGGCGGCTTCTCAGCTCCACCCACCATGCCATCACCCGCAATCAGATCCAACCCACCCTCACGGTCATAGGCCCGCGCCGTACGATCATCTAACACCATATCTGATAGCGCCATGTCGTTGCCCAAGAAAGTACCGTCAAAAGAGGTATCCACTTCCGGTGAAGAAGGCTCCTCATAGGCATTAAAGCCTGTACCTGCCGGAATCAAACGACCGATAATCACGTTCTCTTTAAGCCCTCGCAGCCAGTCAGATTTACCCTGAATCGCCGCCTCGGTCAGTACGCGAGTCGTCTCTTGGAAACTCGCCGCCGAGATAAAGCTGTCAGTGTTCAGCGAAGCCTTTGTAATCCCGAGCAGCACAGGCGTATAGTCCGCCGGTGCCATCCCCGTAATCGACATCGCCTCATTCACCTGCTCTAGCTGACGAATCTCCACCAGTTCACCCGGCAACATCGTCGTATCACCGCCATCTTCTAGACGTGCTTTAGAAGTCATTTGCCGCACAATCACCTCAATGTGCTTATCCGAAATATCAACCCCTTGAGACTGATACACCGACTGCACTTCGTTCACCAAAAATGACTGAACGTGCTCCAAGCTCAGCATCGCGGCTTCGTGAGTGCCTTTGTTTTCGCGATAGTACTTAAAAAACACCTCCAGAATCTGGTGCGGGTTAGAAGGGCCATCGGTGAGCGCTTCACCTGTATCTACCTTCTGACCGTCCGAAACCACCAGGTTTTGTCCCGGCGTCACCGGATACTCGGTCACCGTACCGTCTTTCTCAACCACCTTAATTTCAACGGTTTCATCATCGGCGTACACCACTTGAGCAACTCCTGGGCGCTCCGAGAGAATGCAGGCTTCCTTCGGCTTACGCGCTTCTAGCAGCTCTTCAATACGCGGCAAACCCTGGATAATATCTCCCGTTTTCGCTCGTTCAAACACCAGCAGCACCAAGCCATCACCCCGCTGCACCAGATCGCCATTATCAATGTGCAAGACCGCACCCGTCGATACCCGATAAGGCCGAGCTATCCGCATCACCACTTGGCTATCGTTGACTGCAATTACTTGGCCCGACTCCACCGTCTTCACGCCTTCAGCAATAGCGGTGTCATCGACTAGCAAATCCCCTTCGGAAACTAGCGGCGGCTGACCAGTGGTATCAATCACCACTCGATCTGCGTCTCGCACCACCAGTATTCGCCGTACCGATTCCAGATCTTGACGAATACCGCGAATTTCGCCCGCTTCTTTAGAGCGAATTTCAGTGCGCGCAATCACTGCACCGGGCTGAATTTCATCGCCATCGTCGACGAGTAGGCGGGTTTTGGTACTACCTTGAGTCTGATCGGCCTCAATGTCTCGGCGCACCACCAGCGTCTCCAAGATCACGAGCTGCAATCGCTTGGCAGCATCCTCATCATCGCTATCCGCCTTCATCTCAATGTCAGCGGTGAGCTGCGATCCGCCTTCGTCGATTTCTAGCACAAGCTGAGTGCGCAAAATCTCCAAGCCATCGACCGATTTCACTCGCTCTCCATCTTTGTACAGCAATCGCTGCACCGCCCTGAGGCTAATGGTTTTATCGTCGCTATCGCTCACCGATAGCTGGCTAGGTACCTTGGCCTCATCAGGTACTTCAAACTCCTGCACAGGCCGCAGCAGCAGCGCCGATCCTTCCGGCGTTTCGACAAACTCTACATAGCGCAAAGAGTCAGCCACGATGCCCGGAATAACTTCTTCGCCAGCGTTGACGATAGTGCCGTCTTTACTCTCTGCACCTTCAGGGCTATCGATCATGTGAATATCGCCGGGGCGAATCACCACTTCACGCAGAATGTCGTTCTTTTGTGTGACTTCGACCACACCGCTGGTTTGACAGAAAATGTCTTTAACTACTTCTGTGCCCGCTTCGATGTATTGACCGTCCTCTACCATCAGTAGAGAAATGTCTTTATTAACCTCGTGGGCTTCGGCAGGAATCCACAGCAAAGTGCCGCCTTTGACGACTTCGTAGCCGTTCTTGGCTTTGCCGCGCTTGGCAACTTCTACCCCAGCAAATTTGATGATGCCGCCAGTTTGGGTGCGGAAAGTGTCGTCTACTAATTCGGCTACGACTTGGCCGCTCGTAACTTTAGTGCCGGGCGTGGCATTGAGTGAGAACTTCTGACCCGTAGAGGTTTTGAGGAAGTAGTGCTCGCGTCCCTGACCGCTCTCGATTTCGATTTCAGACTGATCTAGCAATACAGAAGCGGTAATAATTTCTACTTCGCGGCCACCTTTGCCGTCGTTAGAAGTATCGGTGAGGCGAACGGTGCCGCCGCGCTCGGTAATCAGCTTGGTTTCAGCGAGTACGCCTTCGGCTTCGATGCGATCGCCATTCTTTACGACCGGCTCAGCGCCCGGTGGCAGGTTATACACCTCACCCGACAACACCCAAATCAGGCCACCTCGCTGCGCTAGGCGCGTCATATTGCCCTGACGGTCAGTTTTTTCTTCCTGCACTAAGCCATCAAAAAACACCTCACCCGACAGATCCGAGGTCACGTCTTTACTCGCTTTTTCCGTCACCTTGCGGACTCGACTAACACTTGGCATCTCTGCAATCATGTCGCCTTTTTTCAGCTCATCGCCTTCTTTGGCAAACAAAATTGCACCTTGCGGCAACGAAACCGAGTACTCCTTGCCATTAGACTCCACTGAAATCTGAGTATTGCCTTCCATCAACAGCGCATCTTCCCCATGACGAGTGCGGAAAGGACGCACCCGGATGCCCTCAGGAATGTGCACCGTACCGGCTCGCTTAGCCGTGATCTGAGGAGCCAATTCACCCGTAAACGTACCGCCCGTGTGGAAGGTGCGCATGGTGAGCTGAGTTCCCGGTTCACCAATAGACTGAGCGGCAATAATTCCTACCGCTTCACCCAAGTCCACCATATGTGAATGTGCCAAACTCCAGCCATAGCAGTGCTGACACACCGAACGAGCCGCCTCGCAAGTCAGCGCCGAGCGGGCCTTAATCTCTTTGACTTTGGCGGCTCCAATCGCTTTGGCAATGTCGTCCGTAATCGCCTGATTGCGCGCGACAATAACTTCACCCGTCTTAGGATGCTTCACATCTTCAGCAGGCACTCGACCTAGCAAGCGATCTTCCAATGGAATCAGCACCCGCTCACCGTCAGTCATCGGTCGCACCGGAATGTAGCGATCGGTTCCACAGTCAATTTCGCGCACAATCACATCTTGTGACACATCTACCAGTCGGCGCGTAAGATAGCCGGAGTCAGCCGTCCGCAATGCCGTATCGACCAAGCCTTTGCGCGCACCGTAAGAAGAAATAATGTACTCAGTGACCGTCAGACCTTCGCGGAAGTTGGTCTTAATCGGTAAATCAATGATTTCCCCTTGGGGGTTGGCCATCAGCCCACGCATACCCACGAGCTGACGCACCTGAGAGATGTTCCCCCGAGCCCCGGAGTTAGACATCATATAGACCGAGTTCAAAGGATTATGATCTCGAAAATTTTCGACCACCTTATCTTTAAGGTGCTCACTGGTTTCATTCCAGGTGTCAATGACCTTTTGAAAGCGCTCTACCTCAGTAATTTCGCCTCGGGTGTAGCGCTCTTCAGTATCGCGAATTTCTTCTTCTGCTGACTCTAGCATCGCCTTTTTGCTAGGCGGCACTTCGAGATCATCAACGCTGATAGAAACGCCAGCGCGAGTCGCATACTTAAAGCCCAAGCTCTTAATTTCATCGGCCATTTGAGCGGTGCGGGCAGTGCCGTAATGCTCAAAAGACCATGAAACCAGGTTTTTTAGCTGTTTTTTGTCAATCACTCGGTTGCGAAATACAGCGGGTCTAGATTCGGCTTGATCTGTCATAGGTGTTCCTTTGCCTTTGAACGCTTTGCTGCTTGATGTCTTGTGTTTTGTCGTGCTTTTGTTGTGCTTTTGTCGTGCCAGTCTTATTCAGCCAAAGCCCCTAACACAGCGTGGTTGTAAATAATGCGACCTGGCGTAGTTTTGACATATTGAGAAATCACATTGCCTGACTCATCCTCTCGAACCCGACGGAATTTATAGATCTTCGTGGTCGCCCCGTTGTCGTCAGTGGTCACTTCTTTCGGCTCGCTGTCGTCTTCATCGTTTTCAACGAGGCCATCAAAGCGCAGCCATACTTTGGCATGAAGATCGACGTTGCCCTGTTCGTAGGCAGCTATAGCATCCTCCATATTTGCAAAATATCGCCCTGCGCCTTCCTGCTTAGCCGGATTATCTGCCGTCAGGTAATAGCAGCCCAGCACCATATCCTGACTTGGCGTAATAATTGGCCTGCCAGTCGCGGGTGAAAGAATGTTGTTAGAAGCCAGCATCAGCAGCCTTGCTTCTGCTTGAGACTCCAGCGATAGCGGCACATGCACAGCCATTTGATCCCCGTCAAAGTCAGCGTTAAACGCCGGACAAACTAACGGATGAAGCTGAATGGCTCGGCCTTCTACCATAATCGGCTCAAACGCCTGAATCCCCAACCGGTGCAGTGTCGGTGCTCGGTTTAGCATCACCGGATGGCTTTCAATCACTTCTTCCAGCACTTCCCACACGCTGGGATCATTGCGTTGAATTAGCTTTTTCGCCGCCTTAATGTTGTTGACTAGGCCCTGACGAATTAACCGATGAATCACAAACGGCTGAAACAGCTCAATTGCCATCTCACGCGGCAGTCCACACTGGTGAATTTTTAAATTTGGGCCGACGACAATTACCGAGCGACCAGAGTAGTCAACCCGCTTGCCCAAAAGGTTTTGACGGAAGCGACCCTGCTTACCTTCAATGATGTCTGATAGCGACTTCAGCGGTCGGTTATTCGCACCTACTACTGTCCGGCCCCGGCGACCGTTATCAATCAACGCATCTACCGCCTCTTGCAGCATCCGCTTCTCGTTTCGGACAATAATTTCAGGAGCCAAAATTTCCTGTAGGCGAGCCAACCGATTGTTGCGGTTGATTACCCGGCGATACAGATCGTTCAGGTCAGACGTTGCAAATCGTCCGCCGTCTAGCTGCACCATCGGTCGTAAATCGGGTGGAATCACCGGAATCACATCCAGCACCATCCAGTCTGGGTTAGATCCTGTCGCAATAAAGTTATCAATTACCCGCAGACGTTTAATCAGCTTGGCGCGCTTTTGCCCTTTAGAAGTCGCAATGGTTTCTCGCAGTTGCTCAGCCGTGTCTTCGAGCTGAAGGTCTTCTAGGAGTCGCTTCAGCGCTTCAGCGCCAATCCCGACTTCAATCCCAGCTAGTTGAGAATCCTCGTCATAGAGCTGATCTTCTATCTCCATCCACTGATCTTCGCTCAGCAGTTGCTTGTAAGTTAAGTTGTCGGCATTACCTGGGTCTAATACGACATAAGCATTGAAATAAACAATTTGCTCGACGTCTCGTAACGGCATATCTAGCAAAATTGCAATGTAGCTAGGAATCCCCTTGAGATACCAAACATGGGCAACCGGAGCAGCTAGCTTAATAAAGCCCATCCGGTGACGGCGCACCCGAGATTCGGTGACCTCTACACCGCAGCGCTCACAAACAATGCCCCGATGGCGAACCCGCTTGTATTTACCGCAGTGGCATTCCCAATCTTTAGCAGGGCCAAAAATTCGCTCACAAAACAGCCCATCCATCTCTGGCTTGAGGGTTCTGTAGTTAATAGTTTCTGGCTTGGTAACTTCACCGACCACCGTGCCATTAGGCAATGTGCGCTCACCCCAGTCTCGAATTCGCTCCGGTGAAGCTAGGCCGATCTTTACATAGTCAAAGCGCTGTTCTACTTTCGGCATCCTGTGTTTACTTCCTTAATAACTCTCGATGTGACTTCCAATTAGTCCGGGCAAATGGTTTGAGCTGTCTTCAAGCAAAAGCGCCCATTAGCTCTACCACGCACCCGAATTAGCGCCCCAAATTTAGCGCTCACAAACCGGCGGTTACTATCCCAGCGGCTTCGCTGGCTCAGCTTCCTCAGAAAAATCACTCCCAGACAGTGAATCTCCTTGGCTGGCAACCGACTCATAAGTTGGCCTTGAAGGTGTCCGACGATTGCCCACATCGGCCATCAAATCCACCTCGCTATCGCGGCTCGTGCCATCTTCCTGGATCTCCACCTTATGCACCGCAATATCTAAGCACAGCGACTGTAGTTCTCGCATCAGCACCTTAAACGACTCAGGCGTCCCCGGACGCGGAATCGCCTTGCCTTTGACGATGGCGTTGAGCGCTTCATTGCGCCCTTGCATATCGTCAGATTTAACGGTCAATAGCTCCTGCAAGGTGTAGGCTGCGCCAAAGGCTTCCAGCGCCCAAACCTCCATTTCACCAAAGCGCTGACCGCCTTGCTGCGCTTTACCCCCCAGCGGCTGCTGAGTCACCAGCGAGTAAGGCCCCGTCGAACGCGCATGGATCTTGTCATCAACCAAGTGAACCAGCTTCAGCATATAAGACTGGCCCACCGTCACCTCTTGGTCAAAAGGCTCACCCGTGCGACCGTCGTAGAGCTGAATTTTGCCAGGATTGTCCGGGTTAAATATCCAGTCTTTCCCGGTGATTTCGCGCGCCTCTTGCAGCTTGCCGTGCGTGGTTTCTAGCGAAGCCTCTTCGCCATACATCTCATCAAACGGCGTCACTTTAAAGCGGGCATTCAAGTTTTGTCCGGCCCAGCCTAACAGACACTCAAATACCTGGCCTACATTCATTCGAGACGGCACACCCAGCGGATTAAGCACAATATCAATTGGCGTTCCATCCGGCATGTATGGCATGTCTTCTACCGGCAAAATCCGCGAAATAATTCCCTTGTTGCCGTGGCGACCCGCCATTTTGTCACCGACCTGAATTTTGCGCTTTTGGGCTACGTACACCCGCACGACCATATTGGCCCCGGGCGGTAGTTCATCACCTTGCTCGCGAGTAAATACCCGCACATCAACAACCCGGCCTTTCTCTCCATTGGGCACTCGCAAGGAGTTGTCTCGAACGTCTCTGGCCTTCTCACCAAAAATGGCCCGTAAGAGTTTTTCTTCCGGCGGTTGATCGGATTCTCCCTTAGGTGTGACCTTACCCACCAAAATCTCGCCAGAGCTGACCCAAGCTCCAATCCGAATGATGCCTGTTTCGTCGAGTTGACGCAGCGCATCTTCTCCAACGTTGGGAATTTCACGCGTGATTTCTTCCGGCCCTAGCTTGGTTTGACGCGCCTCAATCTCATACTTTTCAATGTGAATTGAGGTGTACACGTCTTCGTATACCAACCGCTCACTGAGTAAAATTGCGTCTTCGTAGTTGTAACCCTCCCACGGCATGTAGGTAATCAGCACGTTTTGGCCCAAAGCGATTTCACCGCCCTCAGTTGCCGATCCATCGGCCATTACCTGACCGGCCACAACCTCCGTACCTTCATACACCAAGGGCCTTTGGTTCAAACAGGTATCTTGGTTTGAGCGCTGATATTTTTGCAGTTCATAAGTGTGAGTATTTCCCTGCGGATCGCGCACCTTAATCCAGTTGGCATCGAGGTAGCTCACTACACCATCGGTGCGGCTGATGATCACCATGCCTGAGTCACGCGCCGCCTGCGCTTCAAGCCCAGTGCCTACTAAAGCCCGCTCAGGCCGCAGCAAGGGCACGGCCTGACGCTGCATGTTCGAACCCATCAAGGCTCGGTTGGCGTCATCATGCTCTAAAAAAGGAATCAGTGAAGTCGCTACCGAAATAATCTGTACAGGCGAAACTGCAACGTAATCCACTTCTCTAGGTGTCGTTACCGTAAAGTCTTGGCGATAGCGCACAGGCACCGTTTCACCCAAGATATTGTTGTCAGAGTCAATGGGCACATCCCCTGGTGCTACCCGCAAATCATCTTCCTCATCAGCGGTCATATATACCGCTGGGTTGTCTTTGATGATCTGGCCGTTTACCACCGGGAAAAATGGCGTCTCAATAAAGCCAAAGTCATTGACCCGCGCATGAGTAGCAAGGGAACCAATGAGGCCAGCATTCGGGCCTTCAGGGGTTTCAATAGGACAGATGCGACCATGATGGGAAGGATGGATGTCGCGCACGGCAAAGCCTGCCCGTTCACGGGTTAGCCCCCCAGGGCCGAGTGCACTAATCCGACGCTTATGGGTCAACTCCGCTAGCGGATTAGTCTGATCCATAAACTGAGAGAGCTGACTGGAGCCGAAAAACTCCTTAATAGCAGCAACGAGAGGCTTAGGGTTGACTAAAGAAGCCGGTGTCAGCGATTCTGCGTCAGAAACCGTCATGCGCTCACGAATAATTCGCTCTAGTCGGTTTAGGCCAACGCGCACTTGATTTTGTAGGAGCTCTCCAACTGATCGTACCCGGCGGTTGCCCAAGTGATCGATGTCATCGGGGTTACCAATGTCAAATTCTAGATTGATCAAATAGTCAATCGCCGCCACGATATCTTGGGGCGTCAGCACTCGCGTAGTTTCGGGGATATTTAGCCGTAGCTTACGGTTGAGCTTGTGGCGACCGACTTTGCCTAAGTCGTAGCGCTTAGGATCAAAGAAGCGAGAATCTAGCAGTTGCTGACCGCCATTAACCGTTGGGGGTTCACCGGGACGCAGCTTACGATATAGCTCTAGCAGCGCTTCTTCTTCACTAAACTGCCCTTCTTTTTCAATCGTCTTTTGAAAATACTCAGGATGGCGCAGCGAATCAAAGATTTCACTATCGCTTAGACCTAGAGCTTTGAGCAATACTTGAGCAGATAGCTTGCGAGTTTTGTCAATTCGAACCCAGACGAGATCGTTCTTATCGGTTTCAAACTTCAGCCATGCTCCCCGGTTGGGAATGAGATTGGCAGTGTAGGTGCGGCGACCGTGCTTGTCGGTTTCTGCTTTATAGTAAACCCCAGGGCTGCGGACAATTTGATTGACGATGACTCTTTCAGCGCCGTTGATGATAAAAGTACCCCGGTCTGTCATCAGGGGTAGATCACCGATAAAGACTTCTTGCTCTTTGATTTCACCGGTTTCTTTGTTGATCAGACGGGTCGGAACGTACATTTGCACTGAATAGGTGCTGTCGCGTCGCTTGGCTTCATCCACCATATATTTAGGTGCTTTGAGCCGATAATCTTTACCTAGAAAATGCAGTTCCAGCTTGCCGGTATAGTCAGTAATTGGTGAAAAGCTCTCTAGCTCTTCGACTAAGCCTTCCGAGAGAAACCAACGAAAGCTGGCGCGCTGAATCTCGACTAGGTCGGGTAACAGGTGAACAGGTACCTGATTGACGGCTAGGTTAGGGCTTTGAGCTTGGGTAGTAAGACTAACCGTGGTTAGGTTAGCTGCTGAAGCCATTGAGTCAGTTGAATCAGTTGAATCGATGGTGGCCAGAGTAGAGTCAGTCATGCGTTTCCTCAAAATCGCGCCGTGCAGGGCAAACGTTTAGACAGCAAGGGGAATATAGAAAGTTATCAGGCAAGCGAAAGTGTGGGCTAGCGTTGGTCTAGCGCCAATGCTTCAAGAGGGGCTACCAGAGTAGCCAAAAGAACCAGAGGAATATAGAGTCTGGAGGTACATCGCTAGTATCAAGCCCAGTAAAAGCAGCTAAAACAAAGGAAAAGGTGGAGTAGCGGCCAAGGTTAGGAAGGGTGAAAAAGCTAAAATACAGGCGCTTGTCAAGGATGAAGCCGATAAGGTCTTAGGCGAGTGGGGTGCCCTCAAATCTGACCCTAAAAGTGTTAAGAGTTTTAAACTCACGCTTAGCCCAGAAGAAAAGTTAGGGAATTTCAAGAAGAATCGCAGTGTATGATTATAACGATAGAGAGGTCGGAATCGCTGGCGCAGCCTCGTGCTCAAAGCCTCAACCGCTTGACCAGCAAAGAAGTTGAGACTCCACTGAGAAGTGAGCATTATTGAAAGTCAGGTCAAAGAATGCAAGTAAGTATTTTTGTCTATATATCATAGTCTAACTTTGGATCTTAAAAATATCGAATTGTCAAGATAGTGAGTTGCCCGCACATGGTAATCCAAACCAACGGTTCGAGCTAAGTGCTAGCAGAATCAATTATTTTGTAAGTCAATCCATTGGGCAATCGGAACAACCGCTGGGCGTTTTGGGTGGTTTGATTCGCTAGCTCAACTAAAGAAATGCCTCTTAAAGCCGCAACATGCTCCGCAACATGATGAACGAAGGCGGGCTGGTTGCGTTTTTCTTTACGTTTGGGGACGGGTGATAGGAAGGGACAGTCTGTTTCTATGAGAATGCGATCGCTCGGCACCATCTGCGCAGAATCCTTGACTTGAGCTGCACTTTTAAATGTCACAATGCCGCTAAAGCTAATAAAAAAGCCCAGATCCAAAAACTGCTGAGTTTCTTGCGGGTTGCCTGTCCAACAGTGCATGACGCCTGCTACGGAACCGTGCGCCTGGAAGAAATTTTCAAGCAATACAGCCATTTCAACAGCGGCTTCTCGGCAGTGAATAATAACGGGTAAATCCAACGCTTGAGCAACTTTTAGCTGAGCGATAAAAGCGCTTTGCTGAATTTCTTTATCATTCGCTTTGAAGAAGTCTAAGCCCATCTCACCGATAGCCACGACTCTGGGCTCAGAGGCCGCCAAATTAGCAATTTTCTCAGCCGTCTCACCTTCTATCCATTTATCCATATCCAGTGGATGCAATCCTACCGCCATAGAGATTTCCGGGTAGCGATGAGCGATCGCTTGAATTTTGCCAAACTCACTGGGATCAACGCAAGAGTGAACTAGGTGAGCTACACCTGCTTGCCGCCAAGCGCGGGCAACCTCATCTCTATCTGAATCAAAAGAATCGAAATTAATATGAACGTGGGTGTCTATTAATTGCATACTGGCATTGGTGAGGTCTGCGTGGGTCTGAATCAGATCAGCAAGACGCCTTTCAGTCTGCTTTTTCGGCTTGAGCTCTAAGCATTGATCGCTTCGCTAGCCGATTCACTGACCAATTCACCGGTAGCGGCGCTGTTCTGCTCAGTAGCCTTGAGCAGTTTGGAGAGCCGAGACTTCCGTCTAGCACCCGCATTGCGATGCAAAACGCCTCGTTTGACAGCTTTGTCGATTTTGCTCACTGCTGCCGACAGCCTTTCTTGAACCAGCTTGCTGCTCTCTTCTGAAGGAGCCACTTCGTGGGTGGTAATTGCTTCTTGATAGCGCTTCGTTAGTGTCTTTACAGCCGACTTGTAAGCCTTGTTGCGCAACCGATTTCGCTCTGCAACTTGAATTCGCTTAATCGCAGATTTAGTATTTGCCATTGCTTGCCCTTACACTCGCCTTTATCAATTTCTTCGTCTTTGTCATTTTTTAATGTCTTTCTTAAAATCATTGCAGTCGTCTTGAGTTGTTAGCCTGAAGCTATTCCGGGTTTGGCTATCAGCTTTTATTGGCTATCCACTTCTAGCTGTTTAGCCTTTAACTGCTACCTAATGGTCGGTTCGCTTTCGGCAAGTCGCAAAAATCAAGAGGCTATCTGAAAAAATAAGGCAAGAAAAAGTAAGACAATTAGAGTAGTTTATTATAGCACCGACTTTTGGGCTATGACACAAGAAAAATACATTTTCAGCAAACTTTCTTGAGGCCACGCCGGAGCAGGCTTTACCTAAAAGCGGCTGAAGAGCTGATCCTCCTAAGAATTCCACGCTAAGCTGGTGAAATATTTCTAGGCAATTTAATTCCTTTTTTTATACATGCTGCGAATTATCCATCAGCTTAGTGATGCTAGGGCCGAGCTACGGCGCATTTGTGATCGCACTCACGACGCCCAAGTTACGGACGCCGAATCCACCGTTCGTGACATTGTGGAGGCGGTGAGAACCAGCGGTGACCAGGCATTGCTTCACTACACCGAGAAGTTTGACCATCAAAGGCTCACAGCGCAATCACTTAGAGTAGATGGGGCGCAGCTAGACGCGGCCTATCAGCAAATTTCTCAAGGGTTGCTCAAAGCCATTCAAAAAGCCTGTAAAAATATTGAACGGTTTCATCGTCAAAGGTTGCCGAAAAGCTGGGTGACCTTTGAAGCGGATGGGGTGGTTTTGGGAAAGCGCTTTAGTCCGGTGGCTAGCGCTGGTATTTATGTGCCAGGGGGGCGCGCTAGCTACCCCAGCACGGTAATGATGAACGCGATTCCGGCGCGAGTGGCAGGCGTTGGTCGCATTGTGATGGTCACGCCTTTGGGCTCCAATCGATCAGGGGCCGGTAGTAGTAGTGCGCAGCTCAGTCCGGCTGTTCTGGTCGCGGCGCAAGAGGCGGGCATTCAAGAGATTTATCAGGTAGGTGGGGCGCAGGCGATCGCAGCGCTTGCCTATGGTACAGCTACAATTCCAAAAGTTGACGTAATTACAGGCCCCGGCAATATTTACGTCACACTGGCCAAAAAACAGGTATATGGCACAGTTGGCATTGACTCATTAGCAGGCCCGTCAGAGGTTTTGATCATTGCCGATCACACTGCTAACCCAGTGCATATTGCGGCTGATTTGCTCGCACAAGCCGAGCATGATCCGCTAGCAGCCGCAATATTAATCACTACCGATGAAGATCTTGCCAGAGCCGTGGATATTGAAGTGGCGCGGCAGCTCGAAAATCATCCTCGCCAAACCTTAACTGAAAAAGCGATCGCGAACTATGGTTTAGCTGTAGTCGTACCAGATCTAGAAACAGCCGCTCAGCTCTCAGACATTTTTGCTCCAGAGCACCTAGAGTTAGAAATTGAAGATCCCTGGGATTTATTGCCGCAAATTCACCAAGCGGGCGCAATTTTTCTCGGTCATGACACCCCCGAAGCCGTGGGTGATTATTTGGCAGGGCCAAACCATACCCTACCCACTTCGGGTGCCGCCCGCTACGCATCGCCGCTGAGCACCGAAACCTTTATGAAGCACACCAGCTTGGTACAATACACGCGCTCGGCGCTGGCTAATGTAGCGATGGATATTGACTTGCTGACTGAAGCAGAAGGGTTACCGTCTCACGGTGATTCAGTTCGGCTGCGCGTCGAAGACAGCCGCGCTGAAGGTAAACCCAATCGCAGCTAATCAGTGGTTGGTTATTTCAATCATCAGCTGTTAGATCAATACTCCGGACAAAATTAGGAGTCTATGAGTCCATAGTCACAGAGGCTTTGATAGTTGGGATGGTTTTTAATCCAAGTCTCGTCTAAATCTAAGTTGTGAATAAAGCGCTAAAGTAGGTGCTGATTGAGTTTGCGGCGTTTGTAAGAGGCCATAGAGAAGACAAACGGCTCGCGGCTATCACGCTGCTGATACTGCTCACATTTGGCGATATTCAAGGCCGTTAACGAGGCATTGAAATGAAAGTCTATTTTCTGCGCATCGCGAGCCTGACAGTCAGTCAGTCCCGTAAACTGCTTTGCCTCCCTAAAAATAAATTCAATTTGGAACCTAGCGCGGTATGCCTTATAGAGCTGAATCGGGTCAAGCTCAAT
>JBGTIK010000219.1:0-14239 GCA_041745715.1 Phormidesmis sp.
GGACACCTGATGAAATTTATTATGAATGCCAATCGGAAAAGGAGGTGATGTGTAATACTCGTTGAAAGCGTGTCGATTACGTAGATCCTTCAGAGCTTAACTGCCCTTTCAAGTTGTTCAGTCTTTGGGGTCCACTTCAAAGCCCCCCGCACATAATCTCTCAGTAGGCTGTGCGGGGGGCTTCTTAATTTGCTATTTTCGTTTGGTTGTAAGCACCAAACGAACGCCTTCTAGGCAATCACTTTTCCTCTACGTACATCTCAGGTTCTATCGCAAAATTATTCAGCCGACCTGAATCATCAACCACGTAGCCATCCGTTGTTTTCAAATCAGAATCAGCCTCTTCTGCTTTAGCCGCAGCGATATCATCTCTTGCCTGCTCAACATCTCCACCCGGCATGGTACGAGTGCCTTCCGGCTGCACAGCATCACCAACAGGCTGAGCCGTCTGTACTGCCCACTGATCCCCGGCCGCACCTTTACCCGGTTCAGCTTCCTTCTTGATAGGGTCGCTGTTGTTAGTTTGTTTAGTCGCCATCAGGCAGATCCTTTTACTGTACAAGCTACAGAAGGTTACTAGGATCAAACTGACTAACTCATCTTGCCTTAGATAGGTTTGGTCTTTATCAGCACTATGACTATTAACAGAGCCGGTTTCATATGTATCTAAAGTTCAGATCCAGTCTGATATTATGCTGAACCTACCTATTCATAGACTCTAAGCTCTCGCGGTAGTTACTGCGATCTTGAAGAAAGTTAGATAACAGCGAAGCAGGTTGCTGATGATGAGGCCAAGCAAACGCATGGCGAAAGGCCGCAGCCTGACAGGCGCGCAGGCCATCAAAACCAATCACATCGTGAGTAAGCAGGTTTTCATATTCAAAAGGCAGCCGCACATTGTGTAACCCCGCGTTGTCAGTGCAGATGGCAATGTCTACCCCGGCGTCGAAGCAGCGGTTAAAAACCGTTTTGAGCTGGCTGATGTCGTCTAATGTCCCCGTCTGCAAGTAAGTAGTTGGGCAGACTTCTAGACACTGGCCCCGAGCGGCGACTTCTTTTAGCAGCTCAGGGTAGCGCAGCGGAATTTGGATACCGTGACCAATCCGCATGAGGTAAGGCAGTAGGTCAGGGTAGCAGCCGTCTTTGGTTTCGTAGAGGTGGCCTGTCGTGTTTAGTCCCAGATTTCGCGCGTGAGCGTACAGCAGTTTGAGTTCTTCTAGGTTGTAAACTGCGTCGCCTCCCGCGATATCGATGCCGCACACGTACTCAGGGTATTGAGCGGCTAGCTCCAAAGTTGCGCGGTTGATTTCATAGGGTAAGCGAGAATGTAGGCACAGGATCTGCTTGGTCACTACCGGATATTCGCTTTGGTGACTAGCACGGCCCACAACCTCAATAATTTCTGCCATTGCGTCAATTCTTTGGGTTGAGTTGAGTTGGTGAGGCGTGCGGTAGTAGGGGGTATAGCGTAACTCCAAATACGCTAGGTTCTCAAAGATGTAAGCGCCGCGAATGAGACGATAAATAAAGTAGGGGAGTGCTTCTTTGGTCTGGACGCTTTCTACTAACGTGTGTAGCTCTAAGTATTCTTCAAGGGTGTCTTTAGGTTGGGTGTAAAATCGCTCGAAGGCCGAGTAATCAGTAAATTTGTCAGAAATGTCGGGTCGGTTTTGTTCAAAGTAGCGCCACAGCACCCGAGGCACCACAGAGCCGCCTAGATGTCGGTGTAGTTCTGCATAAAGACTCATCCTTCATATCCTCTGTCTATAGGTTGTGGGGTCGGTAGGCTGCAAAAGTTAAGTGCAAAAATAAGCCGTGTGAAATCGATAGAGGCAATAGCATGGAGGGCGAAAATTGTGATTTGGAGGCAGTTATATAGAAGTTGTATAAAAACTTATTACTCCCTTGTAACGCACAAGTAAGATTTCTGCGAAGGGGAACAGCAACCTATTCGCTGATTTAGCCCAATTAGCCCAAGTTAGTCCAATCAACTCAATTGGATTGGCCAATTTGCCAACTTTTATTGTTGACACTTCAATCACTGCTTGGTGATAATGGTTGTTTGTTTGAACTCTAGCGATGTAATTCTTTTGGCTAACGTTATTGTAATTGGCGCTCAGTGGGGCGATGAAGGGAAGGGCAAAATCACAGATTTGCTTAGCAAATCAGCAGATGTGGTTGTGCGCTATCAGGGCGGCGTCAATGCTGGCCACACCGTTGTTGTCTCTGGGCAGACTTTCAAGCTACACCTAATTCCGTCAGGGATTTTGTACCCCAAAACGGAGTGCATTATTGGTAGCGGCACGGTGATTGATCCGAAGGAACTGATCGCCGAGTTAGACAAAGTGGAGGCGCTGAATGTCTCTTCGGATAATTTGTTTATTTCACAGACGGCGCATGTGACCATGCCTTACCACCGGCTGATTGACAAGGCGGCAGAAGAGCGGCGTGGCAATAAAAAAATTGGGACAACAAAGCGGGGAATTGGCCCGACGTATGCGGATAAATCAGAGCGGACGGGCATTCGGATCGTCGATATGATGGATACGGATGAATTCGCCGAGCAGCTCAGGTGGACAATTGACTATAAAAACGTAGTGCTTGAGAAGCTGTATGACTTGCAGCCATTAAAAGCAGAAGAAGTGCTGGAGGAGTATGTGGCCTATGCGGACAGGTTGCGATCGCACATCACCGACAGTTCCCTACATATCTACAACGCCGCTCAGCAAAAAAAGAACATCCTCTTTGAAGGCGCACAGGGCACCTTGCTCGATCTCGATCACGGCACCTATCCTTACGTCACCTCTTCCAATCCGGTAGCGGGTGGAGCCTGTATTGGCTCAGGCGTTGGCCCTACCACCATTGATCGCGTCATTGGCGTGGCCAAAGCCTACACCACGCGGGTGGGCGAAGGCCCCTTCCCAACCGAATTGGACGATGAAGTTGGTAACATGATCTGCGAAGTCGGCGCAGAATTTGGCACTACTACCGGTCGCCGTCGCCGCTGTGGCTGGTTTGACGGGGTTGTCAGCCGTTACGCGGTGCGCATCAATGGCCTAGACTGCCTAGCGATTACCAAGCTCGATGTGCTAGATGGCATCGACGAAATCAAGGTTTGTGTGGCTTATGAACTAGATGGCACCCGTTGCACTGAAATGCCTAGCAGCGCCCGTCAGTTTGCTCGGTGCAAGCCAATTTATGAAACGCTGCCTGGATGGCAGCAATCAACCGAAAACTGTCGCACTTTAGCAGATTTACCCAAAGCAGCGCTAGATTATCTAGAATTTTTGGCCAACCTGACCGAAGCGCCGATTGCTATTGTCTCGCTCGGTGCTAGTCGCGATCAGACCATTATCGTCGAAGATCCGATTCATGGGCCAAAGCGGGCTCTGCTAGAAGAAAACACCAGCGCCTTTAAGATGATGGCCTAGCGATCGCTCCATCAGATCACCTGATCAGGTAGAATAACTCTCCGAGCTAATTTTCGTGTTTTCGCCGATAGCACTGCTAGCACCCAAAAAACTGACAGACTTGATAACCCTCTAGACTGACCAACCAAACCTAACTCTCATGGATTTAACAATTGACTGCACTCAGCGTGCATCGGACGAAAAGCCTAAAAAACTGCGCCGCGAAGGCACCCTGCCAGCCGTTTTGTACGGTCACGATGGCAAAAACTCGGTGGCGCTAAAGCTCAGCAACTATGAAGCGGAAGCGCTGCTGCGCAAAGCCACCGTTAACAAATCAGTAATCACGGTCAACGTAACTGACCTGCCTTGGCAAGGCAAAGTCATTTTGCGCGAAGTGCAAAAGCATCCGTGGAAAAACAAAATTCATCACCTCAGCTTTTTCTCAATTTCCTCGCAATCTGAAATTGAAGTGAGTATGCCGATTAACTTCGTAGGCGAAGCGATTGGTGTAGTCAACAAAGGCGGTACATTAGATACCGTAATCACAGAAGTTCAGCTCAAATGTCCGCCTGATGCCATCCCGCAATCATTAGATGTCGATATTTCTGAGTTAGATATTGGCGATGCGCTTCATATCGGTGAAATTAAGCTGCCTGCGGGTGCAACCATTGCCGCTGATCCAGAGCTGCTAGTCGTATCGGTTCTAGCTCCCCGCACGGTTACAGAAGATAGTTCTAGCGGTACTGAAACAGTTGCTGAAGCATTAGGGGCTGAAACTGCATCGGCTTCATAATCAGCACTAGATAATCATTTTGAATACAGCTAGAAGGGGGTCATAGAGCGTTGTTCTATGGCCCCTTTGACTATGGATACATTCCTATTAAGATCATTGATGCGGCTTTCGACTGACAGACTGGCATAATAGCTGAGCCAAACCTCTTAATCGCCATGACCGACCCTGCTCTTCCCATTCTCATTCAGCAAATGCTTCAGCCGGATTTTTATCCTCATCCGGTCGTAGAACCCATTCAACTGATGCAGACTCACGTCTCCTACGTGCTGCTGACCGGCAACTACGTCTACAAGCTCAAAAAGCCGGTAAACTTCGGTTTTTTAGATTATTCCACCTTAGAAAAACGCAAGCACTTTTGTGAAGAAGAGCTGCGCTTAAATCAGCGTGGGGCGGGCAGCTTGTATTTGAGTGTGATGCCGCTGAGTCAGGCTGACAATATCTTTGAAATCGATGGCAATGGTGAGACGGTTGAATACGCGCTCAAAATGCGGCAGTTTCCGCAGTCGGCGCTGCTGAGCGATCAGTTTGAAAAAGGGCTGCTGAGCGAGGCAAAAGTAAGCGCATTGGCCACAACCATTGCTCAGTTTCATGGCAAAACCGAAACGAGCAAGCACATTCGCAGTTATGGCACGGTGGAAATGATTCGCCAAGCCTTTGATGAAAATTACGAGCAGACAGTCGGCTTTGTCGGGGGTGATTCGATCAGGACACCTCAAACTCAACAGCAGTTTGACGAGACTAAAGCCTACAGCGATCATTTTTTTGAGACGCAGCAAGCCCTTTTTCAAAAGCGCTTAGACCAAGACCGTATTCGAGCCTGTCATGGCGATCTGCACTTAGGCAATATTTGCGAGTGGGAAAATCAGATTTACCTATTCGACTGCATTGAATTTAATGAGCCTTTTCGCTTTGTAGATACGATGTATGACGTTGCCTACATTGTGATGGATCTAGAATTAGCCGGTCGCAGCGATTTGAGCACTATTTTTCTCAATCAATATGTTGAAGAAACGGGCGACTATGAGGGCTTAGAAATTTTGCCGCTGTATGTAAGTCGTCAGGCTTATGTGCGAGCCAAGGTAGCTTCTTTTATGCTGGGCGATGCGTCAGTTTCGGAAGCCGACAAGCAGGCAGGGAGTGAAAGGGCCGCTAAGTACTACACGCTGGCCTGGGCCACCCTAACCAATTTTGGGCAAAAAAAAAAGGTTGCTTAGTGGCAATGGCGGGCCTGTCAGGATCAGGTAAGAGCACGACTGCTAGGCGATTGGCTCGACTCGCGGGAGCAATTCGACTGCGCTCGGATGCGATTCGTAAGCATTTGGCAGGAGTGGCGCTATATGAAAAGGGTGGGGATGAAATCTACACGCCGGCCATGAGCGATCAAACCTATAGCAGGCTAATTGGGTTAGGAACTCAGTTGGCGAATCGGGGCTATCGGGTGATTTTGGATGCTAAATTTGACCGAGAGGCAAAGCGGCAAGAAGCTTTGCATGCGGCTCAAGCTCAAGATATCCCGCTCACCTTTGTACATTGCACCGCTCCCGCTGAAGTGCTCCAAGCCAGAGTCATCGCCCGCAGTGGCGACATTGCCGATGCGACGGCAGCTATTTTGGCCAAACAGTCGATGGAGCCGTTTGCAGGCAGTGCTGCTGTCACAATTATCGATACGACGCTTGCTGATGACGAGGTTCAGCGGCGACTGGCCCCTGTGTTTGAGCATGATTGAGAAGCAAACGCCACGATATCAACTGCAGTTGGGGTATATTTGGGGGTATAGAGAGGGCAATTGCCGTGGCTGATTTACTCATACCCGCAACGATTCGAACTTGGCTATTTTTTCTAATAGCATTTGTCCTGCTGGGCTATCCGGTGACGTTTAGCATTGTGTTCGGTGCAATTGGCGGACTCGCTGGCGGGCTAGCAACGGCTTGGTGGCAGGTCAAAGGCGGAGCCCCAATGCCTGCTGATGAGGAATCGAGAACTGAGTCTTGGCGGCGATTGCATCAGATCAAAGAGATTGCAAGTCGGTGGGATTTGCCTTTGGTAGGCCCTAGCAATGCCCAAAAGCGCTATCTGGAGCGCACTCAGCGAACCCACTCTACCAAAATACCGAGTGGCAGAGTCAACAATCGCATTAGCCGCCGAACCAACAGTCGAATCAGCCGCAGCACCCGGTAGGCGAATCATTTTTTCATGTTTTTTCTTTCTAAGCTGCTGCCTTTATTCGTGTATCCGATCGGGCTGAGCAGTTTGCTGATGGCTGTGGGGCTGCTGTGGCTGTGGCGTTATCCTCGGCGAGCAACAGTTGCGATCGCTCTAGCTCTATCAATCCTTTTTATCACTAGCAATCCTCTAGTCAGCAACTGGCTGGTGAGCACCTTAGAAGGGCGCTATTTGCCGCCAAACCCAATGCCAACAGCCGATGCGATTGTGGTGTTAGGCGGTGCGACCGAACCGGCCTTGGCTCCACGGCCTTGGGTAGAAGTGCGTGAACAGGGCGATCGCATTCTCTATGCGGCCCATCTGTACAGCCAAAAACGAGCCCCCAAACTAATTTTGAGCGGCGGGCGCATCAGTTGGCGCGGTGGCAGCAGCGATCCGTCAGAAGCCGATGATATGAAAGAATTTGCCACGGCAATGGCAGTACCTGACTCGGCGATTATTCTAGAAGGCGAATCGCTCAACACCCGGCAAAACGCCGTCAATATTCAAAAAATTCTCACCGCGCAGTCGCTTCAATCGGTACTGCTGGTCACATCAGCAATTCATATGCCCCGCGCTGTCGCCATTTTTAATAAGATCGGCATCCAAGTCATTCCAGCGCCTACCGACTATCTAGTACCGAGCGAACTCAATCAAAGCCTCAAGGCAACCTGGCAAGGGCAGCTTTTGACCCTGTTGCCAGAAGCAGAATCGGTGAGCCGCTTTACTCAAGCGATGAAAGAATATGTGGGCTTTGCGATCTATCGTCTGCGGGGATGGGTGTAAACGCTAGGATAAAGCCAGCCTCAGCCATGCCGCCAATGTTTGAATGCCTATGTTTGAATATCTCCTGCCCAAGTCAGCAGCCGAAATCCAGTGTATAGAAGATGCCTTAGAACTTCACCAAGCGGCTCACGAATTTCGTTTTGAAGTAGAGCGGCGGCAGGCTCAAGCCCGATACTGCCAGTGGTATTACGAAATGGCTAAGCAAACGCAGGCGGAAGCGGTGGCAATGGAAAAAGACTTTAATTTCTTTGGCTGGTTCTGGGGTCGCAAGCCGGAATAAGCAACCGGACTAAGGCTCACGAACTAGCTTCACCATAAAAAAACCGTCCATATGCTGCCGGTGAGGCCATACTTTGATCCAACCTTTCTCAGTTGCTAGAGCCGCCATTGATGACTCAGATGGCGCTATTTGCCAGCCTTCGTGCTGATTCAAAAACCACTCAATCTGCGCTTCGTTTTCATCAGGGTGCAGCGTGCAGGTGGCATAGACCATGACACCGCCCGGCTTGACCCAAGTGGAAACGTGGCTTAGCAGCTCTCTTTGCAAAGTGACCAGACCATTCACCGATTCGGGCGTTTGTCGCCAGCGGGCATCGGCATGACGGTTTAGAGTGCCTAGACCAGAGCAGGGTGCATCTAGCAATACGCGATCGGCTTTGCCGATGAAGGCAGGCTGATCGCGGCTGTCACACATTAGCGGGCGGACAATGCTCGCGCCTAGTCGCTCGATGTTTTGCTGAATTTTTTGGGTGCGGGCGGCAGTGCGATCGCAGCTCCAAATCACCCCGTCATTACCCATCAGCTCAGCCATATGCAGGCTTTTACCACCCGGAGCCCCACAAGCATCCATAATCGTTTCACCGGGCTGCGGATCGAGCAAGTAGCTCACGAGCTGAGCGCTGCTATCCTGCACCGCCCACCAGCCTTCTGAGTAGCCCGGAAGGCTAGCAACTGCCCCGGTGTGTCCTTTAATCCGCAGCGCTGACGGAACTAATGGGACTGGTTCTGACTCAATGCCTTTTGCAGCAAAAATCTCTGTCGCTTCTGCCAGGGAATGCCGATGCAAGTTAACTCGCAAATGTAGCTGAGGGGTTTGATTAAACCATTCGCATAGAGCTGCAACCTGATCATCAGGCAACATCGACTGCCAGACTTGAACAATCCAGTCAGGATAGCTGTGAAAAATGCCTAGTCGCTGTGTTAGCTCGAACGGAAGCTGTAGCGGATCAACGGATTCGTTATTCTGGCCATTATTCTGGCCATTACTTTGGCGAATGTACTGACGCAACATGCCGTTGACCACACCGCTGAGCTTGCCGAGACGCTGAGATTTAGCCAGCTGAACGGTGGTATCTACGACGGCGTGATCGGGTACATGGGTAAGATAGCGGAGCTGATAAAAGCCTAGTCGCAGCATTTGCAGTAAATCAGCCTGCTGCTTGCTGGCTTCGCGCTTACCGAACTGCGTAATCAGGGCATCTAAAGTGCGCTTGCGTCTAACGGTGCCGTACACCAGCTCCGTCACAAAACCTTTATCTTGAGGGCTGAGCTGGGACTGGTTCAGCTTTTTATCTAGCGCGACATCAGCAAAAGCGCCCCGGTCAATGGCTCGGAGCGCTTCAAATGCAATTTGCCTTGCGGTATTTTGAGAGTTCAATGCTTCCGGCTCATTTTCTGTCGAGTAGCGATCCTAATGATCTTGTTGATCGTTTTGTAGTGATGAGAGCTTCTAACCACTCACTTTTTGCGGTTGCCTTTCATGCTGGGCATGGCGTCAATATCTCGGCCTCGGCGACGGCGATCGCGCCACTCTACTGCCGTCAGATATCCGACGCCAACGGTAACAATTAGCAACAGCAAAAAGGCTAGCACTGATAAAACAACCAGTAGCTGATTTTGGGAGGCCGCAGTTAGAAAAGAACTCAAAACTTGCTACTCAAAACTCGACACAAAAGAGGTTAAAGAAAAAAGCGTCTAGAAACCGTTGCGGCCCCAAATCACCATTGAAATAGAAAACGTAAAGCAGGCCAGCAGCGAAACCCAACCCAGTGTCAAAATATCCATAAAGCTAAAGCAGAAATTCTTCACTTCCTATTATACGGTAAAGTTAGGTCGCCTAAAGCCTAAAAAATTAACCCTGACCTAAACAAGGAATTCAATTGACGTGAGTGGATCAAATTCATCTTCATTGGAACTAGAAGCTTCCTTGGCTGAAATGCGGATGGAGTCTATAAAAGCTGGGCTCTTGGGAGCTATTGCCCTTAACTTAGTCGCAGCGCTAGGCTGGATCAGTGCGATCGCGCTCACCATTCCCTTACCTTTGCCCAACAGCCTCATAGAATGGCTGGTCAACCTGGCTGTAGCCTTATCTTCTGGTTTTTTCTTCGGTGTCACCTACCGCTATATTGTCCGTCGAGATGACAATTTGCATTTGGGCAGCGGGGCAGTGGGGGCATTTGCTTTTGTGCGATCGCTTGCTCAAATCGAGGCCACTTGGCATGACACTTTTGCACTTACCTTATGGATTTTAATCACAGGAGAAAGCTTCCTGTGGTTTGCCGCCGCCCGCTATACCCTCGATTGGGCCATTCGTCAGCAGCTAATCAAACCGTTGGATTGAGCTGTTTTTTTACCCACAGATTACCTACAGCTCAAAAACCTCGAAGCTCTTCTCTGTACGCTTCATAGAGAGATCAATCGCTGAAAAAATCTTATTGACCGATTTATCGCTCTTTAAGCACCGCACCGCCAAAGCAGCCACTGCCGCCCGTGGAATCGATCCAGCCACCGTTACATCTTCCGTCAAAACTTCTTGCCCGGTTGCAGATTCAGACAGTAGCCCGCCGGGACGAATCACCGTGTAAGCAAGACCACTATTGACCAAGTGCGCCTCAGCTTGAGCTTTTTCTTTCAGCACTAGCCCCAGCGTTTCTAGCACATTCGGCGGCAGGGCCTGGGCGCTATCACCGCTGCCGATGGAGCTGATTAAGATAAATCGCTGGGCTTGAGCTGCGATCGCGCCATCAATCAAATGCTGATTACCTAAAAAGTCAGCTCGAACGCCCCCATCACTGGGCAGTCCGCCAATGGTACTGATCACGATATCGGGCGATTGCTGTTGGATCAAGTGCGCGATTGCCTCACCTTCTAAGGCATCGCCTTTAACAACCCTTACCCCCATCGCTATTAGCTCAGCTTCTGCCTGCTCACTGCGCAGTAAGGCAACCACGTCATACCCTGCAACCACAAGCTGCTCCGCAATTTCGCGACCCACGCCTCGACTCGCCCCAGCCAAAAAAACACTCGTCATACCGGTCTATTTCCTGCAATTTAGATAACTTTAAGAAGATTTCTTTTAAAACACTCTTAGAAAAACGCTCACACACAGACGATAGCAAAGCAAAGCCCTTCGGGTTATCCACACCCTGCCAACGCCGGACAAAGATCAGGTGGAGTCTGTACAATCAAATGGACGCATAACTGATCAACGAAGCTGCTAATGATTCCCACCGTTATTGAGCAATCAGGTCGCGGCGAACGCGCCTTCGACATTTACTCACGCCTGCTCAGAGAGCGCATTATCT
The DNA here is from genome assembly GCA_041745715.1 of Phormidesmis sp. Taxonomy (GTDB): domain Bacteria; phylum Cyanobacteriota; class Cyanobacteriia; order Phormidesmidales; family Phormidesmidaceae; genus Phormidesmis. The sequence continues at coordinate 10,776 of JBGTIK010000219.1, forward strand.
TCTTGCATGGGCAAGTCACCGCCGACTCCATGAATCTAATCGTGGCCCAAATGCTCTTTTTAGAAGCTGAAGACCCCGACAAAGACATCTATCTCTACATCAACTCTCCCGGCGGCTCGGTATCGGCAGGCTTAGGACTGTACGACACCATGAATCACATTCGTCCTGAGGTAGCAACCATCTGCATGGGACTAGCGGCTAGCATGGGCGCGTTTTTGCTAAGTGCAGGCACCAAGGGCAAACGGATGATTTTACCCAATGCCCGAGTCATGATCCACCAGCCTTCTGGCGGCGCACAGGGGCAAGCTACCGACATCGAAATTCAGGCCAAAGAGATTTTGTATCTCAAGTCCATGCTGAATGAAGCAATGGCTAAGCACACAGGCCAGCCTCTAGAAAAAATCAAAGAAGACACCGAGCGCGATTTCTTCATGTCTCCCGAAGATGCCGTCAGTTACGGCCTTGTCGATAAAGTGATTGATCGACATGCCGTAGGCTCTCGCCCAATGGCAGTAGATTAGCGCGCCCTAAAAGCTCAAAGCTGGGCGTAATTGTTCACAATTCAGCAAATTCAAAAAATCAAAAAATCAAAAAAAAGGGCAAGGTGCTTATCAAATCAGCGCCTTGCCCTTTTTACTATTTCTTCTGCTGTTTCTAGGGCTTAGCTGAAACAAAAATTTAGCGATCTTTATCAAAAGAGCATTCCACAGTGATGCTAAGGTTACTCTCCGCCGTCCCTTTCGTCACATACGGGACACCCGCCTCACCGCTGACCCGAATCCCAAAGGACAACGTGACCTTATCGACATTGGCATGGGCCATATCTTTGAATGCGCTGAGAGTGTGATTGGTGTAAGTCCGAATGGTACCTTCAATCGCTTTAAAGCTTTGAGCCGCTGCGGCGCTGCCACCATTGCTGCCTCCCCACCCTTTAGCCTGTCGCATCGTAGTCCTTTCTTCCAAGTCAGCCTCGGCAGGCACATCAACGTCTTCGGTCGCTTCGAGATAAATGACGCTGCCGTCTTCTTGAGTAATCGAAATAAGTTGGGCCATAATTGCTTCTTTGCAGGTAGATACGACGGAAAGCGAATCAGAAGATTGACCTTATCTTTCCCTGCAAATGTCCATAAATATCAATTTTTGCTGTTTTTCTGCCGCAACCAATATCAGTTTCTATTCGTCGTAGTTATAGATCAAATGAACTAAATGGCTATCATGAGCGACAGCACCGATACCTCAACTCGAAATGACTATGACAGCCCTTGGAAAGAAATTTTGGAGTCATATTTTAAGGAGTGCATGGCCTTCTTTTTCCCAGACGTGCACCTTCATATTGACTGGAGTAAAGAATACGTCTTTTTAGATAAAGAACTTCAGCAAATCGCGCGAGATGCTGAAATTGGCAAGCGCTTTGTGGATAAGTTAGTCAAAGTTTGGACATTTTCGGGCGATCAGGTTTGGGTGCTGATTCATATTGAAGTGCAAAGCCAGTCTGAGTCAGCCTTTGCCGGACGCATGTACACCTATAGCTACCGCCTGCGCGATCAGTTTAATCGACCTGTCGCCAGCTTTGCGATTTTGAGCGACAGTAGCCCTACTTGGCGACCTGATCGCTTCTTTTCCGAGCTATGGGGTTGTTCAGTGGACTTTAAGTTTCGCACGGCAAAATTGCTAGACTATCAGCAGCAGTGGGATGAGTTGCTTGTCAGCAGAAATCCTTTTGCAGTCGTTGTGATGGCCCATCTTAAAGCGATAGAAACGTCGAGCAATAGCTTAATCCGAAAGCAATCGAAGGGGTATCAACTTAAGCCGGGAAAACGTCTGCGTATAATGGTTTCGGCTGCTGTGTTTTAGCAGACCGCCGAGGCATAGGCAAATCACCTACCTGCGCTAGCATCCACTCAAATACGTCGGGAAAATCGTGACCAAATAGGCGCTGTGCAGCGGTCGTGCCATCGTGTCGTTTGAGGTCAAAATTATGAATGATGGTGAGCACATTGAGCGATTGAGTCGAGAACCCACGACGGGCGTGGTGGAGCTTAGCGAGATAGCCATTACGGCCCTCCACTGCTGAGGAGGTGCGTTGATACTTGGCACAGAATTCTTGAGACCATAGCACCCATCGGGCTCGTTCATCATCTGTCAATTGCAGGGTGATGCCTTGCTCAAAGAGTCGGTCAAACGCGGCGCTGGCAGTGTCCTGATAGCGCTGTTTGAGCGAGGGATGCCGGGTTTTATCCGCTTGCTGTGTCCAATAGACCCAGGGCAATAAGAAGCTGAGCACCCAGCAACGGATTGCTGGGTCTTGGGTTTGCCTGTCTAGGGCAATCGTCACCCATTGGTGCCAAGCCTCAATCCCCTGAGCAAAAGAGGCAATCTGCCCCTCAAAGGTGTCAATCGCTTTCTGTGCCTTCTTCGTGCCATAGGTGGGAGCGAGATTCCATAGGCGCTGTAAAGGCGCTGCCAAGTGCGTGAGGAGTGCCCGCTGGGTTTGCCATTGCAGGCTATCGAGGGTAAAAGGATGAATGGTTTGGCTAACCAGTTCAAGCGCCTCATGGTAAGTTTGTTCATCTTGCTGCACCTGTTGTTGAGCTGCTGCATTGTCCTCTATCAACGCCTGTAAGACTTGCCTGTCAGCGACCTCACGGCATTTGTTCAGTTGTTTCTGGAGCTTGTCTTGTTGTTTTCTCAGGGTAGCTGCTTGCTGTCCGAGCGAGCGACCTAGCGGCCTGCCTAAGGCTCGTAGGGCATGAAACAAATCGGCCACACTGACACAGCCTAACCCTGATACGGCCAGCTGTACTAAGGCTCGAGCACCGTCACTGACCAGATAATGGCACTGCCAGACGCTGCCCTGCCACCACTGATTGACCTGTTCCATCCAGGTAGCATAGGTGCGATTCTCGCATTCGGTTTCGATAAAGATGTATCCACTGCTCAGCTCTAGCAGTACTAGCACTGGCAGTCCGAAGAATGTTTCGTCGGCCCCGACACAGATACCTTGGCCTTCAGACGGCTCGCACTGCTCTGCTTGCGCCCCCTCGTAGTCAATCACCGTTTGGTTCACACGCTGTTTGAGCTGGCGCAGCGGGGTACCAACTTAAGGCGGGACAGTATGTCCCACAAGGATTTGGGCTTTAACGTTTATAGGGCGATGTTACATCGATTTCAGTCGCTCGATAACCATCCTAAGGTGTCCCGCTTTACGCTGATACCCCGATAGACTCTCAGCTCCCACGCCTTGCTTGATGCCAAAGTAGTAAACGATGCCGAATACTAACCGCACTAGCCATTGGCTGCCCGCTGCGGTCTCCCAATAGCTCGATTCGGGGTACTGGTTACGACGCTTGATAGCTGCTTGATGTCGATGCACGCTGCTTTTACTGATGCCGGTCGTGGTGGCAATCACTCTAAGCGTCTGCTCTACATTCTCCTTAATACAAGCAGCGACTTTTTGGCTGCGT
>JBGTIK010000220.1:0-10516 GCA_041745715.1 Phormidesmis sp.
TGGGTGCCCATAGCTAAAGTGCCGATATTAAAGGGATTTGAAAAAACCCTCTATATTAACATTAAATCTATTATGCAAGAGGTCTATTGCAGCCGAAGCCCTATGATAGATAGCCAGATGAGGCATGGTTAGAACGGCTCAGTTCACGATGGAGATTACGGTGAGTTTGTAGACTGTAAAAATGCAGACTAAAACAATTCAGTGTTGATGAGATAGTGACTCAATAGCAGTGACTTCATGTCTAAATCATTTTTCCCAAACTATTCTGAGACGGTTATCGCTCTTCTTAAAACGTGCCCTGCTTGAAACCTGTCCTGCTTGAAACCCGTCCTGCTTGAAACCCGTCCTCCCTGAAACCCGTCCTCCCTGAAACCTATAACCTATAGACATTCATGGCCAACACACCCTCTAAGCCAGCCTTCAGCCTTCGAGCGTTGCTCCGAGATGAACGGTTTTGGCAAATAGCCTTTCAGGTGATTTTAGTCATCGTCGTGGCGGCTGTTTTTTCCTATCTGTTTGGCAATCTCAACCGCAACATGGCCCGTAGCGGCATTCAATTTGGTTTTAGCTTTTTTAAAAATCCAGCTAGCTTTGCCATCGGTGAAGACCTTTTGAGCTATAGCGCTCAAGATTCCTATACAAAAGCAATTCAAACGGGAATTGTTAATTCTTTACGACTGGTGGCAGCTGGCATAATTACCGCCACGATCGTCGGCGTTGCTGCTGGGGTTGCGAGCTTTTCGGACAACTGGCTGCTGCACAAAATCAGCCGAGTTTACGTAGGCTTAGTGCGAAACATACCGCTATTGCTTCAGCTATTTTTTTGGTATTTTGCAGTTTTTCTGGCGGCTCCAAGGAGAGAAAACCAAATTGTGTTTCCAAGCCCAGATCGGCCTTGGTTAGTGATGAACAATAACAATGTCAATACCGTTGGCCCTGGGCTACCGAACGAAGTCTGGGTGGGGCTGATGCTGTTGGCTGTGTCGATGCTGCTGTTTGGGTTGCTGTGGCGATCGCTCAATACCTTTCGAGAAGGCCGGTTTGCGGCGGGCCTATCCGGCTGGATTTCACGTATTAGCAACGGCTTGCTGATTGCGCTGGTTTTAGTGGTGAACTACTACCTGCTGTTTAGCAATTCAGCCGAAGATAGGCTGTTCTTTAAAGGGGCGCTGATTGCGCTGTTTACCAATGCTGCGGGACTTTGGATAGTCGCTCTAGCGGTGATGATAGCCGCCGAAATTATGCTCTGGCGGCTGCGAACCAAGGCCATGCTAGAGCGCGGGCAAGATGGCAAGGTGTATTTGGGTGGGATGATTGCGATCGCGATCTTAGCCGTCGTGGTGGTGCTGCTGGCCTTTGACTGGACAGTTCCGACCGTCATTGAAGGCGGCGGGGCCACGGGCGGACTAGAGATGTCAGTGCGGTACGCGGCGGCGCTGACAGGCTTGACTTTCTATACAGGCGCTTTTATTGCCGAAATTGTGCGCGCGGGCATTCAGTCCGTTTCGAGAGGGCAGTGGGAAGCCGCTCGTTCAGTTGGGCTCAGCAATGGCAAAGCCATGCAGCTCGTGGTGTTTCCGCAGTCCTTGCGGGTGATTATTCCGCCTTTGAACAGTGAATTTGCTAACCTGGCCAAAAACTCCAGTTTGGCCTTCGCAGTCGGCTACCCCGATCTCTACGCAGTCGCCAACACCACCTTCAACCAAACGGGCCGACCGATTGAGGTTTTCTTGGTGATGATGGCAACCTACCTGTCGCTCAATCTACTGATTTCTCTCAATATGAACCAGCTTAACAACGCCGTTCAATTCAAGGAGCGCTAAGCCATGACCACAGTAAGCTCAAGACCGATAGAACGCGGTGCGCCCAGGGTGCAGTCGATTGGGCCGATGGCATGGAGCCGCAAGCACCTGTTTAATAGCTGGTTCAACAGTATTTTGACAGTATTGCTGGGGCTGGTGATAGGAGGGGCCCTTTTTAATCTGCTGAGCTGGGCCTTTATCCAGGCGAACTGGTCGGTGGTAGTCGATAACTTCGGCAACTTTATGTCGGGGCTATATCCACCGGACTCCTACTGGCGAATTTGGTCAGTACTAGGGCTGATTATGGTGCTTTCGGGGCTGACTTGGGGGCTACTGGCCCGTAATCAGTCGCAGCTCTTTAGCCGCGATGTGCTGATTGGGCTGGGAGCGATCGCGCTGTTCTTCATTCTCTGGCCCCTGACTCGCCCGCATACGCCTTATCTGATTGGAATGCTGGTGCTGTTAGCCGCTGGGGCTGCCGCTGGTCGAGCAGTCGGGCGCAAATCTCCTGGCGCGACCAAGTGGATTTCAGTGGCATGGCTAGTTTCTTACTTCATCGCCCTTTACTTGCTGGGGGGCGGCCCTTTCTTTGGTCGCGGCACGCTGAGTCCGAGTTTGTTTTACAGCATTGTTGTGATGCTGGGCGGCAGTATCGTCGCTGGCTGGCAGCTGGCTCAGCGAATCTCTATTCCACAGATACCCCCATGGATTAGCAAAATCGTCTTGTTCCTAGTGGGCTTCATTGTGGTGTATCAGGTGCTGTGGCGATTGCCCTATGCTCTGGGTCTAGATTTTGGTCTCAAAAATATTTCTACCAACAGCTGGGGCGGACTGATGCTCACGCTGCTGCTGGCAGTCAGCGGCATTGCGCTGTGCTTTCCGGCTGGCGTGCTGCTGGCCCTGGGTCGGCGCAGCAAGCTGCCAATTGTTCAAGCCTTTTCAATCGCCTACATTGAGCTGATTCGCGGCGTACCTTTGATCTCCATTTTGTTTATGGGGCAGGTGCTGATTCCACTATTTTTACCCGAAGGGGTGCGGCCTGATCGAGTGGTTCGAGCAATCATTGGCCTCACGATATTCAGCGCCGCCTACCTAGCCGAAAACGTGCGCGCTGGTTTGCAGGCTGTGCCTCAAGGGCAAAGTGAGGCGGCGCAGTCATTGGGCCTCAATAAGCCGCTGACCACAGCGCTAATCGTGCTGCCACAGGCGCTCAAGACCGCTATTCCGGCTATTGTCGGACAGTTCATCAGTCTGTTTCAAGATACGACTCTGTTGGGCATTGTCGGGTTAGTCGAGCTGCTCGGCATCAGTCAAAACCTGCTGGCAAGTCCTAAATATCTGGGCGATTATAAAGAGGGCTATGTCTTTATTGCCGCGATTTACTGGGCATTTTGCTATGCCATGAGTTATGGCAGTCGCCGCATTGAGTCTGCGCTCAATACCGACCTCCGCTAAAGCTGATTTTGCACGCCTGATTTTTTTACCAGCTGAGCTCTTTTACTTTGCTTTTTTATCTTACTTTCACCTTACTTCCACCTTATAAGAGGAACCCCACTGATGCCTCAGTCTGAAATGCAAGTACCGGTCTCATCTAATAATTCTGTAGAGGCTGAGGCTGTAATTGTCGCTAAAGACGTACAAAAGTGGTACGACAACGGCTTTCATGTTCTTAAAGGCGTGAGCATGAACGTCTATAAGGGTGAAGTGGTAGTGATAATGGGGCCATCGGGTTCGGGAAAATCTACCTTTATTCGCACGTTTAACGCGCTAGAGCCCTATCAGGAGGGCAGCATTGAAATTGACGGTGTGCGCATTGCCAATGACCTTAAAGACATTGAGGCGGTGCGGCGTGAGGTCGGGATGGTGTTTCAGCAGTTCAACCTGTTTCCTCATTTGACGGTGCTGCAAAATGTGACGTTGGCCCCAATTTGGGTGCGTAGGTGGCCTAAGGCCAAAGCGGAAGAAATTGCGATGCGCCTGCTAGATCGCGTCGGGATTGCTGAGCAAGCCTATAAGTTTCCGGGGCAAATGTCTGGCGGACAGCAGCAGCGGGTGGCGATCGCGCGATCGCTCGCCATGCAGCCCAAAGTCATGCTATTTGATGAACCGACCTCAGCGCTAGATCCTGAAATGGTGCGCGAAGTGCTCGATGTCATGCGCAATCTCGCCAAAGACGGGATGACAATGGTGTGTGTGACCCACGAAGTCGGCTTTGCTAAAGAAGTTGCCGATAGAGTTGTGCTGATGGATGGGGGTGTGCTGGTGGAAGAAAACACCCCTGATGAATTTTTTAATAACCCTAGAGAAGAGAGAAGTCAGGCGTTTTTGTCTCAAATTTTATAAGCTCTGAGCAGAAAGGTCTGGATCGTCAGGTTGAGGCTATGAGGCTTTGGCAGCTATAAAGCCAGCTTTTTGGCTGGCTTTGAGCGTCTCAGTCGCTAGACAATAATAGGCAACCGCCTACATAAACTTACCGGCCATACCGAGCATATCGCCCATATCAACTTCACCATCGCCATCGGCATCTAAGAACGCGGTGAGAATGGGATTGCCATCAGCCGCAGGCACGCCTTGTTTAGCACTGCCCGAGTTTAAAAACTGCATAACCAAAGGCACAACCATCGGCAAGATGCCCTGCACTTGGTTGGCGTTAAGATTGGTTTTTTGGGTAACGGCTGAAACCATTTCGATAAGCTGAGCACTGTTAAATAGCTGAGGAATCACGGCTGCACCGTTAGCGGCACCTTGTTCTATTAAGGTTCTAGCCGCCTCATCACCCTGGGTTTGACGTTTTTCTTGGAGCGACGAGCGGACATAGCCACCAATGACCGACATCGCCTGCTGCATCGTGCCCGAATCTGCGTTGTTTTGCTGAGCAATTTGCTTAGCTGAACCGAGAATTTGGGTCATTTGGCTAGTACTGGCCTGACGTCTGGGGTCGGCGATCGCACCCAAAACCTGATCGAAAAGTCCCATATTACGAGTCCTTGCTGTGAATTAAATGAACCCATGAGGGTTACCAACGGCAATTATACGGTAATGGGAAAGCTAAGCCGATAGCGGCCAAACCAGAAAGCCAACACTGTAAAGCGCAGCTAAGTATTTAAAAAAGGCCAAAAAGAAAAAAGGCCAAAAAGAATACTCAAAGCTGACGGCCCGTTTGCTTACCGGTTTGCTTACTGGTCGTCTCGCTGCATATCTGAAAGCTCTTCTTGCGAAAAAGAATCGCCTATTTTTTTAGGCAAGACTTCGTTAAGCGGGCTTTCCCGCTGGTAGGTATTTTGAGCTGTAGATTTACGGTCGGGATTCTCATCATTGTTTTCAAGCGCATCTTCAACAATGTCACGGATGGGCTCGCCATAGTGCTCAACTGTTTTTTCAGCGCGGGCTTTATCCATTTCGTAGTCAACACTGTAAGCGATTAGGTTAGATAAATCAGGCGACACCGGGCTAGCTGAGCTAGCTGAAATCAAGCTAGGCAGCGTTAGCGCAATTAATACTAGCCCAACTGACATAACCTGTATAACCTGAGAGAAAGCAAAGGCCATACCTTTGCTAAGCATTTTGCTTTGCTGTAGCCAGGGTTTGAGGATAGATTTAACAGTGTTTATTATTTTATTCATGGTTTTTATTCGGGGTGCTTTGCTTACAACAGTACTTCTCTATATGGGTCAATTTGGCTCTATTTTCCCTCTGCCGTTGGGTATTAATGGCTGTAATATCCAGGCAAATAGAACTAGCACGGCCACTATTTCTAGCCGTCCCATCCACATCAAAAGCATCAGCGTCAGCTTGCCTGACCAAGCTAAGTCAGGGCTGGTGATACCAATCGATATACCGGTGGTACTCATAGCGCTGGTGCACTCAAACAAAACGTTGAGTAGAGAATATTTGGCGTTGGTAATGTGAAATAAAACAAAGGTTCCGACTGCTTGTGCAACTGCCCATAACAAGGCAATCACAATCGCTGAGTTAAGCTGCTGATGCGCATCTTTTGGAGTGAGCTTGCGGCCATCTAATTCATAGCGCAAATCTTCTGGTGATTCTTGGTAAATCGAGCGCAGGTGCCAAGTGACAGATTTGAATAAGACTACAATTCTATCAAGCTTGAGACCGCCACCTGCTGAACCTGAAACCACGCCAAAAGTCATGGTGACAATCATGATTAGCCGAGAAACAGGGCTCCAGTTTTCAACCTTGACAGTGTTAAAGCCGACAGTTGCTAAGGTTGAAACTGCTTGAAATAAGCTGTCTATCCCCACCCAGTTACCACTAGCCCAGTACTGTTCTAACAATAACAGTACTGCACTCCCTGTCAAGATCAACCAGAGAGCCTGGTGGCGGTTGTCTTGCCAAAAAACACTCAATCGTCGCTGACGGATTGCTTGAGAGTCGCTCTTAAAGCTGGTCGCTGAGCCGATCATAATAGCGATCGCTGCTCCCTTCGCCGCTAACCCATAAGACTGCATACTGTCATCGGTAATGGTAAAGCCACCGGTGGAAATTCCGCTCAAGGTGTGGTTGATCGCCTGCCACAGAGGGACACCAGCGAACAACATTAGCAAGATGCCAATAGCTGTGTACAGCGAATAGATCTTCCAAATCTCTTGAGCAGTCGCCTTAAAGGTCGGCGCTATTTTTTCATCGCGAGCCTCCGCTGAGTAAAGCTGTTGAACATTAATAATAGGTTGTAAAAGAGAGAGGGTAATGACAACTAGGCCAATACCGCCTACCCATTGGGTGAGTGATCGCCACCATTGTAAACAATGAGGCAGTTGACTGCCCTTTTTAGCCATCGTCAACCCCGTTGCCGTAAAGCCAGAAACGGATTCAAACAAAGCATTCCAGATGTTTTGAAAAGCGAGCGTTGTTTCTGAAGTGCCAGGGATATTGGCTAGATAAGAAGCAATCATCCAATAAGGAATTGCCCCAATTACAAACACAATCAACCAACATAAGGCAACCACAATCAGGGTGTGGCGGTAGCGCAGCGTCTCTTGATAGTGAAAGCGGCGATAGAGAAATTGGCCGACGCCGATTGAAAAAGCAGCCGTGAATAGAAAAGGGAAAATCGCATAATACTCACGGAAAATGAGACAAATGGCCACCGAAGCTAACGCCATCGCACCCGGAACCTGCATCAAAAGCCCGATGACGCGCAGAAACGCACTAATCTGGTTGCCCATGTTGGTTGGTTACCGTCGCTGGTTGATGTCCAAATTAGTTCCGGTTGGCACTACAACTTGCTCCGAGCGATAGTCAGGGTAACCATCTTTTTGACCTGGAATTGATTCCAACTTCTCCAGCGTACTAAGAGCAAGAAATCCAAAGCCTACCTTGGACACTACATCTAAAATGGTGTAGAACATGCCCTCAAAGCCGCTGCTCACAACCCCAAAACCAGTGCCCGCCAGAATCCAGACAATTGGGTAGGCCGTCCAGAGGGTAAGATGCACGCTCAACAAACGGCTGAATGACTTTTTCCCAACGGGGCCAGGATTGTTGCTCTCGGCTTCTTTACGATAGTCTCCTAGTAAGAGAAGAGCTGTGCCTATATAAAATCCGCAGCTAACTAAGTACCACACATAGTTAGTCGGGCGAGGAGAAATCGTTGCCACAAAGCCTGTCGCAATCATCGCAGCGTTAGCGCCCAGCATCGCGCCCGTGGTTGAAATAGCATTCCGGCCTAGCTGAGTGAGTACTAGCAGCAGTAAGGGCGTTGATAAAAACCAAGTTACATAGCGTATCCAAAAGGTTTCGTTGCCGTAAAAAACGCCTTTTCCTTGCCCCATCACCATTGCTAAATAGAGCACAGAGGCGATCGCTGTAATAAAGAAATTGAGCGTAAACAAAATTCGCCAGCGCTCGCTTTTAGCCCTACGCGCTCCAGATCCGAAAATGACCGCGCCAACGGCCATACTAATGAATCCGATCCAAAGCCAGAACTGGGTCATGGTAGAGCAAGATGCCAATGCGGCATCAGATAAAGAAACTTATTCTATAAAAATAGAATTAGAGAACAGACTTAACCATACGGCTATGGATTGAGATTGCATTGTCCTTGGATAGATGCCCGGATAAATACCCAGAGTGAGGCGAATACCGGCAGATATCAGCATCCAAAAGCTCCTAATTTACCTTTTCTGCTTGGTAGTCAGAAATATTCTCATAGACCGAATCAGGAAACGTCAGATCTTTATAGACGTTGCAAGCGTCTGGATCGCTGGCGTTGGGGCAAATTGGAAACGCCTGATGCTTTTGATAGTCCAAAACGGTGTCGCGGCTAGGGGGGCTGTAGGCTTTGTCCTTAACTTGCTGACAGAGCGATCGCGCCGCTTGCTCACTGAAGTCCTGATCTTTTTGCAGCTCACGGATGACATCTTCTTCATCAGCAAAATATTGAGCCACCATTGTAAAAACAAGTCTGCCGTAGTGCCCAATATCTTCACCCTTTTCTAGCGCGTCTAAAAGATGCACCATCATATCGCTATCTCGCAGGTCTGCTATTGCCATTGTGTTTTTATGGTTTGATCAACTACTTACGGCGTTGTAAAAGAGTTGAGCGCTTTTTGGACTCTATCAAAAGTAAGCAAAAGTAAGTTTTCTTATTTGAGTTGCGGCTTATCTGAGTTACGGCTAATACACTTGCGCTACAGTTGTAAATTGACTGACTAAGAAGAGCTTTACGGGAAGGGTTTTATGAGTGAGGTTGCGATGGCCGGAGTTACAGCGTCTGGGATTACAGTGTCCGGGATTACATTGAGGCTGGCGATACCGGCGGATGTGCCTGCTATTTTTTCGTTGGTGCGATCGCTTAGCGAATACGAAAAACTAGCACACGAAATGGTCGGTACTGAGGCCGATTTGTACAAGGGACTATTTGGTACGCCTAGCTATGCAGAAGCTGTAATCGCCGAAGCAGACGGGAAAGCGGTAGGCTTCGCGCTTTACTTCTACAACTTTTCGACTTTTTTAATGAAACCTGGTATTTATTTAGAAGATCTGTTTGTGCTACCTGACTATCGGCGACGCGGAATCGCCAGCGCCCTGTTGAAGTATTTGGCCAATCACGCGCTGGATAAAGGCTGTGGCCGGTTGGAATGGAGCGTTTTAGACTGGAATGAAAGCGCCATCACCTTTTACAAACGCATCGGCGCAATTCTGATGGATGAGTGGACAGGTTGCCGAGTAAGTGGCAATGCGCTAGTAAATTTGGCCAACAGTGACGAGACTTCGACAGACTAAATATTTGCCTTCGAGAATTGATTTTAATCGCCCAATCAATTTCTTAAATTAATCTCTTAAGCTCGACCTATCCGAACTGACGAGCTAGCGCCCAGGCTATCAGCCGCTTTCCTTGCGACGATTTTCTTACCACCTCTGCTCGTAAATACTTCAACAGCAACAACCTTGCCAAACCTTTCATTCGCCCATAGGCCCGACCTTTTAGCCACTGCCCATAGTTCACCCAGCCGGTCGCAGTTGCATACATCGGGGCAAAGGCCAGCGATCCATACAGCACGTCTGCCCGATGAGCTTTGCTCAGTTTGTTCTTGCCATGCTCAGGATTGGGCACACCGCCGTGCTCTCCATAGTTGCGAAAGGGCACATAGTTGTGCAAAGCTCTGTCGCGCAAGTAGTACTCAATACCAGAATCCCAGGGCGAATAGGCTCGTGGTCCCGGATCTTTCTCGACCTGCGCAGCCAAATCGATCAGCGATCGCGCACCTTTAGCTGTCACCACATAGGCCACCATCGAAGTGGAATAGCCCTGTGCGTACTGACCACTTGGCAGATCGCACACGCTATAAACTTGAGCGGCACAGGTATACAGCCAAGCAATCCCTAAGTCATCATCGGCTGGGTCAAACGGTGGCGGTAAGGTTGCTAAGGTTTTGACTGGCACAAAGTCGGCTTCGACGATTAGGGTGGGTTTTTGCGATCGCAAAGCCAATTCCCACGCACTCCGATGATTGAGCAAACACAAAAAACTTGGTGAATAAGTCTCATATCCGCTCTGGTGCACTTGCCGCAGCACGCTACAGTCAAATCCCGCCAGCGTTAGTGCGGCTGTTAGCTGCTCGGTCGGCTCTTTATAAGCAATCACAAAAGTTTGCCCGATATGATCGACGAGTCGATTTTGAGTTCCTAGATTTTGCATAATTATACTGACTCTTCACATTAACAATAAGTATTTATTTATTCAGTCTTTTTCTATGTATTCATACGTAAGTATGCCCAGTCGTCAGCTTATTCTAAAAAACGCAGGCGAAACATAGTCACCGTTATATCCAAGACGCTATTTAAAGCATTGTCCAAAAATACACTGCCTACACATACCGTCTATCCATAGCGTCCCATAGCATCAGCCATCGACTGCCGCTTATCTGAAGCTTTATCAGCTTACGAGATAAGTCATCTACATTAGCTCGAATAACAGAATCATTTCATGAAAATCAATGACCGCAACGCTATCAGCTCCGAACCCATGATCGAGCCCATGCTGGGGCAAATTCTTAGCCCTGTCACAGCTCAAGCATTTGAAACTAGAAAGACTTTCGATAGTGACGATGAGTAGACCTCTTGCATAATAGATTTAATGGTACTATTAAAGGCTTTGCCGAATTCCTTTAATATCGGCCCTTTAACTAGGGCCAGCCAAACAGTGCAGGCAAAGGCCCTTTTGTTTAAAACCAGTTAGCATATCACAAAAG
>JBGTIK010000221.1:0-2923 GCA_041745715.1 Phormidesmis sp.
GATTCGCCAACAGATTCGCCAACAAATTCGCCAACAGATTCAACGCTGCCCCTGCTCATAAAAGTGTTAGAACATGCTCGCACTTGGATAGAACACTTGGCCTGGAGTCCAACCCGAAATGAGTTGGCCTTTAGTCTGGGGCGCTATGTTCAGGTGTGGGATATGGCACGAGTGGAGATGGTGGCAACGCTGCCGTTTGAGACTTCTTCTGTGCTGGCGATCGCATGGCATCCAAACGGAGAACAGCTAGCCCTCAGCGGCCATTTGGCGGTAAAAGTTTGGTCACGCTCAGACTAGGACGATGATCCTAAAGTGCAGGCACTGGCAGCGGCTGGATTGGCGATCGCCATCTCTCCCGACGGCCAATATCTGGCGGCAGGCAACCTTGACAGCACCCTAATAGTGTGGGGATGGGACAGCCCTCACCCCTGGCGCATGACCGGCTTTCCAGGGAAAGTACGCCGTTTAGCCTGGGCCAATCCCACCCGATTTTCAGCGCCGATGATTGCCGCCGCAAGTGGGGCAGGCTTAATTATTTGGCGCAAGCTACGCACAGACGAGGAGGGCTGGGCCTCGCGAGCGTTTGACCTACACCAAAGAAAGATTACCGCCCTGGCTTTTCAACCCGGCACTGCTCTTCTCGCTTCCGCCGCTGAAGATGGCAAAGTGATTCTTTGGCATAAGGCAAAATCCCTCGGCCAAATGCTAGACGGTGCAGCTCAAGGCTTCTCAGCCTTGGCCTGGAACCCGGCAGGCAACTTACTGGCCGCTGGTGGAGAGCAGGGAGAATGGTTGGTTTGGGGTGGGAGCCATCGCGGCAAAGGCTTTCTCCGCTAAAAAACTTGAGTATTGAGTAAATAGCAAGCCTTTAAGGATTTGTTTCACCGTACTTCAGTGACAGTCACAGATTTCGACATCAATGGAATCTCACAACTACGAGATCGGCAGAATGGCCACACTGCCACCTTCATAGGCTTGTACCCTAAGTTCAAACCCTTCCAGTAAAGTCATTCCTACTAGAGGTGCCGTATCAGACGCATTGATCTCAATCACTCGAAGCTGACCATCCCAGATGACTGTCCCACGATAGACATCAAATGTTTTACGACTCCCATCACCTAGAAACCCTTCCTGCTGTGTAAACCACGTCAACTCTAGATTCGCAATAATGGTCGGCGGCAGCGTCAAACTTCCCGTAAAGCCAGTGTCAATGACGGCGCGAATGCCTTGCTTCTCCTGCTGATCGCCAACTACTGCAAGCTGAACAATCGCCTCTCGGTTATGTACAAAACCAAAAATCATTGTGCTTCTACGGGGGCATGAAATCCCAACCGGTGAACCGGGCCAGTGCCAATTCGAACGCACCAAGGCTGAGCATCAGGAAGGCGTTGAAAAAGCTGCTCAGCAGCACTTAAGCTATCATCACCAATTTCAAATTCACCTGTTTCGATGTCAATTGCCACGACCTTAGTTCGATAGTCTTTCTCAACTTGAGGCCGGATTTTGGATTCGTAGAGTGCATTACCTCGTCGGGTAAACTCTTCTTTGCTATATCGGGGTTGTCGCTGATGAAACCTCTCCTCTGAAGAAACTGCCATGTTTTTACCTCGCTGCGACTGACCCTTCCATTTTAGCTTGAGGCGTTGCCGTAAAGCTCAGCGACCTAGATTCTTGTGCTGAAGCGAGTATGACCAACCGATGGTATATGTCTAACGTTTCCCATCACCCGCCGCAGACAACCTCGACATCATAACCGACAACTCTCGGCGGTCGGCGTGCATGGGCGTTGTTAGGCGGTTGTTGAAGAATTCTAATCTAGTGATGTTCGCCTTGCATACCAAGCATGAATAAAAAGAGTTTGCAAGAACAATACAGGGAGATCAAAACCACCTGATGCAATGATAGACGCGACTTCGTGAGGGGGTAGCACAGCAGCATCCCGACCGTGAGAGTCAAGAAATTGTTTAACATCCTCATCCGGATATTCGGCATACTTCAGCATCCGTGTCCAAATCTCGCGCAGGCTTTGATAGTCTGAAGTAGACATATCAGAAGCTAAATCCGCACTTACCAAAACACCTTGAGGGCGAAGTCGTGCAGCAATCTGACTGAAAAAAATTTCTCTCTCCGCTTGCTGCATGAAGAAGTGAGACACCAGAATGCAAGTCGCCGCATCAAAAAACTCTGATGCGGGCAATGAATCGAGGTAGCCTTCGTGCCAAGTGCAACGCGACGCAACCCCGCACGCTTCCGCTTTCTGACGACAAGTGTTAAGCATCGCAGTTGCAGGCTCGACCGCTGTGAATCGCCACTGTGGAAATTCCTGGGCAAGATAAATTAACTCCAAACCAGTTCCGACGCCAACACAAAGAACTCGCGCGTTCGCAGGAAGTTCAGAAAGGATTAGGCGGGTCAGTAGATTAAGTGTGTCACGCAGTGGAGCAATTTTAGCTGCTCTCGTGTCGTAGGTCGAAGCGCGTTCTTCGTCAAAGACAATTGCTGGCTCTTGATTCTGCATGAGTTAAGTGAATAATTACGTTTTCTCTATTTTGCACGATCAGAGCCTGTGGAGACATCAACGCTCTGCCTAGCCGCCTAACTATATATTCAACGTCAAAAGTACTGCATAATGGCCCTAGATTTCAAGATTACGTGTCACTTTTGCGACATAAGGGCCTCGCAAAAGAATAGATTACCGGTTACTTTGAGGCTATCTATTAAGACCTTAGGGTAACCGGTGGTAACGCCGTTTACCCCTAATGAAAGGGCAAGCGATGCTGGAAGATCAGGTAAAAGCGACATTGAAGGATGCTGCCCAGAAACTAACCGGTTCAAAAAAGCGTGCGTTTATGGCACAGGTATCAGCAGACTACTTTGATAGTTCAGCCAGAAAAACCGAAACCTATCTCGGCTGGGGACGGGT
>JBGTIK010000222.1:0-39920 GCA_041745715.1 Phormidesmis sp.
ACTGACGCACCATCCCCTGCCAGCCATTGTTCAAGATCACGGTTTTGACCTTGAGGTTATACTGCGCTAAGGTCGCTAGCTCTTGCAGGTTCATTTGAAAGCTAGCATCCCCGCTGATGCAGATTACCTGCTCATCCGGCAGCGCCGTCTGTACGCCCATTGCTGCTGGTAGGCCAAAACCCATCGTGCCTAGCCCCGCGCTCGAAATCCACTGCCGAGGCCCGTTTTTTAAAAACTGCGCGGCCCACATTTGATGCTGGCCCACATCGGTGGTGTAGTAGGCGTTGGGAGCCTGCTGGGTGAGTTGGACAATAACGGATTGGGGCGAAATTTCATCGGCATAGATCGGTGCATCTAACGGAAAATCTTGCTTCCAGGTATCGACTTGATCGCGCCAAGCCTGCGTTTTTTGCCCATCTGGAGCGACCGGATTCACCGACGGGTCGGCCAAGCGGGCCAACAGCTTCTGCAAGACCACTTTCACATCCCCTACAATCGGCACTTCGGGCAGACGGTTTTTACCGACTTCTGCTGGGTCGATGTCAATGTGAATTACCTTCGCGCGACTGGCAAATTCGTCGAGCTTGCCGGTCACGCGATCATCAAATCTTGCGCCAATCGCAACCAGCAAGTCGCACTGACTCACCGCAAAGTTGGCATAGGCGGTGCCGTGCATTCCCAGCATTCCGACGGCTAACGGATGGTGCTCATTGACGGAACCTTTGCCCATGAGGGTGGTTGTCATCGGGGCAGAAAACGCTTCAGCTAGTGCCTGCAATTCTACATGGGCATCGGCAGCAATAGCGCCACCGCCAATGTAAAGCAAGGGCCGAGCGGCAGCGCGAAGCAGGGCGATCGCGGCATCTATTTGATGAATATCGCCCGCCGTTTGCGGCACATAGCCGGGGATCGTCACATCGCCCGGCTCGACGGGAATGTAGTCAATTTCTTCAAGCCCCACGTCTTTGGGCACATCAATCAAAACCGGCCCTGGGCGACCGGTTTTAGCAATATAAAAAGCTTCGGCTACGATCTGCGCCATTTGGTTGGGATCGCGCACGACATAGGAATGCTTGACGATCGGCAGCGTGATCCCGTGAATGTCAGTTTCTTGAAAAGCATCGGTACCAATAGCCGCTCGGCTCACTTGACCGGTCACCACCACCATTGGAATGGAGTCCATTTGCGCAGTCGCAATGCCGGTTACCAAGTTAGTCGCGCCTGGCCCTGAAGTCGCAAAGCACACGCCTACTTTGCCCGTGGCTCTCGCATAGCCGTCGGCAGCGTGGGCAGCTCCCTGCTCATGACGCACCAAAAAGTGTTTCAGCAAGCCTTTTTGCTCAGCGTTATACACTTCGTCGTAAATTGGCAGAATCGCCCCGCCGGGATAGCCAAAAATATGCTCGACACCATGCCGTACCAAACTATCAATCAGCGCATAAGCGCCGCTGACTCGCTGTGTCGCCGTTGAGGGCTTGAGTGTGATGGAAGAAACCATAGGAAAAATAGGGTAGTAAAACGCTGCCTAAATTGCTGCCTGAATTTAAGTGTAAATTGTAGCCAAACTAACAACAATATTTTCTATTGTGCTTTGTCAGAGAAAAAAAATAATGTTCAGCGTCATCTCAGCGATCGCACTGCATCCAATCGAGTTCAGCTTCAGGGGTAAGGTTTTTCCGATCCAGTCTCTAGCTTTGCCTGCGCTAACTGAAGCTGCTGGCTGACAAAATCAGCGGCTGTGAGCGGCTGTGATGAAGTGCTGTCCGTATTAACGCTAGCGTTGAGCCCAAAATCTGGCCATCCACTGCTGGGCTGATCCATAACTTGCTGGCCTACCACCTGTTCAGGTGATCCCCAAAGCTGAAGATGATCGACGCCGGGATCAGCATAAAAATTTACCTTGCCTGCACCCAAGGGAAGGCTGCTCCAGTGGGTAAAGCTGTCATGACTGAGACGGCATACGGGCAATCCCATAATCGGTGTGCCCCAGCCATCTACTGCAAAGAATTGAGCAACTTTACCGCCTTGGTGCTGCCACAGGTGAAGCGCGCCGGTGAGGCCAACAACGCCTGCACTGAAGCCGATGGCGATTAGCGGCGCTTTGGCGGTGGGCAGATTTTGGTTCGAAGCCGATGGTGAGCCAAAAGTTTGAATCAGCCAGTTGAAAATGGCGATCGCATCAATCGGCAGGGCGGTAGCGATATGAGCTTGAGCAAAAGGGGGGAGCGATCGCACCCATCCATCTGTCAGCGCGGCTGAATGAAACCCCGGACAGATAGCCACAGCCAGCTTAGACAAAGCGATATCTCCAATGAGTTCTCCAGTGAGTTCTGAGTATTTGAAGTGCAGTTTATTTACTTTTCAGCGTTTGCTTTGAGGTCGCTAATTCCAACTAACGTTCGGTTGGGCTTCGGTTCTACTCATAGTCATGATAAAGGGCTGACCAGTAGGGTGGGGATAGATTATTTTCGCAGATGGTTTATCGGCACAGTGCCATCGTTTTTGCCCCCCAACGCTATGAGTGCAACGGATCAGCTTTTACCCACTATCAGTACTTTGGTTGCTTTAGGCGAGTTGGCTTTCGATGGCCAATTAGATTCTTATGGCAGCGATTATGCGAACGATTGCTCCATTAATCAGCTGCCAGACAATCAGCTAACGGGAAATCACTTCGTAGAGGGGACTAGGGGTAAAACGGTTCGCGACGCGCTGTCGGCTGAGGCTAAGCAACAGCGGGCGGAACGAGAGTGGCAAGGGGCAGTAGCGGCGCTCAATCAGTTTTTGGTGCAGCACATTCGCCAGCAGCAAAGCGCTCCAAAAGAAGGTTCTTTCAAATCTAGTTGCAAATCTGGCGGTAAATCTAGTAGTTCTTCATCACAAGCACTGGTGCTCTGTGGGCCAGTTCCTCTGCTGAGCGAACCTGATTTAATTGCTCAAGTCTCTAATTGGATATTTGTTCCTCATTCTGCTGACTCATTGGTCAGTCCGTTTAGCGCCCTCGAACCCGTGGGCCGACTCTTTCACTCAACGTTCAAAAAAGCCTCTCCTTCAACTAGGCTGCTGCCTTTATTAGAAGACGATCCCCTGTTGCAAGAGCGGTTTGCTTTAGTCTTTACTGCTCAGTTTGCGCTAGTGATTGTACTGGGTAAAGATGCTGACGATGAGTTGCGCTTTCAGTTTTCGTTTATGCCGGAGGTGGTGACTTCTGTGTGGCGGCTGTTGCGATCGCGCATTCGCCTGACCCGTCGTCACCAGCTCGATTTTATTGAGCATTGGGTAGAGAAATTTGCGCCTCAAGAGCCCAGCTACCGCACGGTCAGCAAATTCAATCGCTGGCTATTGGCGAGTTTGCCTCAGCCCCCGCTTCCATCAGTTAGCGCTGCTCGGCGATTGTCCAAAGCCCATTCTGCGCAGCCTAGCAGCAGCGTAACTCAGTCGGCTGGAGAGAGTATCCACAAGTCTGAAAAAGCTTCTGCTGATCGCTCTGCCGACGCTAGTTACAATCACAGCAATCACGATCACAGTCATCATGATCACAGTCATCACGATCACAGTACCGGTCAGTTTTCTGATAGCGATTTGCTCAAGGCAATGGCACACGAAATCCGCACGCCGCTGACCACAATTCGGACTTATACGCGATCGCTGCTCAAACGCAAAAACCTAGATGCACAGGTCATCCAGCGGCTGCAAAGCATTGATCGTGAATGCACCCAGCAAATCGATCGCTTTAGCTTGATCTTTCGTGCAGTCGAGCTTGAAGCGGCTAGTCAAATGATCCAGTCGCCGTTGAGTGCAATAGCGCTTCACCAGGTTTTTCAAGAAGCAATTCCGCAGTGGCAGCAAGCCGCTCAGCGGCGAAATCTCTCCTTAGAAGTCGGCCTACCGCCAGAGTTACCAATGGTTGCCAGCGATCCAACCATGCTTCAGCACGTTTTGACCGGACTAGTCGAACTCTTCACCCACAGCGTCTCACCCGGTAGCCACATCCAGCTCCACGTCCTGCACGCAGGCGTACAGCTCAAGCTTCAGTTTCAGTCTTCAGCTCAGCCTCAAACGCAATCCCAGTCTTCTCACCAGTCTCCTAACCAGTCTCCTAACCAGTCCGCAGACCAATCTGCCAGTCCATCTACGAGTCAATCTGCCAGTCAATTACGAAACAACAACGCCTTCCCTGGCAACACCGTTTGTTCGCCGCCGCCACTCAAGCCATTAGGACATCTGCTAATGTTTCAGCCCGAAACCGGTGGCCTCAGCCTCAATCTCGAAGCTACCAAAAATCTCTTTCATGCCCTCGGCGCAAAGCTCATCGTCCGCGAACGATCCAACCAAGGCACGACTTGGACAGTCTTTCTCCCGCTTGAAGCTAGCGGCCTCAAGTCTTACCCAATCGTTTAGCGTATGGATGAATGGTTAATACTGTGTACTCAATAGAGCACGAGAAGGCACTAGAGAATCTGCTAGATTGAGTCAATTTTTGAGTCAATTTAAGACTGACCCAAAGCCTCCCCCTCCGGGCGTTTCAATAACGAACACATCTCCTGGATACATTAAAACCTCTGCTTTGCCAGAAAGCAGCTCAGTTGTACCATCTTGCCTTTCGATCCTGTTGTTTCCTACCTTGCCCGGTTCACCGCCTGCCAAACCAAACGGCGGCACAATCCGATGGCCCGACAAAATTGCAGCGGTCATCTCAGATCGAAATTGAATCCGGCGAATCACGCCATTGCCGCCCCGATGTGCGCCATTGCCGCCACTGTTCGCGCGAATTGAAAACGCTTGGACTAATACCGGAAATCGCCACTCTAGCACCTCTGGATCGGTTAATCGTGAGTTGGTCATATGCGTTTGAACGGCGTCGGTGCCGTCAAAGGTTGAGCCCGCTCCAGAGCCACCACAAATAGTCTCATAGTACTGCTGCTGCTGATTGCCAAAGGTAAAGTTGTTCATGGTTCCTTGAGAGGCTGCGAGCACGCCTAAGGCACCGTAAAGTGCATTTGCAATAGCCTGGGAGGTTTCTACATTGCCTGCGACTACGGCAGCGGGCGATCGCGGATTGAGAAAGCAGCCTTCAGGAACAGTGATCTCAATGGGTTTGAGACAGCCTGCATTCAGCGGAATATCGTCCTCTACCAAACTGCGAAAAACATAAAGAACAACCGCTTTAGAAATGGCTAAGGGAGCATTGAGATTGTTCGATTGCTGCAAGGATGTGCCGGTAAAATCAATACCCACAGAACGAGCCACTCGATCAATTGTCAGGGTGAGGCGAATTTCGCTGCCATTGTCCATGAGATAAGTGAAATGGCCCGGCTTCAGCCGATCTATCACCTGTCGCACTAATTCTTCTGCATTATTCTGAACGTGCTGCATATAGGCTTGCACCGTTACCAAGCCATACTGTTCAACCATGTCGCAAAGTGCCTGCACTCCTCGCTGATTTGCGGCAATGTGCGCTTGCAAATCAGCTAAATTTTGGGCTGGATTGCGTGCTGGGTAATCGCCTTTAGTCAGCAGTTCTAACAATTCTGTTGCTTGAAAGTGTCCTTGTTTTACAATCTGAACATTGTCTAGTAAGACACCTTCTTGATCGATGGTTTGGCTATGAGGCGGCATCGAACCGGGCGTAATCCCACCGATGTCGGCATGGTGCCCGCGTGAAGCAACGTAAAACATCGGAATAGAACAATTCCCCCCTACAAACACCGGCGTTATCACGGTAATATCTGGTAAATGTGTGCCCCCGTTGTAAGGATTGTTGGAGGCATAAGCATCTCCAGGTTTTAGCATTTGGCCCTGGGCTCGAATCAAGCTGAGGACGCTTTCGCTCATGGAGCCTAAATGCACTGGAATATGGGGAGCATTTGCCACGAGTTGGCCATGCTGATCGAAAATAGCACAAGAGAAATCAAGCCGCTCTTTGATATTGACCGAGTAGCTCGTATTTTGTAGGGTCACGCCCATCTCTTCGGCGATCGCTCGAACAAGATTATTGAAAATTTCTAAAAACACCGGATCAGGCGCTGTAGAAGACGATAAGGCCACCGTCGAGGGTTGCTGAATAGCCTCTGCTTGAGCCCCTATCTGAGTTAGAATCAAACAGTTTTGCTGAGTCACTTCCGCACCCCATCCCGGCTCAATTACGTTCGTTCCGGTCGGCTCTAAGATTAAAGCAGCACCGATGATGTGATCGCCGGACACGAGATCGGGACGGCGATAGACAGGCGCTTGATGCCAGGCGCTTTTGGTGTAGATTTTGACCTTTGCTATGGGGCTGAGCGGCTCAGTTCTCCCCATTGGCAGCAAAGCTTCCGTCATTGGAACTGCCATTGGAACTGCTTGAGTGATCGCTTCAACGGCAACAGCTTCTACGACTAACGCTTTGTCAGGCATTAAAAAACCATAGCGCTGCTGATAAATCTCTTCAAACTGAAGTCGCATTTTTTCTACTTGGTCAAAATCGACCGTTAATGCCGAGTCAGTTCCCTCATAGCGCAGACGCACGCTAAGCCTTGTTTCCAGGCGATCTTCACTGACCTGTTGCTGAGCGAGAACTTCGGCTGTGCTCTCTGCCTTGAGACGCGCCAGAGTTTTCTCCAATACTGGAATTTGCGCCATCGTTAAGCTAGCTTCTACGGCTTTTTCTTTCAGCGATCGCACCTCTGCTAAACCAATTCCATAAGCTGATAGCACCCCTGCAAAGGGATGAATAAAGATCTTACTCATGCCCAAGGCTTCCGCAATTAAGCAGGCATGTTGTCCGCCCGCGCCACCAAAGCAACATAGTGTGTACTGGGTGACATCGTAGCCGCGTTGAACCGAAATCTTTTTGATCGCATTGGCCATTTTGCTAACGGCGATCGCCAAAAATCCGGCAGCAACTTGTTCATCTGTACGACTATCTCCAGTCTTCAAGTCAATTTCAGCCTTCAAAGCCGTGAATTTCTGATCAACAATCACTCGATCAAGCGGTAAATTGCCCTCAGCGCCAAACACCTGCGGAAAGAACTCAGGCTGAATTTTACCTAAGCGCACATTGCAATCAGTAACGGTTAAGGGGCCGCCTTGGCGATAGCAGGCAGGCCCAGGACTCGCGCCTGCCGATTCGGAGCCAACTCGGTAGCGATCGCCATCAAACCGTAATATTGAGCCGCCGCCTGCTGCCACGGTATGAATCGACATCATCGGCGCACACAGCCGTACCCCAGCCACTTCCGTTTCAAACGTGCGCTCATACTCACCATTGTAATGAGACACATCGGTGGAAGTGCCGCCCATATCAAAGCCAATGACGCGGTCAAATCCGGCGGCTAGGCTGGTTTTGATTGCACCGACAATGCCGCCAGCGGGGCCTGAGAGAATACTGTCTTTACCCTGAAATCGCTGCGCCTCAGTGAGCCCGCCATCCGATTTCATAAACTCTAGCCGGGTGGTCGATGGGGACTGCTTTAATGCCGCCCTTACCTGCTCAACATAGCGTCGCAGAATGGGCGAAAGATAGGCATCGACCACGGTGGTATCGCCTCGACGAATCAGCTTCATCAGTGAGCTGATCTGATGAGAAACCGACACTTGCACAAAGCCAATGCTGCGGGCAAGTTTGGCAATTTGCTGCTCGTGCTGGGGGTAGCGGTAGCTGTGAAGAAAAGCGATCGCAACTGCTCGAATCCCATCGTCATAAGCGCCTTTTAATAAAGCTCTCAGGCGCGATCGCTCTTCAGACGAGATCGGCACCATCTCTTCACCTTGAGCGCTGTAGCGTTCTTTGACTTCAATCACCCGTTCATAGACGCGTTCCGGCAGGGTAATTTGACGCGCAAAAATATTAGGTCTATTCTGATAGCCAATTTGCAGCGCATCTCGAAATCCTTGGGTGATCAAGAGCAAGGTGCGTTCACCTTTTCGCTCCAACAGCGCATTGGTGGCAACGGTTGTGCCCATTTTCACAACGTCAACGGCTCCCGGCGGAATCGGCTGATCGAGGCGCAAGCCAAGCATATCTCGAATGCCCTGAATCACCGCATCCGGGTATTGTCCGGGCTGTTCTGAGAGCAACTTATAGATAACAATCCAAGCGTCATCGGCGAGAGCTGTAATTTGAAACCGCTCAGGCACGGCCATGAGCCGATTAACCATCCGCGCATCATCCGTCACCACGACCAAATCTGTAAACGTCCCGCCTCGATCAGCGAACACCTTTAGCATAGATTTTTCTCCTCACAAGCGGCAATGCTCACCCAGCTAGTAGAGCCGTCTTGCCAGTGCTCTTTTTTCCAAATTGGGGCGTTGTGCTTGAGAGTGTCGATAGCGTATTGACAGGCAGCAAAGGCTTCGCCGCGATGCGGACTGCCGATGGCAACGAGGACGCTGATTTCACCGACTATCAACTTGCCGGTACGGTGATGGATAACAATGCGGGTAATGTCGGGCCACTGCTGGCGAATTTCGGCGGCGATGCCTTTAAAGACCGCTAGCGCCATCGGTTCGTACGCCTGATATTCTAGAGCGATGACGCTCTGGCCGTCGGTTTGGTTGCGCACCATGCCGCTGAAGAGGGCGATCGCGCCATTAGCGCCATCGTCAGCTAGCGCGTAGGCTTGGGTGAGCGACAGAGGAGCAAAGGCGATCGCAAAACTATCTGAGCAATTTTCCGGGCAACCTTCTGCAAGCTGAACGCTGCGATCAAAAGGCGGTTCGACAGGAATAGCAGATGTAGCATTCATAGCAGTCCAGGAAAACAGAAACAATAGCTAGTTTCAGGCGCTTATGCACCCTTGCTCAGAGAATAGCTGCTTCTAGCGGGCGCTGCTAGCCCCTTGTAAAGATGCTCCAAAGCCGTTAAATTTTGGCTCAGGGTATAGCGCTCTAGTACCCGCGATCGCGCTTTTTTTCCTAGCATTGTCGTAATATCCGGATGCTCACGAAACAGCGGCAATAGCGTTTGCAGTTGGCTAGAGACCTTTTGTGTGCTGATAATAATACCAGCCCCCTGATCGAGCACTTCGCCATCTGCCCCCGCATCGGTTGCCACGCAGGCTGTGCCGCAAGCCATTGCCTCTAACAGCGAAAGCGAAAGCCCCTCGACCAAAGACGGCAAAATAAAGCAATCCGCCTCACGCAAGATTTCAATTCGGCGATCTTCATTGGCAACAAAGCCCAGCCAAACGATATTTTCGCCGGTGTAGAACGCTTTTAAAGAAGCCTCAAGCGGGCCGCTACCCACAATCAACAGCTTATTACGCGGGCCCATATGGGCGTGTTTCCAGCCTTTGAGTAGCGACTCCACATTTTTCTCCGGCGACAATCTGCCCTGATACACATACAGCTGATCGGCTGCTAGCTGCGCTTTAATTGATGAACTCACATAGGGCTGAGAATAGGGAGTAGAAAGTCTAGCCGGAGCCGGGGAGTAGCGAGAAATATCGACGCCGTTGGGAATAACCGCAACTCGCGATGGCGGCACCCCTAGCTTAACTAGCAAATTTCGCTGAATTTGAGAAAAAACAATCACCTTATTGTAGTTAGCTAATCGCGGCGCATAGACCTGGTAGGTAAGATGCTGCGTGCTAGATGAAAAATTTCGGCGCTTTTGATCAAAAGCCGGGTGAAAGGTCGCCACCAGAGGAATGCCTAGGCTTTGGCAAATTTCAGGCAGCTTCCAATCCAACGGCGAAAGAATCAGAGAAGCATGAACCAAATCAGGCTTGAGTTTCTCTAGCGTTTGCAATAGCAGCCGGGCCGATCCCAATGCCGGAATAGTCAGCACCTGAGACTTAAAAATAAACGGCAGCGACACTTCCTCATAGCCGCAGTGATCTTCAGCGGCTTCGTCCGGCTGAGCGAAATGCAGAAAAGTTACCCGATGGCCTCGATCTAACAGCGCATTAGTAATTTCTCTGCCGTAGGTGACATTGCCACAAAATGGGGATTTTTTCCCAAGCCACACAATATGCATCTATACCGTCAAAACACTTTTTATAAGGTGATAAAAATTTGTGAGCGGGATCAAGAAATGGGCTTAATGCTTGCTCACCTGCGGTTTGCCTATTATGTCTGCCGATGATGCAGAGTAAGGCTGCTGTCGTTTTCTCTGACAATCCCTTTTGCTAAATTTTACGGAGGTACACCATTACTTTGGCTACATTACCGCTTTGCACCTTAGTAGTATAGGCTCCTACGAGATACGTAAAAGATTGTGTTTTGATAGCGGCTATTTGAAGGGGCCTGAAGTGCTTCTAGGCAACGCTTTTATATAGTGCTTTTATATCAGTGCTTTTATAAAATACCTTGATGAGAATTTTCATTAAGAGCGGTTTTGACCAGCCCCCAAGTAAAAAATCCGCCTATCGCCACCAGCAGCGCTAATAAGCCAAAAACGACGCGCAGCCCTAAAAAAGTTTCGGCAATACCTGCTAGTGCCAGTGGCAGGCTCAGAGCAACATTAACGACGTTATTTTGCAAGCCAAAGACCTTTCCTCGCATTGCTTCGGGCGTTTTTTCTTGAA
This sequence comes from Phormidesmis sp., assembly GCA_041745715.1. Taxonomy (GTDB): domain Bacteria; phylum Cyanobacteriota; class Cyanobacteriia; order Phormidesmidales; family Phormidesmidaceae; genus Phormidesmis. Next base: position 10,506 of record JBGTIK010000222.1, read on the forward strand.
TGGTGGTCTGCATCGGGATGCCGACCATCGCGCCAAATAGGCCCACACCGCCTAGCAATCCTAAACTCGGCCACAGCTGAGGCGGTGCAATCGAAAGCCCACTGAGCATAGCCGCCATCCCGAGTGAACCAGCTAAGGCCAAATGAGGTCTAGAAAATCGCTGACCAAATTGGCCAATCAGTACGGCTCCAATCGCTAGCCCTACGCCACCCGCTGCTAACAAAAAGCCGAATTGAGAGGAATGAATGGCTGGAATCACTTCAGCCAGTCGAACTGCGAGGACAGCTAAAGCGGCAAACACGGAAAATAAAACAATCAGCTGAATGAGGGCGCTGCGAACCTGAACCTGCTTTTGCAGGTAAGCGACGCCCTCTTTGATGTCCTCCCACGGATGAGCTTCTATGGGGCTATTGGTTTTAACCTCGTGGGTGTTCATTAGTAGGAGCAAAATGCCTGCGATCGCATAGCTCACCCCCACCAGTACGGACTTACCTAACCCCGATCCCTGGTCTATCGGCGCTAGCAGCCGGTCGGCCAAGGCTAACACCGGCTCTCCCACCGCAAAGCCCACAATCACTGAAGCCATCATCGTTGTGGTATACAGCGAGTTGGCGGGTAGAAGATTTTGCTTTTTGACGATTAACGGAATCACGGCCTGCTCAGCCGGGGCAAAAAACTGGGTCAGCGTCGAAACTAAAAAGGTGACCACTAACAAAATGTAAAAGCCTACGGGCAAACCAGCAATTGCCCAGCCTGTAGTGGCCCACAGCATTACCGGCAGAGCGGCGACCAAGAAGCCGCGCACTAAATTGGTCAGCACCAGCACCGGCTTTTTGCGCCATCTATCGACATAGACGCCCGCTAACGAGCCAAATAAAACTGCTGGAATGGTGAAAGCAATCATAATCGCCGAGACCCAGCCACTAATGGTCTGATCAGGGGATTTGAATCGGCTAGAGATAATTGCAATCATCAGCACTAAATAAACTTTGTCGGCCACTTGGGAGAAAACTTGGCCGCTCCAGAGCGTCAGAAAGTTGCGATTGCGAAAAACCGGCCATAGACCCTCTGAATCAGCTTCGGAGCCGGCTTCGGAGTCGACTTGTGAGTCGGCTTCTGAGGCCAAGTCATGAGCTGCTGAACCGCCCTCTAAAGCATGAGTTTTGGGTGATTCAGGCGCTAGCGGTTCGCTGCTTGAAGGGGGCAGCTCAGCTGTAGCAGCGGCCGTATCAGAGGTGTTGACTGTATTCACGGAAGTCTCAGATGCTTTGGTGGCCTGAGGTCTGGTTTCAGGGTTGCTCTCAGCCTCTGAACTGCTATTTGGATGATGAGCGTCAGACTCAAGGAGCATAAGTAGGTGGGTTAAAGCAAATATCGATTAGAGTCGCTGAGCGGATTGGGCGCTCAAACTGATATTGGGCATATTGCCTAAGAAATTTTTCGATGTGGAGCCACAAAACATGTGGCCCTGATTCTACAGACAGCGCGGTTTTTCTTATTGTGCCTGATTTTGAGCTTAATTGTGAGTCGCTGTGCCAAGCGGCAGCTGAATCTGTCCTGGGGGTGATAGCGATCGCTGCCGCCATCACTAGCTCAGGCTTGTTGAGCTGCTGCATAAGAGCAAGTTCGGCGGCACTGAGGTAGCCAACGATGCCTAAGTCGCGATTGATCTCTTGCGTAACTGCCGCTTTAAATCGGCCCAGCCAAAGCTTACCGGCAGGCATTTGCACGGGGCTTATTAAGCCTGAAAGATTGCTTGGGTAGGTAGCTGTAGCGGATTCTTGGGCAGTTGTCTGCTGGGACTGCTGGGACTGCTGGTTTTGATCAGTAACGAGCTGACCAGAGCGCTCTAGGCGATCGCGCTCCCTTTTTTCGACCCGAACCAACTCTGCCTGCTCTAAGCGCTCAATTTCGGCGGGATCAATCACGCCGCCCGAAGAAACGCTAAAAGCGACCCGCCAATCAGGATCGCTGATATCGGGTGAAAGCGGTTTTCTCGATAGGCAGCAGCGAAATATCTCCGGCGCGACGCCAGCTAGGGCCAATAGGTGAAACGTGGCCTGAGCTAAGCAGGGTAAAACGTTAGCTTTTGTCGCCGTTTCTAAGCGGCCCAGATGCTCAATGAGTAAGTAATACAGCTCTGCTTGCGGCTGGTCGGTGAGCGCTTGAGCCAGCACCAGTTCGGCTAGGTATTGACTGGCGGTGAGCTTGGCTAGATCTTGGCTGAGGCCCGGAAAAGAGCGCTGAGTTTCGGCCTGAACGAGCTTATCGAGAGATTTGCCTTTAATAAACAGCAGATCGTTGACGACAAATAAGCCAGAGCGGCCCGCTAGCTTGGACTTGTGCTTGCGAGCCCCGGGGGCTATTGCTCTTACCAAGCCATTTTCTTTCGTCAAAACGGTCACGAGCCGATCAAATTCGCCCATCGGCACCGCTTTGAGGTTGATGCCGCTAGCGGTGTAGCTACGCTCTGCCATTATTCGCCTGCTGCTTGTAGCTTCAAAATTTCCGGGCCGCGAGAGGTGCCCAAGCGACTCGCCCCAGCTTCAATCAGCGCTTGAGCTTGTTCAGGGGTGCGAATGCCGCCAGCCGCTTTGATGCCAATGCGATCGCCGCCAATTTGCCGCAGCAGCTTCACATCTTCGACAGTCGCGCCCCCTTGCCAACCCGTACTGGTTTTTAAATACGTAACCCCAGCATCTAAACACACTTCAGCCGCCAAGCGCTTTTCTGCCGCCGTCAATAGCGCCATCTCCAAAATGGCTTTTACCGGTTGCCCCGTCAGTTCCACAATCGCCGCCATCTCATCGTGCAGGCGATTGGTTTCACCCATTTTGAGCCAGCTCAAGTTAATCACCACATCTAGCTCGTTCGCGCCGTTTTCAACCGCATCTTGCGCTTCATAAAGCTTTACCTTGGCAGTCGTCGCCCCACTCGGAAAGCCGATCACCGTACAGACCTGTACGCGCTTGTTATGCAACTGCTCGACGGCTAAAGGCACATGCACCGGATAAATGCACACAGCCGCAAACCCGTAGCGATCCGCTTCCTCACAAAGCTGTCTAATTTGGGCGGATACTGCCGCTGGCGCTAGTAGAGTGTGCTCGATTAAGGATGCAATCTCTATCTCTGAAGCAGCCCCTGATGTTCCTGAAGCAGTGGCTGTACGGCTATCGTTCATAAGCGTAAGGTAAATAAAGGTACAAAAAATATATAAGCTAGCAGCGTCTCAAAAGATAATGCCAAAGACAAGGCCAAAGGCAAGACCCGCTCATCTGAGTCGCTCGTAGACTTTTTCTTTTATTATTCTTCTATTCTCCTTTAAGTAAAGGAAAACCGTCAGCTAACGCGACCCTAACTCGTCAGTCGGGCAATCTGAATGTAGTTAAATGTAGTCATTTGATGATTCACTCACGGTTGCTGCCTGATTGCCGGTTAGTTTTCCTGAAAAAACGTATAACGTCACCTGCACGGCACTAATTTCTCATGGCCGCACCGCTCATTTCAGCTATTATCTGCACTCACAATCGCGAACAGTATCTAGGCGCAGCGATCGACAGCCTCTTGCATCAAACGTTGGGCAGCAGCGCCGCCAATAGCCCTAAAGACCCAGGTATCCCAGATATCCATAAGGATCGCTATGAAATCATTGTGGTCGATAATGCGTCCACCGACAGTACGGCTGCTATTGTCAAAGCCCGCGCCCACCACCCTCAGTTACGCTATCTGTACGAGCCGACGCTGGGCCTTTCCGTCGCCCGGAACTGCGGAGCCAGCGCTGCCCAAGGCCAAATCATTGCTTACTTAGATGATGACGCTGAAGCTAGCGCAGGCTGGTTAGCAGCGCTGCTAGCAGTCTTTGAGAGCCACCAGAAAGTCGCGATCGCGGGCGGCAAAGTCACCTTGGTCTGGCCCCCTGATACCGAGCCTCCCAAGTGGCTCTCACAAGATCTTTCTAGCGGACTAGGTGCTTACGATCTAGGCGATGAGCTACTCTACATTCAGCAGCCCGCCCTCACCCCGCGCGGGCTCAACTACGCCATCCGTAAGCAGTTCTTAGAATCGGTCGGTGGCTTTGATCCCCATTTAGGCCGCGTCGGCACAAATCTCTTGTCCAACGAAGAACAGCAAATGACCCGACTCGCTCTCGACCAAGGCTGGCAAGTCGCCTACGTACCCGGTGCGTTAGCGGCTCATAATGTCGCTCCCGCCCGTCTAAAACCTGGCTGGTTCATGAGTCGTAGCTGGTGGCAGGGGATTAGCGAAAGCTACCGCGAACAGGTTAGCGGCACCACGGGTCTATGGCAGCTTCGCAGCGGCGGTGAACGTCTTATACGCGGCCTTTACAAAGCCATCAAGTACAGCCACAAGCCTGCTCAGCGCTTTGAAAATCTCGCCTATGCCTACGGCCAAATCGGCTATCTCAGTAGCGTTATCCCCCACCTAATCCGTCACTCCACTCCTCCTGCAACGCCATGACCCCCGCATCCATCCCCGTCTCAGTCCTCATTCCGGCTAAGAATGAGCAGGAAAATTTACCCGCCTGTCTGGCGAGTTTGGTTCAGGCCGATGAAATTTTTGTCGTCGATTCTCACAGCAGTGATCGCTCTATCGAAATCGCTGAAAGCTTGGGTGCAAAAGTCGTGCAATTCGACTTCAACGGTCGGTGGCCAAAAAAGAAAAACTGGTCGCTCGACAACTTGCCCTTTCGCAACGAGTGGGTGCTGATTGTCGATTGCGATGAGCGCATTACCCCCGAATCGTGGGCAGAAATTGCCGAAAAAATCAAAAATCCCGATCTCGATGGCTATTACATCAATCGGCGAGTATTTTTCTTAGGCAAGTGGATTCGCCACGGTGGCAAATACCCCGACTGGAACCTGCGCCTGTTTCGTCATGCCAAAGGCCGCTACGAAAATCTCAACACTGAAGACATTCGCAATACCGGCGATAACGAAGTGCATGAGCATGTGATGATCCCCCACGAAAAGGTAGGCTATCTCGCAGAAGACATGCTCCACGAAGATTTTCGTGACCTGTACCATTGGCTAGCTCGGCACAATCGCTACTCCAACTGGGAAGCTAGAGTGTATTACAACCTGCTCACGGGCATGGGCGACGATGGCACCATTGGCGCTAATTTATTTGGCAATGCGGTACAGCGCAAACGGTTTTTAAAGAAAATTTGGGTGCGCTTGCCTTTCAAGCCATTTTTGCGCTTTATTTTGTTTTACTTTATCCAGCTAGGCTTTTTAGATGGATATGCGGGCTACATCTATGGCCGCTTGCTCAGTCAGTATGAGTATCAAATCGGGGTCAAGCTTTACGAGTTGAAATTTGGCGGCAGCTTGAATATTCAAGAAAAAACGGTTGAGCCAACAGCTACAAACGTTAGCCCTGCTGATGCCTAAGCCGATGGCCATTGAAAAAAATAGGAAAACGGACAAGTGTGGCGACGGTGACGAGTTTGGCAAGTTTGGCGATTATGGTGCGCCGCCCGCTGTGGATTTGAGCCAGTACCACCAGCCCGGTTATGGAGCGGGCGGATCTAAGGCCAAAATAATGGTTTGGTGGCTGGTGCAGGCAGTGGCATTCCCTTTGACGCTGCACGCTAGTCATGGAGTGCGCCGCTGGCTGCTGCGACTATTTGGGGCCAAAATCGGCCAACAGGTCGCAATTCGCCCCACTGCCCGAGTAACCTACCCCTGGAATATAGAAATTGGCGACCATAGCTGGATTGGCGATGATGTCGTGCTCTACAGCCTAGTGCCGATCAAAATTGGCCGTCACTGCGTGATCTCACAAAAAAGCTATCTCTGTACCGGCAGTCACGATATTAGCGATCCTCGTTTTGGCCTAGCGACCGGGGAAATTGTAATTGAAAATGGCGCTTGGGTAGCGACGGACTGCTTTGTTGGCCCGGATGTTCGCATTGGTGCTAATGCAATTATTGGGGCCAGAAGCACGGTGTTAAGCGCGATGCCCCCTGCCCAAATTTGCTTTGGCACGCCCTGTGTACCGGTTAAACCCAGGCCCCTGCCAGCAGAGCCAATTGCCAAAACTACGACCGGCAAAACTACGACTGGCAAAACTGCGACTGAATAGATGGGAAACTTTGCTTTAGCTCATTTGTGTTGTCCTGTTCTGGATTGCAAGCCTAGTAAGGTTGATGACGATAGCAATTCCAACAGTTTATACCAACAGTTCATAAAAGTAGGCGCAATCAACCAATCACCGACAGTCCTTCAACTACCACTGAAGGGGTATAAGTAGAGCCGCTCCAGCCGATGTCACTGCCTAAAGCAATCAGATTGTTCAGGGCTGTGTAGGCGTTGCCTGAAACCATCGTGTCTTTAACACGGCCAATAATTTCACCGTTTTTGACCTGATAGCCTAGATCTAAATTAACGGCCAAATCGCCGGTAATATCACCGCCTTCACCCATCACTTGATCGATGATGATGGCGTCTTTTTGTTGCGCGATGAGGGTTTGCAGATCCTGTTTGCCGGGGGTGACTAGCAAGTTGATTAATCCAGGGGTGGGATAGTCGCCTAATTCGGGGCGAATGCCGTTGCCAGTGGTGCCGTGGGCGCGATCGCAATACCAGCTCTTCACCACTCCGTTCTCTACAAGACTCAGCGGCTGAGTCAGCACCCCTTCATCATCAAAAGGGCAAATGTAGGGGCCAACGGTTGGGTCTTGACGGAGGGTAACTGCCGAATCAATCACCCGTTTACCCAGCTTTTTGCGCCAAGGTGAAATCCCCTCTTTGACCCGCTTGCCATTGAGCGCTGAGCGCAGCGTATCCCACAAGAGCCAAGCGGCACCGGGGGTAAAGATAATCGGCACTTGGCCAATCGTCGGCTCCACGGTTTGCTGCGCCCATACCAGTCGCTGAACGATGCTGTCAGCGACTGCGCCAATATCGAGCTGGTGGCGGCTGAGGGTGCCATCGTTGACGCACAAAAAGTCGTCTTGCTGAATCAGTTCGGCGCTGATGTAGCCACTGAGAGTGGTGTCTTGAAAGCTGTAATCGAGTCCGGTGGAGTTGATCAGCCGGATGTATTCGACATCGCAAGAGAACTCAGCTTCGCAAACAGCTTCGGGGATGCTGGTGCGGATTTGAGCGATCGCCCCACGCCCTAAATCCACCAGCTTTTCGACCGCCATTGCCTGCCCTTTTTCAGGAAACGCCTGACAGTTAGCCTCTGCGGTGTCGGGTGCGGGATCTGAGCCACCCGTCGCTAAGTCGGCTGTCTCTGGTAGATTCAGCGTACTGATTGCCAGCGCTTTTTCAACCAGCGTTTTGGCATCAATTGGGCCGTAGCCAACCGCTAGCCCTGGCCTGCCGTCTCGCCATAGCCTGAGGGCGACCCCTTCTGACTGGCTCGTTTCTATCTGCTTGAGCCGATTGCCTTCAAAGATAATCGGGCGAGAGAGCGTACTCGATTGATACACCTCAACAAACTGTGCGCCCGCAGCTTTAGCTTCACTCAGCAGCACTTCGGGGAGATCTTTGGTGCTGGATATAATCTCTGCTGCTGTTTTTGAACCCATGATCTCGTCAATTAATCTGGTAATTTAACTGCGAGAGCGCACCCTCTAGCGATGGCTGCTCGATAGTCTTTCGTCAGTCTACATGCCATCCGAGCCAATTGATTAAGCTATTGATTGAGCTATTAATTGAGCTATTGATTGAGCTATTCATTAAGCTACAGGCTGTGATTTTCACTGACTACTAAAGCAACCGGAAACTGAGCGAGCAAATCACCCACTAGGGGGGCATCAGTTAACTCAATCGGCTGCTGGGTAATCCAATCTTGCCAAGTCGCTTGCTCGCCTTGAGGAAGGACTACTGCGGTATCTCCCCACACCGCTTTACCCAAAGGCAGCTTATCCGGCTGCACTAGCCCCGTCAAAAATCGTGGCACGATCGTAATCACCGTATGCTCGCCCTTATGTCGGATAAAAGCCACCACATGATCGGCATGTTCTCCGGTAACTGTTAGTGCCTGGTAGCTGCCGCTTCTAAATACATTGCGAAAATAGTTTCTAGCTGCCAAGCCACGCATCATCAAAAACAGCTTGATACAGCCATCTGTGCGGTTTTTGAGCAGATGTTTCAAAAGTGTGTTGGGCTGTTTTTGCCAGCGCTCTTGAATTGCCTGCAAGCCTTTTAAGCGCTTGGGATAATCCACCGAGCGGCGATTGTCTGGATCAACTAGGCTTAAGTCCCAAAGCTCCGTACCCTGATAAAAATCAGGCACACCGGGCGCAGTTAGCTTGATCAGTAGCTGCGAAAGAGAGTTATAGATGCCATACTCGGCAATCTGCTTTTGGAACGGCTGAAGCTTATCTAGAAAGGCATTGTCTTTACTAGGCGTCAGCAAAGTATCAACAAACTGTACATACCCGGCTTCATAGTCCGCATCGGGCCGCAGCCAAGCGGTATGCACCTTGGCTTCACGTACTGCTTTAACAACATAATCTTTTACGCGCGTTTTGAATTCGGGTAGCTCTGCTTCATCAAAAGGATAAGCGCCCACCAGGGTTTGATACAAAAAGTACTCATCGTTGGCATCGGGTACTGCATGGTCGCCGATTATCTGTTTTTTATCCGCATTGATCTCGCTCCAGGCTTTGACCTGCGTTTCCCATTCATCCGGCAGTTCAGAAATCACGCTCAGGCGCGATCTGACATCCTCACTGCGCTTGGTATCGTGAGTAGAGGTAGCATTTAGCGTGTGCGGCCAATGCTCTTGCTGATATTGGTTATAGTCATGAAATTCTTTTAAAGAAACCCCAAAATGATCGGGCGCTGCGCCCACTTCATTCAGGCCAATAAATCTGTTGTACACATAAAACAGCGTATCTTCTACTCCCTTGGCCATCAGCGGGCCGGTGAATTGCTGCAATCGCATCACAAAATGCAGCCACTGCGATCGCTCTTCCACCGCTAAAGACTCTTCATAGCCCAGCATCAAAAACTTTTCAATCAGCTCTAGCTCATTCGATAGCTGGGGAATGCGCTTTCTAGCTTGCGCGATCGCCATTTGAATATACTTCAAATCACGCTTAGAGCTACCCTGCTGGTTAATATACGTGCAGTAAATCGGAAAAGAGACCAGCACCTCTTGAATAGCTGCCTTCAGACCATTCGCCGTCAGATCACGACCATAGCGATACTGACTAGCCACCTTTTTCAAAAAACGAGCGAGATTGTCAATATCGCCCACTAGATTGGTATCTGCAATCAGCTGCTTTTTCTCCAAAAAGAGCTTGTCGTACCCATCTTTTACGCCGCTAAAGCTCTTGTAGAAGCGAGTAAAATTCTTTTGATTTTGCTGCTGATAAAAAACACCATTCACATAGTTCAAAAACTCATACCCAGAAGTTCCTTGAATGGGCCAATGGCTTGGCAAACGTTCATCTCTTTCTAAAATCTTTTCAATGACGGTATAGACGCCATTCGTTTTTTCATGAAGTCGCTGCAAGTAGCCCTGCGGGTCGTACAGCCCATCAATATGGTCAATGCGTAAACCATTGATTTTTTTACTCCTGACTAAATCTTCAATCAGTGCGTGGGTTTGGTCAAACACTTTAGGATTATCAACCTTGAGGCAGATCAGCTCATTCACCGTAAAGAACCGGCGGTAGTTGAGCTCTTCTGCACCTACCTTCCAAAAAGAGAGTCTGTAAAACTGTTGCAGCAGCAGCTTATCTAATAGATCAAAGCTTTGAGGCTTATCAATTTGGCCATTGAAAGCCTCAATATTTTGATCAATAAAGGTTTTGATTTCACTGCTCGATTCGTACAGTTCCCACAATAGGTATTTTACAAAGGTCGCCTGATCGCGTCGCTGCCGACCTTTCAGCACCGGAAACGTATCTCTGACGGTATTGAGCACCCCAATTAGCTTAATGTAATCTGGATTTTGACGCCCCATTTGACGTCTTAACCAAGAGATCTCATGCGTTAAAAAAAGCGCGTAAGACTCTACCCTCACCGGAAAGTGAAGGCCATAGTAATTGACTTTTAGCCCATCAGCACCGTAGCTAAGCTGAATCTCGCCGCGCTCTAAGCATCGATCATAAAAGTCTCCTAACATGGGAGCCAGCACTTTGCCCTCAATATCTTCGTAGGAGTGATCCCATTCGATGTCGAAGTAATCAACGTACTGCGACTCTTGGCCGTGCTCTAGCACATCCATTAGATAGTGGTTTTGGCCGTCGTAGGCCATATGATTAGGCACAATGTCTTGCAGCCAGCCCATTCCACGCTCTTGCAGCTCTTCTACCAGCGCCTCAAATTCTCCTAATCCACCCAATTCCGGATTGATTTGATTTTGATCGACGACATCATAGCCGTGCTGAGAGCCTCGGCGAGACGTAAAGATAGGAGAGGCATAAATGTCGGCAATGCCGAGCTGATCAAGATAGTCTACGATCACTTTGGCTTGGTTGAAGCCAAAGTCAGGCGTAAATTGCAGGCGATAGGTAGCAACAGGAATACGCATATAAAGTAAGGGCGGATCTAATACCTACCCGATATAGGACTCAGATTCGGACTCAGATAACGATCACGTTTAAGCGGGTTCAGCTCTATACAAAGCAATGCTGCGGGGCGCAAATGGTAACGCTGAAATAGTTTGAGCGGAAATGGTTTGAGGTAGATCAGCGCTATTTTTAGCCTGCTCGTCTTTAGCTGACTCAATAGACCATTGAGCCGCCGCAGAGCTAATTTGCAAGTGCCAAGTTTGAGTGCCTAAAGGTAGTTCAACTTTTGTTGTCTGCTCACCGAAGTTCATAATACAGAGCAAGTTTCCGCTGTCATGAATGCGCCGGTAGTAAAGAATATCGTTGGTGTGCTCGGTCATAATTTCAGCAGGCGTAGAAGGGATCATGATTTGGCATTGCCTGCGAACTTTGATGAGTTTTTGATAGAACTTTTGGAGAACAATTTGAGATGAGCGATCGCTCTTTTGATAGTTACCTGCGGTAGCCTCTGAATTTGGTGATAGCCAGTTCAGTGTAGACGCTTTAAACGCTTCTACACCAGCCGGATCAGGCGGCGTGCCCTCGCTGTGAAAGGCTCTAAACTCTTCTTTACGACCGCTGCGAACGCCTTCTATCAGTTCTGGATCGCTATGATCTACAAAATATAGAAAGGGGGCAGTTTCGCCATATTCTTCGCCCATAAATAGCAATGGAATGTAGGGCGATAGCAAAGTGGCTCCAGCGGCGAGTTTGAGGCTATCAAATGAGATTAGGGTAGAGAAGCGATCACCCATCATCCGGTTGCCCACCTGATCGTGGTTTTGATTGCACACCACAAACCGATGAGACGGCACATCTATAGCTGAGTTGCCGTGCTGGCGGCGGCGAAAAGGCGAATATTTACCATCGTAGGTAAACCGGTTTTTAATCGCCGCTGCCAGAGTATCTAAACTGGCAAAATCGCTGTAATAGCCAATGATTTCATCCGTCAGGCGGGCATGAAGCGCATGGTGAAAGTCATCGCTCCACTGAGCATCTAGCTGATAGCCGCCTTGCTGAATAGAGCGCACAAGGCGAGGATCGTTAAGATCGCTTTCGGCAATTAAATAAGGCGGATATGAATGCTGAGTACGACCTCTGCTATCAAGCTCTTTGAATAAATCGTCAACGGATTCAGCTAGCTCCTGCAAAAAATGCTTAGCGCCAAAGTCATAAATCGCATGGACAGCATCCAACCGCAGCGCATCGACATGATAGTCGCGCATCCAGCCCAGGGCATTTTCAATAAAATAATTGCGCACGCCGTCGCTGTAGGCATCATCAAAGTTAATTGCACTGCCCCAAGGCGTCCGGTAGCGGTCGGTGGTGTAAGGGCCAAACTTCCCGGTGTAGTTGCCTTCGGGGCCAAAATGGTTGTACACCACGTCCAGCACGACGGCAAGCCCGTGGCTGTGACAGGCATCAACTAATTGTTTTAGCCCAGTTGGCCCGCCGTATGAGTTTTGCACAGCGAATGAAAACACGCCGTCATAGCCCCAGTTGCGCGTGCCCGGAAATTGAGCAACTGGCATGATTTCAATGGCAGTAATGCCGAGCGCGACCAAATCTGGCAGACGTGCGATCACGGCTTCAAACGTGCCTTCAGGCGTAAACGTCCCGATATGCAGCTCATAGATAATATAGTCTGTCAGCGAAACGCTTTGCCAGTCATCGTTTTGCCACTCAAACTGGCTGTGATCAATTACCTCAGAGGGGCCGTGAACGCCTTCAGGCTGATAGCTCGAAGCCGGGTCAGGCCATGCCTCTTGGCCATTTAGCTGATAGCGGTAGCGGGTGCCCGCAGGCAGATTGGGTGCGATCGCGTGCCAATACCCTTTTTCGTCCTGCGTCATCTTTAAATGCTGAGGTCTGCCTTCAGCACCCACGATTTCGACCGCTACTTGATCTAATAGCGGAGCCCAGACAGAAAACTCACAGCCACTTAGCGACTGTTCATCACCCGCAGCCTTACCAAACCTCGCCCCTACCTTCATGATGTTGCCCCTTAGCACTTGCAGCGTAAAAATGTTTGTTGCTTCGCCATGTTCAAACCGCAATTTAGCCATCGATTAAGCCCCTAAGCTAAGCCTGCGGGCCGAGTCGATGAGCTAAACCAACGGATTTAGAAATTACAATACCAAACTGACCCCTCTAGCGCTGCTACCTATAGATAGAGCCATTGATAGATAGCGTCATCTATATAGCGTCATAGCGTCGTCAATCGAAAACTACGATAAGCCATGAGTTTGCAGCCAAGTCTGCAAATCTGCCAAACTCGCAAAGTCTAAAATGGCTTCACCCAGAACTTCCATATCAGCAGCCGACAGTCCACGGATCTTTGCCGCAGCGTCCTCAGAGATCTGACCAAATCGCTTGCTCAACTGACGAATAATCAGCAAAGCTTGACCTTACCTGGCGGCCTTCTTGCTGCCCTTCCTGATAGAGCCTAGATTCTTGAATCGCAATATCTAACATGGCCTGGATCTCCTGTAAGCTCAACTGCTTAAATTTGTACCAAATAATCGTTGCCACTAGCTCTATGATGACATTACTCTCATCTGCTGACTTTTCCTGACGGGCTCTGGCTATTAGGGCTTGGGCATCGGCTACGGCAGCATTGCCTTTGACAGTGGTTAACACCATCAACCCAATCCACAGCGGCAGTTACCGAATATCGCCGAGTTCGTCTAAATAAATCCGATGCATCTGCTCGCTATTGAGCATGACTCTAAAGGGATGGAGCCGGTCTTGCTCGGTGCTGCGCGAGGGATAGATGACGATGATTTGCCAGTCAGTGAAGCGATCGCGATGACGATAAAAGTAAAGAAAAATCTGAGCAAAAATCCGCTCGTAAAGGTTTTTGATCTTCTGCATTTGAACTTCACAGAAGTAGACCGTGTCGGGTGAGCCATCGGGCGGCAGAAATACGCCGTCCATCTCAAATTGAGCCTCCTTGACAGAGACTGAATCAAAGCGATAGGCGGCGGCATTTGCGGGCGGATTGGGCAGCAGATCGAAAATCAGGGTGGACGATCGCTGAAAAAAAGTATAGAAAATCGAATCTCGCCGCATACCCCTGCCATCAACAGTACATCTGATCCTGTCTGAATCCTATCAGAGTTCTGCGACGAGCAAACTTGACTGCTGGTTAGACCGAGATAGCTCGACTACTCGACTGATTACTCGGCTATAGTGCGCCTGCTAACCAGAGCGCATCTAACGAATAAGCGCCAGGGCCAAAGACAATAATCAGCATCAGCATCACGGTAAAGATCAGGGCTTTTTCCATACTCGGCGGCTCTCCTTTGCGGCCATCTGGCCCTTCATAGTACTTGCCAAGCTGATAGGGATCGGGTGCAACTAGCGGATCGCCAGCAATGACTTCCAGCACCAGCGCATAGATCATAGACACTAAAATAGAGGCGCTGGCAAAAGGGGTCAGCACACCCAAAATCAGCCCAGTACCGCCAATTACCATAAAGCCTGCTGACAACAAACAAAGTGGCAGCGGTGCCCCTAGCGCTGCTGACCAGACTTGCAGATTTTGCAGCTTAGGCAAGCCGTGCAAAATAAACAACAGACCGACTATCGCTCGAAAAATCAGCAGCATATAGCCCTGTGGGCCAACGATGAAGTCGGGGTATAGACTTGAGAGTAGTGCGATCGCAGCTTCCAAAAAACGACTCCCTAATTTAACAACTCAATTTCTGACAACGCATTGGCGCGCCTAATCCGCTAGAGTCAATCAAGCTAATTTTGAACCAACAGCACATTATGGCCATCTGGCCCTCGCCACAGTGCCCCTCGGCGAAAAGGCATCACCTCTGGCAAATCAATCACCTTAGGCGAAACGAATTGTACACCGAGTTCTCTAGGGGCATCTTCGAGTACTTCTACCGCAGCGTCAATATCATCTACAGCTAGCTCAAAGTGCATATGCACTAAATCACTGGTCTGCTGATCTACTGGGAAAGGTCTGGCTCCTGGCGGCGTCAGATAATCCAAAAATTCCACGCCTAACCGCCCCGTTTCCGGCGTTAGTGAAGTGACAATGACCTTGGCACTGAAGAGATTATCCATCGTCTCTTGCTTAATGCCAATGTTAGTAAAGCTGCCCTGATGGGTCAAGCCCAACAGATCGCGGTACAGCCCTAAGCTACGCTCGGTGCTGGCGATAGAAATCGCCGAGTGATCGATCCCTAAAAAGAGCGCATCCTTTGACTGCCAATAGTCAGGGCCTAACCCTGCCGGAAACTGCAACAGCTCTAGCGCATGGCCATCTTCATCTCTAAACTTAAAGGCTTTAATTTCATTTGGCAGCGTTTGAGGTTCGGGTGAAATGGGGCTAAAAGAGAACTTTTGTAGCTGCGTGTAGGCTTTGTCCATGTCGCTGACGATGATGGCAAAGTGCTGAAACCACAGGTCATTGCTTTTGCTATCTGCTGGTACCGGCTTACTCTGCACGCCTAAAAATTCCATTAGGCGAATGGTTTCTGAGCCTAGCTGCAAAGACACCACTCGGACTTGAGCCTTGGGCACCCCATAGAGGTAGCTGGCCTCGTCGCCGCTGAGGACGGTATCCGCCGTGACGGTAAAATCAAAGGCCCCGGTAAAAAAATCACTCGCGCGGCTAGCATCTGAAACTGTCAGGCCGATGGCCTGCACCGCTTGAACGCTCACACTGGAAGGAGACGCCATAGTCAACAGTTCCTTAAATTCTAAGCTTTTAATGCTTTGGGCTTTCGCATTTTTACACATTACTGCTTTGATTCGCTCATTCTTCAGCCCAACTCACTGATATCAGGTAGCGCAATCCCTCTTTCACAACAACATCACGCCGTTTCAAAGTCCCACGCCGTTTCAAATTCCCACCCAACTTTGTTCTCTTAACCGCTGCGATCACTGTTCATCAGGCTGTTCCTCTTCATCGATCAGATTTTTTCCAGCTTCGCCATCTTTTCATTTTTCTCTGTGTTAAGGGAGCGTCAAATATCCCTCAAGAGGGTGGCGTTGAGCACATTTCATTAGTATTTAAAACTGTTGCAAATGCCCGTAAGGATTTAGTTCTCACCTTGCATTTTCAGACGCGATCGCAGCCACCCACTCAGCCAATCCACCCCAATCGTCAACCCGATAAAAACGCTCAGCGTCGCCGCTAAAGCACTGTAGTCAAAGCTGCTGAGCTGCTCAGTCAGCACCCTGCCTAGCCCGCCCGCGCCGACAAGGCCAACAATTACGGTTTCGCGCAGGCATACCTCCCAGCGATAGAGAATATAGGCCAAAAACCGAGACAGGTTAGCCGGTAAAATACCGTAAAAAATCAGGCCACCGCTAGAAGCACCGAGCGATCGCAAAGCCCGCAGTGGCCCATCCGGCAAGTTCTCATTCACCTCCGCCATCAGCCGACCGAGAATGCCAAAGTTATGAATTGCCAAGGCCAGCGCCCCCGGTAAAATGCCCGGAAACATCCCATACAGAATCACCAGCGCCAAAATCGGGGCCGGAATGGCCCTCGCCCCTAGCAGCACTAACCGAGCGCTCAGCATCGTCACCTGCCCGATGCTCCATCGCCGATGTTCACCCACCGGTCGCAACAAACCGCCGGGTAAAAAGAAGTTTTGCGCCGCTGGAAACGAAAAGGCAATTCCGGCTAATCCAGCTAGGGTAATCGCCAGCACTGACATCGCCACCGTCTGCACAGCAACCGGCATAAGCGACCAAGAAAATTGTGGCAGTACCTGCGACGGTGTGACTTGAGCGGCAATATCGGCAAACAGCGATCGCGCCCTCCCCCATCGGCTCCAGTCAATGTTGAGATAGGCAAAGCACAGCGGCACTGAAAGCGCGATCGCGCCCCAAGAAAGCTGAATCCATAATCGGTGACCGTGCCTGTGCTGACTTTGATTATCCTGACTTTGACTATCCTGATTTTGACTATGCCCAACCGCCGTTGTCTTAGATCTTTTGCCAGCGCTAGCGGTTAACTCTATCCGACTCACAAAGCCCATCTGCCGCCGCAGCCAGCCGCTCCAGGCATCCACCGCGCCATTCAGCAGCATCAGCGCATAAAACCCCGTCCAAAGCTGCTCATAGCGTAAAGATTGCAGACTCAACAAAATCTGATAGCCTAGCCCGCCCGCTCCAATTACGCCCAGCACCGCCGCCGATCGCAGCGAACATTCAAACCGATAAAATCCATACGAAATCAGGTTTGGCAGGGCTTCTGGCAGCAGCCCATAGGCAAAAGCACGGCCCGGACTAATGCCACTATTAATCAGCGAATACAGAGCCTCCTGAGGCGTTTCGTCTATTATTTCAGAAAAAACTTTGGCCGTAATTGCTCCGAAAGGAATCGCGATCGCCAGCACGCCTACCATCGCATCGAGCCCCAGCACATTCAGCAGCAGCAGCCCCCAAATCAGCTCGTGAATCGCTCTAGGAATCGCCAGCAAACTCCTCAGAGCCAGCCAAAGCCCGCTGCCCACCCGTCCTGGCCAAGTAATTTGCCACCATATCCTAGAGCAGATAATCCCTAAAGCAAAGCCCACCCCTAAGCTCAGCGCCGTCCCACAGACGGCAAAGGCCAGCGTCGTTACTGTCGCCTCAGCCATCACCTGCAAAAATTCGCTCCCAAGCTGAGGGTGCAGCATCGCTAGCCAAAACTGTCCTACCAGCGGCAGACCGGCCCAATTGATCACGGGTTCACGGCCCAGCCCCGAAAGCCACAGCGACCCCATCACCAGCCCTAGCCACAGTAATAGAGCGGCTTTATTTGGCCGCATTGGGAGTCGCTTAAGTCGCATGTGGACTGCTTGCTAGCTCGTACAGACTAGCAAGCTGAGCGTCACTGACCTCAGCGCTGGGTAAGTCAAACATGAGCTGGCCGTGACGTAGGCCGATGATGCGATCGCAATACGCCCTTGCCAGCGCCACATCATGCAGACTCACCAATAGCGTTCGATTTCGGCTGGCTTTATGCCCATTTATGCTGGTTTTTCCCAGCGCTACGAGCTGCTGCATCATGTCGTGCGATCGCGTCGGATCTACACTCGCCACCGGCTCATCTGCCAAAATAATCGCCGGATCTTGCACCAGCACCCGCGCCATCGCCACCCGCTGCTGCTGTCCGCCCGAAAGCCTGTCTGTGGGGGCATACAGCTTATCGGCAAGGCCCAACTGTGCCAGTGCCTGCTGCGCCACCTGCACCTGCTGTGGCCACAGCAATGACCACAGCGCCTTCCACAGCGGCCATCGCCCCAAGTGGCCCGCGTTGACATTGTGAATCACGCTCAAGTTCGTGACCAAGTGATGCTGCTGATAAATGGTGCCGACCTGACGCTGAAGCTGACGACGCTGATGGTTAGGCAAAGTTTGCAGCGATCGCCCCAACACCTTCACCGATCCTATCGTCGGGCTCAACGAGCCATTCAATAAGCTCAGCAGCGTACTTTTTCCCGCTCCGCTAGGGCCGACTAAAGCCACGCGATCGCCCTGATTCACCACCAAACTCACCGACTGCAAAGCCACCACCGAGCCAAACCGACAGGTCACATTTTCTAGCGCTAGCACGGGGCTATTCATCTTTACTTATCTTTACGGGGCACTCATCTTTACTGGTCAGATGCAGCCTACTTAATCTTGTCGATTTTGCGTCCTACCGCCTCAATTTGAGCGTAGTTACCATTCTCCGTTTCAATGAACTTCTCCGCTCCAAACAGCTCCAGGATTTCCGCCTGATCAGGGTCACTCGCATCCAGCTTTAGTAAAGCCGCCTGAATTTTTTCGACGAAGGCATCGCCAAACTTTTGACCGAACTTTTGATTGAGCTGATCGCGATTCACCACCCAGTGATAGTCATAGTAAGCAGGCGTTTGCCAAATTACCTGCACCTTACTCTGATCGACCTCGCCCTCAGCCACGCGATCTAGCCACACCTGCTCATTCATTGCGCCCGCGTCGTAGCTGCCCGCCTCCACCAGCTTCAGCGTGGCATCGTGAGAGTCTGAAAATCCTGGCTCACCTTTAAAGTCAGTGATTTCAACGCCCAATTCTGACAAAAAATATTGCGGCATCAAGCGGCCCGATGTCGAAGATTCTGATCCAAAGGTGAACGTCTTTCCTTTTAAGCTCACTAGCTCAGAGGGGTCTTTAATCGGGCTCAACCCGCTATTGGCATTCGCAATAAATACGCTGTGAAACTCGGCGTCAATATCGCGCTGAGCGATCGCCTCAGCATCCGGCACCTGCAATCGAGCCTGCACCCCGGTGAGACCACCAAACCAAACCAAATCCAAATCACCGACTTTAAACGCGGTCACTGCCGCTGCATAGTCCATCACCGGCTCGTACACCACGGGCACACCCAGCTCTGCCGTCAAATAATCCGCCAGTTTGCCATACAGCCGCTGGAGCTTTTCCGGATCTTGATCAGGGATGGCTCCTACTGTTAGGGGCTCAGAAGATGCATCAGCACTGGGTTCAACCGAGGGCTCAGAGGCCGATCCGGTTGTCTCACTGGGCGTTGTCTGGCCGCAGCCTACAGCGCCAATTAGCAGCAGAGCCAGCATCCCAGACAGTATCCCAGAAGTTACTGAGCGGCTAGAGCCAAGCCCAAGTCTAAATATCATGAAATTTACTGACGTATTAAGTAGCCCATGAGCGTACCAAGTTTCGCTGGTGACATCAATAGGCATTCCAGCCGAATTAACGAGTTTTCCACAGGGTCTGTACAGACTTATGACCACCTTCTAAATCCCTAAAATCAGTCAAGACAGCTACGAAAATTTACTCTCAAACATTGCAAAAGTGAGTCAAATCACCTTTGACATCTGCACCACAATGACGCCCATCCTCGCCGCTAGACAGCCAGAAACGCTCGGTACACATGAACTCTATTCAATCGTTCATATAGGCAAAGGGAGCTGAGATCAACCCCTAAAGTCAATTCGCTCAGATTTTTATTTTTCTGCATTTTCTTATCTTCTTTTTTCAAACCGCAGCAGTTATCCACCGATCCCCCGAAAGTTTTCCACAGAGTAGAGACACTTTTCCACAGGTTTTTACGCAATCTCAGGGACTTCACGGACTTCCTGTGAATTCGGATTTCCACCGCTACAAATATGAGAAAAACGGCGAATAAAAATAAGTTATGCAACAAAAAATACGATTTAATCCTGTTATCTCGTTATTGAGCTAATCCGAAAAAGACCTTGGCAATTATTTTTATCATTGACAAACCCTACCCCTAAGAGCGCAGAATAGTTTTCCAATCACCTGCCGAAAGCGCAGTGACTACTGAGAGGTTTTGAAGAAGTTTTGATGCAAATATCCGTAAGTATCCTGGCAGAAATACCTGAAGAGCTACACGATTCTCTCAAAGGCTTTCTTGAAACCCATCCAAATTGGGATCAAGACCGCTTGTATGCAGCCGCGCTGTCTTTGTTTTTGCTGCAAAACGGCCACACACGAGGCGATCAAACGCCCTCCCGCGTTTATTTAGATACGCTGTTCGATGCGCCTGTTAGCCGCGTCCACTAACTAGATTTGCACCCAAAGCCCATTCAAAGGCCAACCCAAAAAACTGGCAGAAAAACAGGATTCAGTCAGGGTTTGTGGTCATGCCGCCAGTATAATTGCCCTATCTGTCAATACTTTGGGTATAGTATGGGTAGTCATAAGATAATTACTGTATAGCCATGTCTGCCAATCCTGCTGAGAGGACGTCTACAAATCAGACGGCCCATCGGACGGCAACGCAGGATTCTTTGCTACTTAGAGAAGTATTACAGAGTATTAGCGCGCAAAGCTGCCCGAGAACCTACAACTTTCACATGCACACCCTTTGCTCTGACGGGAAACTAACGCCGTCAGAGCTGATGACTCAGGCTGTAGAAATTGGCCTGAGCGGCATGGCGATTACTGACCACCACAGCGTCAGGGGCTATCGTGAAGCCTGTCAGTGGATGGAAGACTGGCGCTGGCACAATCCTTCGAGCTGGAGCCGTCAGCGCCAATCCAACGTAAAAACCTTACCAAAACTGTGGGCTGGCATCGAAATTACGTCTTTTTTGGCTGACACTGATGTTCACATCTTAGGTTATGCTTTCAGACCTAGTGATGAGGGTATGGCCCCTTACATGCAGGGCAGCGCCCCTAAAGGTGGAAATAGAGACGCCAGCCGGGTGATTCGCGCCATTCAAGCAGCAGGCGGACTGGCTATTCTGGCTCATCCTGTGCGCTACCGCACCGATGAAATCACCTTAATTAGAGCCGCCGCTCGGCTGGGCATAGATGGGGTAGAAACTTTTTATGCTTACGATAATCCTAAGGTCTGGCGGCCTAGCCCTGGGAAAACGGAGCGAGTGCAGGCACTGGCACTGGCGCATAATCTATTGAGTAGCTGCGGCACAGATACGCATGGCAAGGTGCTGACTAAGCGGCTGTAACGCGCTTATTTGCCTAGGCGATGCGAAAAGGATGCATGGCTTTGGGCCAAAAAAAGCCGCTTAGTAGTTTTGAGCGGCTTCGAGTTAGATATTCGCAAGTATCAGTTTTTGCAGTCCGAGTTTTTGCAGTTATGGACATATTGCTAAGTGCTCAGAACCATGTCTAGCGGATAGGTGTGGCCTACAGAGATGCGTAAGACATCATTGTAATTAGCCCAACACATCCGGCTACAAGTAGCAGAGCCAATCCGATGGATTGCCCTAAACTCGACTTACGTGCAACTTTCATAACATTTGGGGCCATTGAGCCTTCGCTATCGTGTTCTTAAACACTAATACAGCGATCCCCAGGGCTCTCAGTTAAGTCACAATCGGCAAACAAAAGTAATAATCCTTAATTAGCGCTTTATTAGGGGCTACGGTTAATTACTACTGTCAGGCAAGCTATCTACACAGCCCTGTGGACTATAGAGCACATCAATATTGACTTGATATTGAGTCGGCACCGTAGCGGTGTCAAAGTCAGCGTAGCTAACGGCAGCAATGGCCTTACGATCTAGAACTGGGTAGCCGGTTCGCTTTAGCAACGCCACATCTGTCTGGGTACCGTCGGGGTTCACGACCACGCCGATGAGCGCATCAACGGGCGGATTTTCTTGACACACCTTGAAATCAGAATCAATGCTGAGATCAGTGCTCGCCTGGGTAATATCTTCACCTTTGCCTTCAGCGGTTGCCTGTAGCCATTCAGCAGCATTTTGCTTGGCAGCTTCTTCAGAGACATCGGCGCTGTTGTATACAAAGTCTTGTGCAAGCTGGGAAGAGCCTCCCTGAGAGGGCGCACGAGCGATCGCACTCGAATTTTCAGCAGGCGTTTGAGCCGCATTGGGTGAGTCAGTAGCGGGAATGCGATCGCCAATATCGGGCGGATTAGTTCCGGCATTGGCTCCGGGATTAGGCTGAGCGTTAGCTCTAGCGATGGCCTCGCCAAAGGAAATCGTCTCTTGATTAGGATCTAACTGTGGCAGTAAGTCACTCGCAGAGGGAGCAGCAGGCTCAGAGCCGTTAGCAGGCAACGCTGGGGACGCATTTGCAGACTCAGTTGGCGCACTCGAATTCGTCGGTGACGGTGGCGGTAAGACAGGCACCTCAACAGCTTGACGATTGCCCAATGACAACGTACTTGAAGTGCGATCACCCAGGCTAGAAGTCGGAAACGTCGTTCCTAATCTAAAGCCCTGGCTAATTCGGCCTGCTTCGAGCTGGCGAAGCTGATTGTTGGTCAGGCTGTTACGGGTCAGCGGGCTGTTTGCTAATCGGTTGCCGGTAAGAGAGCGTGACTGAGCCGTCGGAATTTTAGCATTTGGCACGAGCGGCAAGCCTGGGGGTAGCGCTAGGCTGCTAAGCCCGTTTAAATTGGCGGGGAGCTGAGGTTGGGCAAAGTTGGGTAAGCGGTTTTGCTCAGCGGGCGTCAGCTGCACCAAGGGCACAATCGTTTCTTGAGCGTCCGCTGCTTGAGCGGCTTGGGTCAGTGCCTTGAACGAAAAAGCCGTGCGCGGGCCAAAGGCCAACAGCAGAACATGAGCACCGACCGATAGCAGCACGCCAACGGTCGTTGGCCCGGTGAGGTGGGTGGCTTGAATGACAGGGCGAAGGGCTGATTTTAGGCGAGAGGGAAGGGCCATAACCATAAACATAGAGAACTTAAGGCTTGAGAGTCAAAATAAACCTTATAAAGTACTGGTGCGATGCGTGTAGCTTAGCGGTGCAGTTGATAAGTATGCCATTTATAACGTGATTCTACTGAGCTTTGGGGTCAGTTCTGAGATTGACAGGGCTCGATTGGTCGCCGTTATTGCGATTTGGGTAACCGCCAGGGCACTCAATTTGAGTAACCACAAGGTCATTTAATCTGGGCGATCGCGAGGCCGCACAATCAGCAGTGAAAAGTAAGGCAGCTTCAGGTCGGGGTGATGTTGCAAATCAGTGTGAATTACTTGCGTCGGCTTAGTGGCGTTTTCAATGACGTAGCTACTTTCTAGCAGCTGGTGCTGGGCCAAAATTTGCCA
Organism: Phormidesmis sp.; assembly: GCA_041745715.1. Lineage (GTDB taxonomy): Bacteria > Cyanobacteriota > Cyanobacteriia > Phormidesmidales > Phormidesmidaceae > Phormidesmis. The sequence continues at coordinate 33,557 of JBGTIK010000222.1, forward strand.
TACCTGACGGTAAACGCTGCCGAGTTTCATCAGCACAATCACGTCTGCCCAAGCGATCGCAGCCTCTAGATCACTGACGGGTGGCTGACTCGGTAACTTGAGCGAATCATCTCTGTCAGAGCCCATAACCCTAGATTCTTGAGAGTTTTTTTTAAACCTATCTTTAAAGCTATAGAGTGCCGGTAAAATCGCCAGCCGCTGATCTTGGCAGGTGAGCGGAATACCGAGTGCAGCCGCAGCGGCCATCGGTGAAGAGACACCAGCGATCGCCTCAATGTTCACCGCTCCATACTGACGCTGCAAGCTCTGCGCTAGATATGTAAAGGTGCCATAAAAGCTCACATCGCCTTCACAGGCAAACACCACATCGCCGGTTTGCAAATAGGGCCAAACGGTTTGAGCGGCCAGTTGCCAAGCCGCTGATAGCTGCTGCGCCTCTAGCACATAGGGAAATGCCAGCGGTAGTCGAATTTGAGTCGCCGACAGCCAAGGGCTGATAATGCTCTCGGCAACGCCGATTTGGCCGCGAATGCCGCTAGGAAAAGCCACTACTGGAGCGGCTTGCAATCGCTTCAAAGCCTTGAGGGTAATCAGCTCAGGATCGCCTGGGCCAACGCCCAAGCCGTAGAGTGTACCTAATGGTAATGGGGTAGAAGCGGGATTATGAGTAGCAAAAAGATCTGTCGAGAGCGAGTTAATCAAAAGAACCGATGAAGAATGCAAAATAGGGCGTCGTTAAGCGTGTCAGTCGCCTTGAAATGAATTTCGATATAAACTAAAGGCCAGATACACTAAAGGCCAGATACGCTAAAGGCCAGTAAATAAGCCTGTTATTTTCTGATTGGTTTTATGGTTCTGCCCATCGTCATTTTACCGGGATATCTAGCCAGCGCTCAACCTTACCAGGAAATGGAAGCAGCGCTCACCAAACAAGGCTTTCCGACAGTAACGGTACCGTTGCGTCGTCGAGACTGGTTTCCGACATTGGGCGGACGCTCGATTATTGATATTGTTCGAGCGCTCGATGCAACCGCGCAAAAGGCGATGGTCGATTATGACTGCGATCAGATTAATTTAATCGGGCACTCAGCCGGGGGCTGGATTTCGCGCATTTATTTGGGAGATATGCCCTATGACATTCACAGTAGCGATCGCCACCGCACCTTTCCGCATCCCGCTAAAGATCACGTCAATACGCTACTCACCCTTGGTACACCTCACACTAGCCTAGAGCGCTGGACTCAAAAAAACCTAACCTTTGTCAATCAAGCCTACCCTGGCGCTTTTTATCCCCATGTGAAGTACGTCTGCGTAGCCGGGAAATCAGTTGAAGGCAAAAAGGCCGACTGGTTCACCTTTAATAGCTACAAGATTACGAACGGAGATGGGTTCGTATGGGGGGATGGGATTGTGCCCATCACAGCCGCACACCTTGAAGGAGCCCATAATGTTGTCCTCGAAAAAGTGTGGCATTCCCCACGTCCTAATAACCTTTGGTACGGCTCCGCTAAAAGCGTTGAGCAATGGAGCCAATGGCTTGTCTAAGGACTGAATCTAGAGACTTGTCTGATGGAGGTAGGGTTCAGCTAATTTTTTAAGGGCTCTACAGGCGGATTTGTCACGGCTGGTGGCTTGTTTTCAGTAGACTGAACGCTCTTAGAATTCGCCGAGTTAGCAGACACTGGCGGTGGCATCACCGGTTCAGGCGCTAAGATCTGTCGAGATGGCTTGCGCTTTCCAGACAGTCGCTTAATCAGCAGAGGCGTCGGATCATGCACCAGATAAATCAGTTTGCTCTCGGCCTGCCACTCCATTTCACTGAGTGCGACTTCTAGCTTGCCATTTTGCTCAATCACCAAAGGCACCATATCGCCCTCCCGGATCAGCTGATTGACGCGATCGCGCTGCGAGACCACGGCCTCGGTCGTAAATTCGTACGTTTCCTGCTGCACCGCATCATCTGTAATCATCGTATTCCACTGCTTAACCGGCAGTCTGGGCGTGTGCAAATCGCCTCGGCTACTGCTATTGCCAGTATCGTTGGGCGTAATATTGTCAGCTTCGGCGGCTTTGACCTCGGCGCGGGGCAGCACAGCAAACACTCTAGGCGGCTGAAATTCTTCTTGAGCCCGCTCAGCGATTACAGAATTTACCTCACCGTTATTCGTAATTGCTAGAAACGTGCCTATTGAGCTGATTCCGGCCTCTTCTAAAATTTCGCCATTCAGCGCCGAACCCACATAAATTTCAAAGCCTTCCGAAGCGGCATTTTCACAAGCAGCTTTGTCGGTGTCAATAATCACTACTGACTCGCCTCTTTCTTTAAATAATCGGCCAATCATCAGCCCTAGCTCGTTGCAGCCGACAATGACTACCCCAGTCGCACTGCTAGAGGTCACTCCCAGCAATTGGGCAAAGCTACGTGCCGTCAGCCCTTGGGCAAACACCGTCATGATAATCGTCAAAAAAACCAGCGCTTTAATCGAATCGCCGCCGTTAATACCGCGATCGGTCAGCAAGATCGCAAACAGAGAAGCAACCGAGGCCGACACAATCCCTCGCGGCGATATCCAGCTCATAAATAGCTTCTGTCGCCAGTTGAGATCGCTATTCCAAGTGCAGACCAAAATATTGAGGGGCCGCACAATCAGCATGAGCGCCAGCACCGTCAATACCGATCCAGGCCCAAGCTCAAAAACACTGGCAATCGAAAGATCAGCTGCCAGCAAAATAAACAGCACCGACACCGAAAAAATCGTGAGCTGCCCTTTAAACCGCCGTAACAACCGCTCTTCTGGAATCGAAATCGCCCGGACGACAATCCCTGCTGCAACTGCTGCCATCAGCCCCGATTCGTCTTGAACGCTTTGCGCCAACCCGTACAGCCCCCAGAGACCTGCTAGCACCACCAGGTTGCGCAATTCCTCGGACAAAAAATCGGCCTGCTTTAAAAACAGCGCCATCAAGGCCCCACCGCCACCGCCAATGACTGCTCCAATGCCGAGCCGAGTCATCAGACCGCCCAGCACAAAGGCCGGATCGGTGTCGCCATTGAGAATAATGTCGAGTACAACAACTGCCAAAATCGCCCCAACCGGATCGATTAAGACGCCTTCACCTTCTAATAGCGTCGCGACTTTGCGCTCAACGCCTACCTGCTTGAGCAGTGGGGTGACCACCGTAGGTCCTGTGACGACGACCAATGAAGCGTACAGGTAGGCAATCGACCAGGGAAATTCTCCCAGCCAGTGGGCAGCAACGCCGCCGCCGATGAGGGTAATAAAGGTGCCGACCGTAACGAGGTTACGCAAGCTGCCAGACACCTTGCCAATTTCTTTTAGCTCTAAGCTCAGACCACCTTCAAATAAAATCAGCGCCACACACAGCGAGACAATCACCTCTAGCCCTACCCCTAAGCTCTGAGGCGACAGCCAGCCTAAGCCATCTGAACCTAGAGCGATCCCAAAGATCAGCAGCAAAATAATACTAGGCAGCTTCAAATAGGCGGCGACAACCTGGGCAGAAATCCCGGCTAAGACGGTGATGACGATTTGGAGGGTGATTTCAAAAGGCGCTTCCATACAGATCAGATGAGCAAGGTCAGATAATCGGGATCAAGCAGCCTGAGCAACTAGCATAACGCCTCAAGCGAAGGCCAAGCGGAAAACGGGGTCTTCGCAACGCTCAGGGATAAGCGGCTAGCGGCGGCTATAGGGGAATTTCTTTTACCGAATCAGCGGTGATCTGGCTAGCTGCTTGCAGCAGCCGGTAAGGATCTATTGGCGATCGCGGCAAAGAAGACACGGGCGAAACGCGATCGCAGCGCACATTAAAAGGGCACTGGTCGCACTTGCCTGCTGTGATCGCCACTTTCGGAAAGTCATTGCGATCGCGCATTCGGCTCAATCGCGCGGTTAAGCGCTGTAAATCTTGCCGAGTTTGCTCGTGCTGCTGGGCGCTGTAGCCAAACCGATAGCAGCTAGCCTCTGAGCGCACAAACCAGTAGGTCATCGAAAGCTGCTCAGGGCTGAGCGGGGTGGTTTCACACAGCACGTATAGATACAGCCGGGTTTGCCAATCATTGGCTAGGCGCTCTTTGCGCGGCGGACGCTGATGCGTTTTCCAGTCTAATATTTGGCCGTAGGGAGGATCCGCGTCAAAGCTGCATAGCACCCAATCATAGACAACGGTGAGCAAGTAGCCATTAAAGGCCAGTGTGCGCCGCTGCTCACTTTGAGATTCTATGTTTGAATGATTCGGGCCTGAATTATCCGGCAAAGTCTTGAATATTTCGGGTGCGGCTTTGACCAAAGCGCTCATGCTTACAGCCATTTCTGCGTTCGCATTGGTGAGGACTTCGGTGGGTAAGTTGAGCGATCGCTGCTGCATCAGTAAGTGAAACTGGCTGCCCCACTGAGTTGTCACCTTTTGCTCATAGCTACTCGGCCCGGAGAGCGCCTCAAAATGCACGTATTGAAACTTGCGATCGCAGATATCGAGCAGCGTTAGCTGGCTTTGAGAGAGCGAGATCATAGATCTTCCTAGCGTCCTTCAGATATCTATTTTGTCAGTACAAACAGGCTCCCCTGATTACCCCGACCAATGCGCAGATCTTCATCTAAATAGGTAATCTCTAACCAACCTTGCTGTCGAGTCGAATTGATCGAAAAATCAATGCCCTTAAGCAAACTCAATTTATCGCTAGATTCTAGCGCTTCAATATATTGAGCCGGTGATTCATAGCCCAGCAGGCGCTGCAAACCGATGATGCCCCGGTTGAATTTCACATCGACACGGCGGTTAGAAGGCGTTGCCGCATCCGCGTCTAAATCCGGACTGACAGCAGGTGCAAAGCTGGCGACCACTGACACCAAACCTTCGCAGTAGGGCAAGCTGGTAATTTCGGCGATGTTGTATAGGCGCATTAGCTCAGGCCGAACGCACTGATAGATATCGCCTAGCTGAGCAAACGGCACCCGATCAATGCCCAGCAGTTCTTGGCTGGTAGTGTAAAGCAATCGCCAGTCACCCGCCAGCAAATCAGTCGCCAAGAGCGGGTTGGGCGTGGGGTTGCTAGCTTCTACATCGGCAACCATGCTAGCAATTGTCCGTCGATCATCTTCAGTTGCTAATAAACCTCGACGGGTCGCGGCAACCGCATTTTTCAGATCAGTTTTGCTTATCATAGGCTCTCCAACGTCCGCCCACCGACATAATGCGGTGGTAGTCTATAGAGTAGCCTTTGCTGCACGATCAGCCACTTTATACTCAAATCTTGAACAATTATGAGCACCTATAACCCGTCTGTCCGCCAAATTCCGCGCGAAAATCCTGCCGATGTGATTCCTTTGCAACAAGATTCTTCGATTCTTAAATGGTTAGAAGGAACCGGCAGACTGATTGCGCGTGAGCCGATTGACAGCGTTGGCGATGAGCCCGAACCCGAAGAACTCGTCGATCTCATGGGCAACGACGACAAAGACGATGACGTCGAAGACGATGAAATGTCACTAGATGACGATGACTAGCCTCAGTTGTCCAAACAAATTCAGATGACATCCCAGAAAATCTAAATAAATCCAAATAGATCAGAAAAATTGTTGAGCCAGGCAGACAGATTGGCAACCCTCTGGTATGCTTGCTCGAAATCTAGCTCAGGCGAACGGGCGATTTGTCTTAACTAACGAACAAAGTTCACGAACCAAGTTCACAGGCAAAGCTCGTAAGCAAAACTCGCGGACAGAACTTACCAAATAAAGCGAAGATTTTCTTAAGAATTCCTTAGCGGTCGGAAAGTAAGCTCGTAGCGCCTGATGTCAGGATTATCTAGAAATTTCGTTTGTGCTCTGTAGTTACGAGTAACTGCGTCGTATGAGTGAAATCCGGGAAAGGTGTGTGGTAAGTGAAGGAAGGTTGTCGTGGACGCTAGGTTTTCAGCAAAGTCAGTTGGGCTGTCAGGGGTAACTCTTTCGGCCTCATTGGCAACGGGTTTATTGGTATCAGCCATCGGGCTAGATATCGGTGCGCAGCGGGCGGTGAGTTTAGGATCCGCTAATTTAACCCTGCCGCTGTTGGGAGGGGCCGGACTATCAGCTTTAGCAGGCTACGTTGCCTTACCGATTTTGCGGCAGCTCAAAGCCGCTCAGTTCATTCGAGAAGATGGGCCTAGCGCGCATCTCAAAAAAGCCGGAACCCCGACGATGGGTGGGATATTTTTTATTCCGACCGCGATTGGAGTAGCGCTACTGTGGACGGGTTTTTCGCAGCCCGCAGTCGCGGTGAGTTTGCTGACATTGGCCTACGCGGGCATTGGCTGGCTAGACGATTGGCAGGTGATGCGCCGCCGCTCTAACAAAGGCATTTC
>JBGTIK010000223.1:0-5124 GCA_041745715.1 Phormidesmis sp.
ACCTGGAGGATCTCAGCGAAGCTTTTGAGCGGCGCGTCCGAGTCCTGCTGAAGCGCCTAGCAGAATCGTCAGAGTTCGGTTGCACAGGCGTTTGGGGTTGCAAAGGATTAAAATGAGTCATCTACTTGTCTGATGGTGCTATAGGCCACGTTTTCGCGTTGTCTGTGCCTAGTCTAACCCTCTCGATTAGGAACTGACTGGCGAAAGTAATATTATTGCTTTAACGACTAATTTTTTATTGAGATTACAGGCGCTAAATGGCGCTAAATCATGGCTGATGCCGCTTTTAGTATCGTCATTACCACCTACAATCGCCTCGATTTACTCAAGCGGGCTCTGCGCTCTGCGTTTGATCAAACCGTGACGGCTGAAATCGTAGTGGTCGATAACGCTTCGAGTGATGATACGCAAAGCTATTTGGAATCGTTGGGCGATCGCATTCTCTACATCCGCAACGAAATCAACGCCAACCATTCAGGCGCAGTCAATGCAGGCGTCGAAGCCGCCAGCGGCGATTGGCTAAAGCTGGTCGATGATGACGACTATTTAGCCCCCAACTGCCTCGAAGTCATGGCCCAAGCGATCGCCTTACGGCCCGAAGCGGTGATCTGCTCCTGCCAAGCCGCCCAGGTAAACTGCGAAGGCACTCAACTCAGTCTTACGCCTGCCACTGGCCCTGGCAAAATTTTCTACATCCCGCAAGCCGATATTCACTACGGCATGTTGCTAGAAGTCGTCCCATTTGGCACACCCATTCAAGTCGCCGTTCGCCGCGACGCTTTTCTAGCTTCTGGTGGTTGGGACTTAACCATGACCAGCTGCGACGACATCGACTCTTGGGTTCGAGTCGCCCAGCACGGTGACGCCCTTTTCATCAATCAATGCTTGGCCTATCGCACCGTTTGGCCCGGCGGCTACGACCAAAAAATTACGTTTCAGCGCCGCCTAGAAACCAACAGGCTGATTAAGTCGCGAATTTATCAGCAAATCGATCCCAAATACCATTCTCAGCTACCCAAACTTTCAACCATTCAGCAGTATTTACAGCTGCACTGGGCAATTGTCGCATTGAAACAAAAGCAGTTTGGTGCCAGTGTTAGCCTCGGCTTCCCTGCTGTACTTTCTCCCGCCGCTTGGCAGCTTTTACAACAAGCCGTCCGCATGAGAAAACAGACCGCAAACCCACCCATTCAAAAAATAAAGCTAGCGTGAATTGACGACAGATGTGGCCTGATGAAACCGAGCCTTCCACTGGCTGTCAGAAACGCTCCAAATCGAAGTTCTGTATGTAATTTGATTTTCTCTGCTTAAAAGGTTAAGTGACGATGTACGTATTGTGCGCAATCGTATACCACGAAAAATCTTTGGCTTCCCAACTGTCCGCTGGCCAAGAATAGATGCCGCAATACTTGGGGTCTTCGTACAAATTGACAGCCATAGTTATGGACTGCTCTCGATTGTAAAAATTGCCAAAAGCATCAATCTGATAGAAGTATTCGTGAGTCAATTTCTCAAAATCCTGCTGAGTCCTACCGAATTCAGGATGATGAAACAAAGGTTCTCGACGCCTGAACTCGTAGACAAAATCATCCATTGAGCTACCTGTTACCTACTGATATACAGTTTGGCACTTGGCCTGAAAGCGTAGCGTTACTAGACCTGTCTCTTGTCAAAATTCCCAGAAGACCAATAGTCCTCTACCGGCTCATGAGGTATACTAGTGAGTCTGCAATCAGTTATTTGGAGAAAAAATGTCTCGATATAGAGGTCCTCGCCTGAGAGTGGTGCGCCGCTTGGGCGACCTGCCGGGTTTAACCCGCAAATCGGCTCGGAAAGCGTATCCCCCTGGACAGCACGGTCAGGCTCGTAAAAAGAAGTCTGAGTACTGCATTCGTCTAGAAGAGAAGCAAAAGCTTCGTTTCAACTATGGTGTCACCGAGCGCCAACTCCTCCGCTACGTGAAAAAAGCGCGTAGAGCAGGGGGTTCTACAGGACAAGTGATTTTACAGCAGCTAGAGATGCGGCTAGACAACACCATATTTCGATTGGGGATGGGGCCTACCATTCCGTCGGCTCGTCAGGTTGTAAATCATGGTCACATCACGGTCAATGGCCGTGTGGTTAGTATTGCTAGCTATCAGTGTCGTCCGGGTGACGTGATTGGGGTACGCGGTAAAGAAGCGTCTAAAAAGCTTGTGGAGGCCAATCTAGAGTTTCCAGGCTTGGCTAACATTCCAGCGCACTTGTCTTTCGATAAGAGCAAGCTAGAAGCTCAGGTCAATGGCGTGATCGAACGAGAGTGGATTGCCCTGAACATCAATGAACTATTGGTGGTTGAGTACTACTCACGTCAAGCTTAAGCTACGGCATTTGCTGCGACACTAAAAATTAGAAATTCGTTTCTTTTTTTGAACGAAGAGCCTCTTAGCAGTTGAGCTAAGGGGCTTTTTGCTGTCTACGTTTTAGACGGTTTATCTCTCAAGTTGTCTCTGATCGAGCTGAGCGACGACACTATCCGCCAATTTGAGACATGGTGCGGCTGTAGGCTCCGGTCACGCCGGATTCGCGCATTTTGAAGTTGATGTCGGGCTTTTGTCCGACGAGGACGCTGACTTGCTCTCGTAATGTTTTGAGCGGCACGCCAGAGCGGAGACTGCTGCGCAGGTCTATTTGTCCGGTTTCGTTGAGCAGGCAAGGGCGCAATAGGCCATCGGCAGATAGGCGCATACGATTACATCTGTCGCAAAAGCACTCCGACATTTGACTGATAAATCCTAGCGTCCCTTTGGCTCCTGGAATTTGGAACACGTCGGCAGGGCCATTGCCGGTCACAGCACCTGCGCCTAAGCCCCACCGCTGCGCAATTTGAGCGCGAATAGTTTCGCTAGCAATCCAGCCCTTGTGCTCAAATAAGCTGTCGTTGCCAATGGGCATGAATTCAATAAAGCGAACGTGCCAAGCTTGATCAATCGTCAGCGCTGCTAAATCGAGCACCTCGTGATCATTGATGCCGGGGATCACGACAACATTGAGCTTTAAAGGTGAAAATCCAATCCGATGAGTAGCCTGAATGCCCTGCCACACCTCCTGCCAGCGAGATTTTCCTCGGCCTCCAGTCATTTTTTGAAATGTCTCAGGATTAAGCGAGTCTAAGCTGATGTTGAGTCGGCGCAAGCCTGCATCGTGCAAGGGCTGCGCTAATTTTGCCAGTAAAAACCCATTGGTAGTGATGGCGAGATCTTGAGTTTCGGGGAGATGAGCTATTGCTTCCACTAGCTCCACAATCCCCGGCCTCAGCAACGGTTCACCGCCCGTCAGCCGAAAGCGCGTAAAGCCTAACGGAATGAACACCTCCGTCAATAGCTGCAAAATCTCCTGGTGGGTTAGCCAATGCTCTTTCAGCGCATATTCGAGATCAGCGCCTTCTGGCATACAGTACAGACACTGAAAATTGCAGCGGTCGATCAGGCTGATGCGCAGATAGTCGATGCGGTTGGTCATAGCGGTTGGGCTTAGAGTTGATCTATCCTCCATACTCCATCATTGGCTAATAAATGACACGATAGAGCGGTCGGGAATGGGAATAAAGCGGGATGAATCAACCGAAAAGCGGCTATACCTTGCCGGTGTTTGCTTGTGCAGGCGCGATCGCTGCTCTCCAACACCTGCAAAATTCGTCCAAATTAGCACCGCCGACTACCATTACCCTCGATCTAATCAACCCGGCTGAGGCTGCCGAGATTGCGATCGCTCAAGTCGCACTTCTATCACCCACATCCGCTCTAGCCATCACCTACAGCGATCCCGGCGATAATTTAGACCTCACCCGCGACACCCCCATTTGGTCAATCGTGAGCTGGGCTGAAGCCGATCAGATCGAGCCGATTCAGCTGATTGGCGGCGAAGGTCTCGGCCATCATACGGGTGGCGATGCCATCTATACTTACGCCCACCAACTGCTACAAACCAATCTTGCTAATGCCCTCACCCCTAAGCAAAAAATTCAGGTCAGCATTGTTTTACCCGAAGGCAAACGGCTGGCGCTGCGCACGTCTAACGCGGCTTTTGGCGTTGTAGACGGTCTATCGCTCTTGGGCACTAGCGGCATTTCACAGCCGCTCAGCGCTCCTGGGCAGCTAGACGCTTACCGGCAGACGCTTAGAGAAAAAGCGGCTGACTATGACGATTTGGTTTTTTGTCTGGGTGAAAACGGGCTGGATTTGGCCTTAAAGATCGGCATTGAGCCCAACAGGCGGCTCAAAACTGCTAACTGGATCGGGCCTTTGCTGGTCGAAGCAGGGCTATTGGGTGTGCGTTCCATTTTGCTCTTTGGCTATCATGGCAAGCTCATGAAGCTGGCGGGCGGCATTTTCCATACCCATCATCATGTTGCCGATGGGCGGCAGGAAATTATGACTGCCTGCTGCGTTGAGGCCGGGTTGGAGCCTGATATTCTGCGGCAAGTTTTGGCGAGTGAAACGATTGAAGCCGCGCTGGACATCTTGAGAAAATTGGATCATTTAATGGAGTCTAACTGGGTAGAACGGGTGTATGAAACAGTGGTGGAGCGGATTGATCGGCGATCGCGTACCTACATCCAAACCCATATCCCAGCGCAGACAGCGCAATTACCTCAAGTCGGCAGTATCCTATTTGACCGCCAGCGAAAGATTATCGTCAAAAGTAAAGCAGGTGAAATTTTGCTGCCCCAGGTTTGCTACTGTAATTAAAAAGCAAATTAATAAAATAGCTTCAAAGACGTTGGATTCTCCTCGATACCCATCTTCGTAAACGTCACGATTAAAAAGTTGATTAACCCTCTATCAACTCTGAGATCAGACCGTTTTTTTATCTAGTCCAAATCCAACCTTAACGGTGCCTCTTACCCAATTGACTGGTTAGATCGTTAATTTGACCTACCCAATTTTTGAATTTCGTGATGTGTCAATTACAAGCTCGACACTACCTTTAAACTTACCAACTCAAACCCGTCCACTTGAACCATCCACTTGAACCCACATTCCGCCCTTTGAAGTGTCACACTCAGGTATTAATGATAGAGCCCTGTTTTGGAAAGACTTTCATGGCTTAGCAGTTCAAATGAACTAAGTCATAAAAATTCTC
>JBGTIK010000224.1:0-3456 GCA_041745715.1 Phormidesmis sp.
AAACGTTTTGGCAACAATAGTTGCGATTTGAGCCCTTGTCACCGGCATGTCAGGCTTATAGTTACCATCTTGAAACCCAGAGATAATCTCGCGGCTGCTCAATGCATCTATATAGGGTTTGGCCCAATAGTTGTCGGGCACATCGTCAAAACTGCGGGCCGCTTTGGGAGGCGCAGTCGCGGCTTCAGAAAGCGCGACTGAACTGGGTGCTGAGGATGTCGGGGCCGCCGCTGTTGGGGGTGTGGTAACAGCATCAGGGGAAGTTGCTGCCGCGCCATCGGTTAGTGCCGTGACTCCGGCAATGCCAGCTGCACCAGCCACGCCCCCTCTCATGCTGTCCCAGAGGCTCCGCTGAGGGGATTGATTAGCCTCACGCCTCGCAGCTGCCTGCATAGCTAACTGCTCACGAGCTGAAAGGGGTGTATCGGCATTAGCAGAGCGGGAGCGAAGCCGTTGAGAGGATCTTAAGGCGGAAGAAGCCGTAGAGTCTTCAAGGGTCGTGGAATCAGCGTCTGGAGAAACTAACGTCGAACTGGTAGCTGTAAGTGAGTCTTGAAAAAGAGTCGTGCCACTGCGAGTCAAGCCCCAAAATAAAACGGTGCCCAAAGACAAAAAGGCAATTAGCAGCGCCACCATTTCATCAAAAGCCAGGGGGCGACTAGGGCCAGTAGAAGGGCCGCTAGCTGCTGAAGCGCGAACCTCAGCACCGATTTCTGAGTCGCTTTCCGGAAGGCGAGAAGCCCCGGCAGGGTTGTTAGCTGGGTCGTTGTTGGGTGGAGTAGATGGGTTCACAAAAACAGGGGCCTATTAGCTAGAGGGCTCTTTAGATTGCAAGGGGATGGCAGACGGCGCAAGAATAGCTGTATCGAGTGTTAGCTTGAAAAATAGTAAAGTATGGGCGCAAGATTATCATGATTACGCCAGTTATATGGGTCATATTCCCCTGTTTTCTGCGCTTCGGCAAATGAGTCTTCTGATAGATATTTGCATAAACGCAGATGAAGTTGACTGAATCTGCGACTGTAGTTCTTGACTTTAATGTTTGATCAGCCCTATGACAAATCGATTGGCCCACAGCAGTAGCCTGTATTTGAGAAAGCACGCTGAAAACCCGGTAGATTGGTGGCCTTGGTGCGATCAGGCGTTGGCAACGGCGAAGGCTTACAATAAGCCGATTTTTCTATCGATTGGCTATTCTAGCTGCCATTGGTGCACGGTAATGGAGGGGGAGGCGTTTTCGGATGAGGCAATAGCCCAGTACCTCAACACTCATTTTCTCCCGATAAAAGTCGATAGAGAAGAGCGCCCCGATATTGACAGTATCTATATGCAGGCGCTGCAAATGATGGTGGGACAAGGGGGCTGGCCGCTGAATATATTTCTCACACCCGAGGATCAGGTGCCCTTTTATGGCGGCACTTATTTCCCGGTGGAGGCTAGGTATGGCATGCCCGGATTTTTGGAGGTATTGCAGGCGTTGCGTGATCGCTACGACAGCGAACCCGACACAGTAGCCTCGGTCAAATCGCAAATTTTAGGCGGATTGAGGCAATCGGCTCAGCTAGCGGTGAGTGATCTTGATCCAGCCTTGTTGCCCACGGGGATGGCCGCCTGTGCCCGCACCCTCATGCCTTTTGATGCGGGCAATCGGTTTCCGATGATTCCTTATGCGAAGCTGGTGCTGCAAGGCTCTAGCCTACTGTCTAACCTGGCCTCTAACAGCAGTACAGCAGCTCCCATTGACGCGCTCCATCTTTCCCGTCAGCGGGCCTTTAATTTAGTCACAGGCGGCATTTTTGATCAGGTAGCGGGCGGCTTTCATCGCTATACCGTTGATCCGACTTGGACGGTGCCTCACTTTGAAAAAATGCTGTATGACAATGGCCTAATTGTGGAGTTTTTGGCCCAGGTGTGGCAGCGGCGCGATCGCGCTGAGACGATTTCTGGCGTAGCGATTTTCCGTGCAGTCGATCAAACTGTGACTTGGCTCAAGCGGGAAATGCTGGCACCTGAAGGGTTTTTCTATGCGGCCCAAGATGCTGACAACTTTACCAGCGCTGAAGCCATAGAACCCGAAGAGGGCGACTTTTACGTATGGTCGATGTCAGAACTCAAAGCGGCGCTGACTGAGATCGAACTTTCTGAGGTCAGTGCTGCTTTTACCATCAGTGAAGCGGGCAACTTTGAGGGCCGCAATGTTTTGCAGCGCAAGACGGATGATCAGCTCAGTGAAGTGGTAGAAGCCGCTCTAGACAAGCTTTTTCAGATTCGATACGGGACGCCTTTGGCAGGTACCCCCCGGTTTGAACCGGCTGTCGATGCGCAGACCGCAAAAAGCCGAGCTTGGCCCGGACGCATTCCGCCAGTGACTGATACCAAAATGATTGTGGCCTGGAATGCGCTGATGATTTCGGGCTTAGCCAAAGCGGCGGTTGCTTTTGAGTGGGCAGATTATTTAGCGCTCGCGCTGCAAGTGACACGATACATTCAGCAGTATCAGCAGATAGAAGGCGTTTTTTATCGACTAAATTACGGCGGACAAGCGGCGGTATTGGCGCAATCGGAAGACTATGCGCTGATGATCAAGGCGCTGATAGACATTCAGCAGGCTTGTTTGGGGTTTGAGGCGTATGTAGCGCAAGCAGACGATTGGTTGGCGGCAGCGATCGCTCTACAAGCTCAGTTTGATCAAACCCTCGGTAGCGATCAGGGCGGTTACTTCAACGCTGGCAATGAGCTGATTGTGCAGGAGCGGGCCTATCAGGATAGTGCGGTGCCAGCAGCCAATGGGGTGGCGATTGCATCTCTCGTGCGCCTCTTTTTGCTCACCGAAAACTTTGACTATCTCAACCAAGCTGAAGCTGCCCTAAAATCTTTTAGCACCGTCTTGCAAAAAGCCTCTCGCGCCTGTCCGAGCCTGCTGAGCGCCTTAGATTGGTTTACCCATCCGGTGTTGGTGCGCACAACGGCTGATCAGATTGCTCTAATGGGAGATCAACCGTTACCAACTGGCGTGATCAAGCTAGAGCAGACTTTGCCAGCAGGGGCGATCGCACTTGTTTGCCGAGGCTTAAGCTGCCTCAAGCCCGCAACAGATCTCGCGATGATGCAGCAGCAAATAGAGCAAAGTCGCAGATGATGGCGCACTTCGCGGATCTGGGCGGATCTGGCCACTGATGCCACTGATCTGCTATTGCCTGCATCCCGTTAATCAGGCGCACCACGCGATCGCGGATAGTTTGAACTGAGCCGAAGGCGCTGATAGCTTCGGTGCTGCGATCACAATTCGCCTTCATTCGTCAAAAGTTAGCGTTTAAGCCCACATTCCGCCCTTTGAAGTGTCACACTCAGGTATTAATGATAGAGCCCTGTTTTGGAAAGACTTTCATGGCTTAGCAGTTCAAATGAACTAAGTCATAAAAATTCTCAATTAAGGTTAACTATTGAGAACCATGC
>JBGTIK010000225.1:0-6837 GCA_041745715.1 Phormidesmis sp.
ACGTCGATGACGCGATCGCGATAAGCCGAGGGTTTTAGGGTGCCATCTTGATTAAATTCCTCATAGGCTTTTGCCACCGATGACTGATTAGGAATCGTAAACATTCGCATCCATCGCCCCAAAATTCGCATCGTATTGACCGCATTAAAAGACTGTGAGCCACCAGAAACCTGCATGAGTGCTAGCGTTTTACCCTGAGTCGGGCGCACGGCTCCAAGCGTTAGCGGAATCCAGTCGATTTGCGTTTTCATCAGCCCTGAAATGTTGCCATGCAGCTCAGGGCTTGACCATACTTGCCCTTCTGACCACAGCGAGAGATCTCGCAATTCTTGTACTTTAGGATGGGTGTCTGGTTCTGCGCCATGCAGCGGTAGCCCACGCGGATCAAAAAATTTCGTCTGAGCGCCAAAGTCTGTAATAATTCGGGCTGCTTCTTCGGCTAGCAAGCGACTGTATGATCGCTCTCGTAGTGAGCCATAGAGGAACAAAATTCGGGGTGGATGGTCAAAATTCATGTTTAGGCTTTGGGTCATATTCAGCCCTCTATAGTTGTTGTTTTAATGCTAGGCAGTTTTAACGTCACCAGCTCGGCTAATAAAACAAATAGGCTAGAAACCCACAGACAGCCTACTAGCCCATAGAGCTGAAATATCAGGCCAGAAAGCACTGTGCCGATTAATCTTCCACCGGAATTGGCCATGTAGTAAAAGCCGACGTTCAGCGCGACTTGATCATCTTCAGTGTAGGCCAGCACTAAATAGGAATGCACCGCCGAGTTAAAGGCGAAGACGATGCCAAAAAACGTCAGGCCAATGATGATAGTTTGTGCCGGGGGGAGTTGGGTTTGTAACGCGATCGCGATCGCTGCCGGAATTACAATCAACAGCCCCGTCCATAGGCGAATAGTGCTTGCTTGCGGCGATCGCCCCGATCCAAACCGCTGCAACAACACCGGAGCCAGCGATTGCACCAAACCATAGCCAATCACCCAAATCGCCAAAAAGCCGCCAACCTGTTCAAACGACCAGTTCAACACGCTGTAGAGAAATACCGGCAGGCCCACCACAAACCACACATCACGAGCGCCAAACAAGAAAAACCGCGCAGCTGAAAGAATGTTGATCTCTGGGCTCTTAACTAACAACTGAGAAAATAGCTGTCGGGATTTCCCCTTGGTCTTGATTTTCCCCATGCTGGCAGGCAACCAGCGACTAGACAACAGTACTACAAACAGCGCTACTGCCATGATTATGAGCGCCGAAACATACCCAAACACCGACAGCAAAAGACCGCCTAAGAAAAATCCTACCCCTTTCAGCGCATTTTTTGATCCCGTCAGAATTGCCACCCATTGGAACAAAGCCGACTGAGCCTCTTTTGGAATCACCAAGCGAATCGCACTCTTAGAACTCATTTTGGTCAGGTCTTTGGCTATGCCCGAAAGCGCTTGAGCGAACATCACATACGGCACGGCTAGCGCAACTGCCCAAGATCCGTTCACGGGCGTGAGCAGCAGCAGCGCAACAATTTGCAGGGCAATGCCACCATAAAGCGTTAACTTGACCCCAAAACGAGCCCCAATCCAGCCGCCAAATAGATTTGTTACAATGCCAAAGATTTCATAGAACAAAAACAGCATTGCCACTTTCAAAGGCGTATAGCCCAAAGTGTGAAAGTAAAACAGCACCAGCATTCGCAGCGCCCCGTCGGTAATCGTAAAGCCCCAGTAGGCCAGCGTGACGAGGGCATAATTGCGAATTCCGGCCCTATTTAAGTTGGGTGAAGCGTCCATGGTTTTGAGGATTCCTGGAAATTGGTTTAAAAGATTGTTATTAGGGGAGAAGTCGCGCCACTTTTCGCGCCAGTTCTGCCATCCGATTGGCATATCCCCACTCGTTGTCATACCAAGCCAGCACTTTCACCTGCGTACCATCCACCACTATTGTCGAGAGCGCATCAATAATGGCCGAGCGCGGATCGTCTTTGTAGTCAACCGACACCAGCGGTCGCGCTTCATAGCCTAAAATGCCGCTAAGCTCTCCCAACGCCGCCGCCTTAAACAAATCATTAACAGCTTCAACAGTCGTCGGAGCACTCACTTCAAACACACAGTCTGTCAGCGACGCATTCAGCAAAGGCACTCGCACCGCCAAGCCATTGAGCTTGCCAGCTAGTTCAGGAAAAATCGCCGTAATCGCGGTTGTAGACCCGGTTGTTGTTGGAATTAAAGACAAACTATTCGCCCGCGCTCGGCGCAAATCTTTGTGTGGCGCATCGACAATGGTTTGAGTGTTCGTAATATCGTGAATCGTGGTGATCATGCCATGCCGAATGCCCAGTCCTTCCTGCATGACCTTCACAACCGGGGCCAAACAGTTCGTCGTGCAAGAAGCCGCCGTTAGCAAATGATGCTCATCCGGGCGATACAGATGGTCATTCACCACCATCACAACATTGAGCGCACCTTTTTTCACAGGCGCGGCCACAATCACTTTTTTGACCCCGCGCTTGAAATAAGACGCTAGCAATTCAGGCGTGCGAAACTTCCCGGAGCACTCCAACACCAGATCAATACCCAGATCTTCCCAAGGTACTTCTGTCGGCGTTTTGTACTCACTAAAGCTCAGCGGCTGCTGATCGATTGAAAACTGCTGCTCGCCGGTAGCCTCCACGGTTGGCTGCCAGCGGCCATGCACCGAATCAAACGTCAGAAAATGCGCCGCTGCCGCCGATCCGCCTTTGACTTCATTGACATGCACAAACGTCAGTTCTGGCCAGCCCCAAGCCGCCCGCAGCACCAGCCGCCCAATCCGGCCAAACCCATTAATCGCAACTCGTACCATATAACTCCTGGCATAGACTGCGATCTAATTATTTCAAATTTAATTGAAATGTCAAGCCAGAGAAGCTTTGTTTGACGTTATTTTAGTTCAATAAAAATCAGTTTAAGCTTATTCAGGGCAAGTTCGAGCCGGTAAAATTGGGCTAAAGCGGCGAAATTCTGCAAGGTATTGCTCTAGCGCTATAAACTGCTGCAAGTTGAGCCGGTAGTAAATCCACCGCCCTTCTTGTCTACCTGCAATCAAGCCAGCTTCTCGCAGCGTTTTGAGATGGAAGGAAAGCTTAGACTGAGTAATGCCTAGTCGCTCAGCGATATCGCAAGCGCAGAGTTCCTGATCGCGCAGCAGTTCAACGATCTGAACCCGATAGCCATCAGCCAATGCTTGAAAGAGCGGTAAAATAGCAAGCTGAGTAGCCGTTTTCATGTTCATTCACCCCATCTACTTGAAATGCCAGTCTAACTGAAAGGCTCCTCGTGTTTCAAAGAAAACGCACTTACCCATACATCTAGGAATCATCGTGCAAGCTGTATCCATTAAAATCACTAAGCTCTGTGCCGCTGCCCAATTGCCCCAATATGCCCATGCGGGCGATGCCGGAATGGACTTGTACGCACTAGCGCCTCAGACGATTAGTCCTGGTGAAACGGCACTGATTGGGACGGGATTAGCAATAGCTCTGCCGCCTGACACCGAAGCCCAAATCCGCCCCCGCAGCGGCCTCGCCCTTACTTATGCAATCACCGTCTTAAACGCTCCGGGCACCATTGATGCAGGCTATCGAGGGGAGCTAGGCGTGATGCTGATTAATCATGGCAAACAGGCTTTCGAGGTGCTAGCCGGAATGAAAATCGCCCAGATGGTGATTGCGCCCGTGATTCGCGCCCAGCTTGAGGAAGTGAGCACGCTGCCTGACTCACATCGAGGCAGCGGTGGCTTTGGCTCAACGGGGCTGTGATCCGGTGCCATTTGGCCCCTCGGTCAATTAGCGGCTAACGCCACGACTTTGTGCACCAGCGGGTGCTTCTGGCCGCTGTGGCAACTGCTGGCGCTGCTCATCGGTGAGTACGGCGTCGATTTTTTGGTGAGAGTCTTCGTGAATGGTGCGAAGCTGCTGACGCTGTGCATCGTTGAGATCGAGCGATCGCATGGCTTCTCTGGGCGAATCGCTATTGGCTACAACAGCTCGCTGTTCAGACGTCAGTACCGCTTCTGCTTGGCTGCGAGCAGCCGTGCGAATAGCTTCAATTTCAGCCGATTGAGCGTCAGTGAGGTTGAGATTTTCTAATCGCGGGCCGCGTTCTCCGCCATGTCTGCCCCTGTGTCCACCGCCGCTTCCTTCAGGGCCCCGTTCGGGCATTGCGGCGAGCTGCTGTTGCTGTTCAGCGGTTAGCACGGCGTTGATTTCAGTGCGAGTAGTCTCGCGGATTGTTCTAATTTGACTGCGCTGTTCATCGGTGAGATCGAGCGATCGCATCGCTTTTCTAGGCGAATCACTATCGGCCACAACAGTTCGCTGTTCAGGTGTTAGCACAGCCTCAATTTGGCTATGGCTGTTGGTATGAATCGCTTCAATTTGAGCCGATTGATCAGCGCTGAGGTTGAGCTGTTCTAGTCGATGTCCTAGCTGGCCTCTTTCGGCTTGAACGGGTTTTACAAGGCTCAAAGATGCTGCACATAGAGATAGCGCAACGAGTCCGCCGATGGCAATCGCTTTAAAGTTAGCTTTCATGGTTTATATCGTTAGAGTAAAGTCGTTGAGTCGTCATTAGCCATTGCTTTAGACTCTCCAAGCATAAATAACGCCTTTGGCAATGAGAGGGCTCAAACGTCACGATTACACCCATGACTTTAGTCACAGTTTCAAAATGAAGGCTGAAAATGCTCAGCAAAACAGTTTTTGGTTAATACACGTCGCCATGGCTACCTATATCTACAAAGACAGCCTTCTTTTCATCTGCAAAGTAGAAAAGGACTCTTTTGTCATACCCCAAGCTAAAACTCCACAGGTCTTTGAGTTTGCCCGATAACTTGTGCGTTTTTAAGCTTGGATCCACCGTAAATTGTGCCAATTTTTGCCAAAACTTTGCTTCTAACTCAGCATTGCCTTTAATGCGTTTTTTAAAAGCACGTTTGAACGGAGAACTGAAACTGACTTCCAAAATCAATCCTCTATTAGTTGTCTTAAGTCGCTAATATTAGAGGAAAATGTGAGCTCATTTTTTTGTTGTTCAGCTTGCGCTAATTTGAAATTTGCATATATCTCATCCCGGCGATCCTCACGGAGGTATTGTTCCAACAGCAGGTGAATTTCTTGCTTTTCATCCGTAGAAAGGTGCTTAATCGCCTCGACCACATCACTAAAAACCATCTGTTTCGAGCTCTCTCAAGATCCTATTGGGCTGATTTGCTTAATCTAATACGCTGCTTTCTCCATTTAAGCGGTGAACCCTATGAACTCGCCGATCAAACAAGCCATTCAGCTCAGTAATCATCCTTTTCGCTTTTTGCTCTATTTAGAGTGGGGGCTGCTAGCGGTAGCGATGTTCAGCACGCTTGAAGGCCCTCCGGCCAGAATGGCCAGAAGAATAGCTAGAGATGGCCCGCCGCCAGGATGGGAGCAGGGGCCGGTGATGGCTATTGTGCCGCTGCTGATATTTGGGTTGATGGGGCTTTATTTACCGGTGAGTAAGCTGCCGCGATTGGGCCATACGCTAGGGCAAATTTTGCTGATTTTACTGGCTTCGGCAACGGTGTTTGACAGCGGACGAATTTTTCCGTTTGTCTATCTAGTCTTGGTGATTCGGAGCTGCCTGATGTTTGGCCTAGTGGGCCGACTGATGATGACGGGCGTTGCTTTTGGGCTGTTTTTAGTCGGATTGCAGTTTCGGTTGCGATCGCTTGCAGGCATCGGTCACCGCCTCCCGCCTCCCGTCCAGCGCCGTCTGAGTGGTTTGATCATGAGCCTTCAGCTCAACTTTATTGTCCTTTTTGGACTGTCTCTTTTATTAGTTGTGCTGCTGATCAACGCGCTTTTGACCGAACGCCAAAGCCAGCAGCGGCTCCAGCAGGCCAACCAAAATCTGCGCGAATCAGCTCAAGCCATTGAAAAGCTCGCAATGAATCAAGAGCGCACCCGAATCGCCCGTGACATTCACGATTCGCTAGGCCATTCGCTAACGGCGCTCAATATTCAGCTCGAAAGCGCCCTGAAGCTATGGGTAAAAGATCCCCCTCGTTCGCAAAAGTTTTTAGCGGAAGCCAAGCGCTTAGGCACTCAGTCTTTAAACGAAGTGCGTCACTCAGTCGCGGCGCTACGGCAAGATCCGTTAGCCGGTAACACGCTAGAAGACGCGATCGCCTACCTCCTGCAAAACCTCCCGCATCATCTAGCCCATCCAGCCGCTTTGAGCGTCACCCAACACATTCAGATCGCATGTCCGCTGCCCGCCAATCTCAATGCCATTCTTTATCGCATCCTTCAAGAAGGACTAACAAATATTGTCAAACATGCCAACGCCAGCCATATTCACCTCCAGCTTGTAGGCGCTGAAGCCGTCGTGACCCTGACGTTAGAAGACGACGGCACGGGCTTTGACCCAAGCCAAGCGCGTACCGGGTTTGGTTTGCAGAGTATGCGCGATCGCGCCCAAGCCACTGGCGGAACCTTTACCATCGTCAGCCCCATCACCCGCACTGGCGGCAGTCGTCTTCAGATCAGCCTACCGCTACCCGCTCTACCGCTTGCTTAAGATCTGTTGCTTTTAGAGTAATGGACGTGAGCCCATTACTTAGTTAGAATCCAAATCGAGCCCATTTAAGTGTTTTCTAGGCTCAGGCTTACCGATCTGCGCATCTTAGGGGCTCGCAAAAGAATAGATCACCGGTTACTGTGAGGCTATGTATGAAAACCACAGGGTAACCGGTGGTAACGCCGTTTACCCCTACTGAAAGGGCAAGCGATGCTGGAAGATCAGGTAAAAGCGACATTGAAGGA
>JBGTIK010000226.1:0-8428 GCA_041745715.1 Phormidesmis sp.
TAGCAGTTCAAATGAACTAAGTCATAAAAATTCTCAATTAAGGTTAACTATTGAGAACCATGCTAGAAAAAATGGCTGTGATTCTTATTGCTTCGTTTAAATACCCAATGTGCCAATTGGAAGTGCGGAATGTCGGATACACCTAAGGCCTCCTGCAATCAGCCGATTCCTTTTCTTACTACACTAAAGGCTGATTTATCCACACCCTACGGGCTCATTGATCGGCTCATTCCCCTACTAAACCGCTGTATAAACCTATGACCGCCACTATCACCCAAAGAATTCAGCAGTTTTACGACGAGTCTTCACCGCTGTGGGAGCGTACCTGGGGCGAACACATGCACCACGGTTACTACGGCTCTACTGGCCAGCACAAAAAAAATCGCCGTCAGGCCCAAATTGACCTCATTGAAGAAGCCTTAAAGTGGGCCGACGTACGCTCAGCGGACACTATTTTAGACGTGGGCTGTGGCATTGGCGGCAGCACGCTGTATCTAGCCGAAAAGTTCAGCGCTAAAGCCGTTGGCATCACCTTGAGCCCCGTTCAAGCCCAGAGGGCTGGTGAACGAGCTCTGGGAAAAAAGATTGCGCTTACAGCCTGGGAAAATTTTGCTGAGGTAGACGCGCCTGCCGTGCAATTTCAGGTCACTGACGCGATCGCAACGCCTTTCCCTGATAACGCCTTCGACTTTATTTGGTCAATGGAAAGCGGCGAGCATATGCCCGACAAACAAAGCTTTTTACGCGAGTGCCATCGCTTACTCAAGCCGGGAGGCACTTTTTTGATGGCGACTTGGTGCCACCGCTCAACCGATAATTTGGCCGGAGCCCTGACTACGAGCGAAAAGCAGCATCTAGACTGGCTCTATCAGCTCTATCATTTGCCCTATGTAATTTCGCTGCCAGCTTACACAGAACTCGCCGCCCAAGTCGGCTTTACCGATCTCACGGCTGCCGACTGGTCAACCCAAGTAGAATTCTTTTGGCAAGATGTAGTGCAATCGGCGCTAAACCTTGAGGCGATCGCAGGCATTGTCCAGGCGGGTGCAGAAACTATCCGGGGCACCGCAGCGATCGCCCTCATGACCACTGGCTTTAGGCGAGGGCTGATTCGCTACGGCTTACTGAGCGGATCTAAGGTCTAGATCCGCCTTTTTATGTTTCCGTTCTACGTTCCCGGCGCAGTCCGAGCGCAATCCAGCAAGCGCACCATCGCCGCTGCTGCATAGTTCCGCTGAGCAGGCGTATTCGGCGCAAAGCTAGAGCCCGACTCATTGAGCGAAGTCGCAATCCCGCAGTAAGCCGACATATCGGTAATTACCCTTTGGGCCCAGTGCCCTTGCGTATCGCTGAAGGTTTTAGGCGTCTGATCGGGTACCAGCGTCGTGGTTTTATCCCTATATTCCGCAGCTCGTCGCATAATCGCCATCAGCTCAGCGCGAGTCACTGGCTGCGTCGCCTTAAACGTGCCATCTTCATAACCGCTAATAATCCCTAAGTCTTTAGCGGTTTTGATCTTCGCGGCGCTCCAGCGGTTAGCCGGAACATCTGGGTAAGGCGCTACTGCAACCGTTCCTTGGGGCGCAACGCTTAGCCCTTCTACCACAATCGAAACCAGCTGCTCACGGGTGAGCGAAGCCCGAGGGCGGAAGGTATTATCTTCGGCAAAGCCGGAGATGAAGCCAAGCTGTACGGCGCGGTTGATCTGACTGGCGTAGATGTCACCAGCGACATCTGGGAAGCTAGCTGGAGCTGGAGTTGGTGGCGTCGTTGGCGTCGGCGTTGGCGTTGGCTGTTGAACAACCGGGCCACTGCCTGACTGTTGAATGAGCTGAGCAACCGTCGAGTCATTGGCCAAATAAGTCCGGCCTGTGCGGCTGCTGTTGCTGGTCAAGGTCTGGCGAGTTAGCCGCCAGCCCGGTCTGAGAAAGATTTTGGTGTAGCCGCTAGGGGAAACGCCGTCGGTTTGACCAATGATAAACTTTTGAGCGCCTGGGCCAGCAAAAGGCGTAGGCTTGGCGTAGAGTACCAGCACGCCATTTTCCGCTTCAATTACTGGGTCGTACTTGATGTCTGAGCCAGCCGCGCGAATCAGATAGCCGTTGGTATCGGTGCTGCGACCGCAAATGCCGGAAAAGTCGGGGAGCTGTGAAAGCAATGGCAGCACGATAGTAGGATTGGAACCCACGGTGCTAAAGCAAGGCGGCTGTGCGACTTTTTGCTCAATGATCATCAAGCCATAGCGCTGGACGCCGCCGATGCGGCTGGTCGGATTGGTCGATAAAATGTAGGGCGCTTGGTCGGTTTCTTCCATGCCAAACTGTGACGCTTGGGCCAGTTGGATGGGGGCAGTATTCGCGCCGTTGACTTGAGCCAATACCGCCGGGGCACTGCTGGCGGTGATAGCGATCGCAGCTGTTGCTAACGCCGTCATTGTCAAGCGAAAAGGTTTCATCTTTTGCATGTCCTTAAAAAAGTAGTAGATTTCACGTAGATTTACGGTGATCGGCGATTGCAATAGCGCCAACACCCCGCCCTAAGCGTTCTAATTAAACTAGAAACGTGTAGATTTTGAGAATGTTTCAAGTCTTCTTGACTTGTTTAGTTCACACGATATTTACAAACGGTTCCCAATCAACTTAAAACAAGCTTGTGGTATGCCTGCCAAATGTTCACCGATATTTACCCATCAGGGATTTTTCCGGAAAATACGGCCACAGCCCAGAATTGAGTTTTGGATTAACGATGTGTGAGCAGATATGTGAGTAGTTTGTCAGGCGTTTCACCCTTAGGGCTTGCCACGTTCATAGGCTGTCTGACACCATGTAAGCAAGCATCCCAAGCCGTAAGCCCACTTTTGTAGGTCACCTGTACGTCATGTATATAGAGATAATTGATTTGATTCGTAGTTGCGATCGCGCTAGGGTCGCTTTCACAGTCGGCACAGCTTTCACTACTACTCTCACTGCCGCTCTCACCGGTTTAGCCATCGCAATCGCCAGTCCTCAGGCCGCTCAAGCCGCCGATGAAGCCGCCATTCAGCGCCTTATAGAAACCAACGAGTGCCCCGGCTGTGACCTACATGAAGCTGACTTTCGCAGGCTCGATCTTTCGGGAGCTAATTTAGTCGGCGCGGATCTCGAAGGCGCTAATTTTTACTATGCCAATCTAGACGGTGCTCAGCTCACAGATGCCAACTTAATCGACGTTAACTTGGGCTACACCAGCGCCCAAAACGCCGTCTTCGACGGTAGCGATTTGCGCTATGCCGTTTTCACCCGCACCGATTTGAGCGGTGCATCGATGATCAAAACCGATCTACGCGAGGCTTACATTAACGGCGCAATCTTTACCAATACGCTGCTCAACGACGCTGATATGCGAGATACCTTATTTACCGATGCCGACTTTTCGCAAGCCAACCTATGCGGATCGATCACTTGGGCAGGGCTTGACTATCGCCGAGGCTGCACCGTCGCGGTGCCTACAGAAATTGACGATCCATTTTAGCGCTACTTACTGTGCCACCAGTTTTTCACCTCAGCCGCCAGCGGATGCGTATACAAGGTCATGATAATCGGCTCACTCCGATAGCTTTGACCCACAATTTCAACACAGTAGGAAGGCTTTGTGCGGGTTGCTAAATCCGCGATTAAACGACGGCCAATCCGCCGCCAGCTCGGCTCTTTAGAGCGCCACTGCAACCGACAGCAGGGCCAAGGAAGCTGCTCACGATCATACAGGCGACAGCAGGGGCCAATCACCCGGTAGGTGAGGTGCGCACCAGGGCTTTCAAACAAGTAGCCGGTGGGCCAAGGGTGAGCTTGTGGGCTCAAGGGCTCTGTCGGCTTAGCGACAGCTTCGGCGCTATGGAATCTATAGAAGCTAGCATTCATGGAAGATGGCGTATGATCGATGATAGGGAAAGGGAAATTTTGTCGCTTTTTTACTGATCGTTTTTAGAGAGGGTTAAGAAAAATGTCAGCATCTGAAGCATTAGAAAAGTCATTAGAAAAGCCGTCAGAAGCAATTGATCACAAGGTAAGCGATCGCATCTGCAAACACATGAACAAAGATCACGCCGAAGCCATCCTTACCTATGCCCATCGCTACGGCAACCAGCCTTCAGCCACCGCTGCCACTTTAACCGCCATTGACGCCATCGGCATGGATCTGACCGCCGAAGTCAATGGCAAAACCCTGCCGGTGCGCATTGCCTTTGATCATTCGCTTAAAGACGCCACCGATGCTCACCATACCCTAGTCGCCATGCTCAGAGCGTAACCCCTATAGGCATATCAATAGTTCCAACCTTTAGTTAGATTTAACCAGTCCTAAAAAAACAGACTGTAAAGCAGCCCATAAAACCAGATTGTGTAGATGACGACTGTTAATGTTCATTTTTTGCCGGATGATGTAACGACTACTGCAAAGCCAGGGGAAGCCCTCTTAGCGGTTGCAAATCGGGCAGGCGTAAAGATTTCTACAGGTTGCTTAGTGGGCTCTTGTCACGCTTGCGAAGTCGAGATGACCGGCGAATCAGAGCCAACATTAGCTTGCTTACAGGCTATTCCTAAGGGCAAAAACTTCATAGAAGTTCAGATATTTAATGACCCTACATGGTAAAAGCTATAAGGTAAGCGCTCTATAAATAGACGCTAAACAGGCGCTGGAGCAAATCCTAATCAGTTCGGTTGCCATTCGGTTTCACACCATAGGCGAACGTAAAGTGACTTGTTACATTAAACCTACAGATAAGCGAAGGTATCAGCATGGATGATGTCACCGGGAAACTACCAGAAATCACCGATTCTAGATCGGCCCAAGACAACGCACTGCTCAGCTACGTCAAAACAATGGATCCCGATACCATTACGCAGCTTTCCCGCCCGACTTCTGCGGAAGTTATGCAGGTTATGGAACACAACGTTGTGGGTTTATTAGGCGGATTGCCCTCAGCCCACTTTGATGTGTCAGTCACCACCAATCGTGAGAACTTAGGCCGTCTGCTAGCTTCGGCGATGATGAGCGGCTACTTTTTGCGTGGTGCTGAGCAACGGTTAGCGTTTGAAGAGCAGTTCACCGCTGCTTTTGATGACGAAGCCGATCAAGACTAGCCACTAATGGCCAGCAAATCAAAGGCCAGAGAACATCAGGCAGATCAAGCGTCTCAAACGCCAAGCCCGATCACAAGCTCGACAGACACAAGCTCGACAGACACAAGCTCGACAAACAATTGTTTGCCGAGCTTGGCTGTTTCTGAAGAAAAGATTCGGCAGCTCAGACATCAGCTACTCACTTGGTACAGCGATCAGGGTCGAGATTTGCCCTGGAGACGCAGCCAAGATCCTTACCGAATATGGATCTCAGAAATTATGCTTCAGCAAACTCAGGTAAAGACCGTCATTCCTTACTATGAGCGCTGGCTTCAAGCAATGCCAACGGTAGCAGCCTTAGCGACAGCAGATCAGCAAACGGTGCTCAAGCTGTGGGAAGGGCTAGGCTATTATGCCAGAGCTAGAAACTTACATCGGGCAGCTCAGCAGGTGATGGCTGAGTATGGCGGTGAGTTTCCGCCGAGTTTAATGGGTGCTTTAGCGCTTCCCGGCATTGGCCGCACCACCGCAGGCGGCATCCTCAGCGCCGCTTTTAACCTGCCCACCGCCATTCTCGATGGCAATGTAAAACGAGTGCTTGCCCGCCTTGTTACCTTACCGGCAGTGCCCAATCAGGCCCTTTCCCAGCTCTGGGCACTTTCCGAGCAACTGCTAGACCCTCAGCAGCCCAGAGACTTTAACCAGGCGATTATGGACTTGGGCGCAACGGTGTGCACTCGTCATCGCCCTGCTTGTCTGCTCTGCCCTTGGCAAACCCACTGCGCCGCGTACAATCAAAATGCTGTCAACGACTTTCCTATGACCTCACCTCGCCAGCCGCTGCCACACAAGCAAATCGGTGTCGCTGTCATCACCGACGACCAGGGCCGCATTTTAATTGATCGCCGCAAGCAAGCAGGCTTACTCGGTGGGCTTTGGGAATTTCCGGGCGGTAAAATTGAACCCAATGAAAGCGTTGAAAACTGCGTCAGCCGCGAAATTAAAGAAGAGCTAGGCATTGAAATTGAAGTTGGCACCCGACTTATCACCATCGAACATGCCTACACCCATTTCAAAGTCACCCTCAACGTTTTTAACTGCAAACATCTCAGTGGCGACCCTCAACCTCTCGAAAGCGACGAAGTAAAATGGGTCACCCTCGATGAAATCGACCAGTACCCTTTCCCCAAAGCCAATAGTCAGATTATTGAGGCGATACGAGAACAGGCTCAGGCAAGCGGTTACACTATGCCGTAGTTGCATGGAAAGAACATGCCTGTAATTTTTAGATACGCTGGCGTGGAGTACCGTATGTGGTCAAATGACCACGATCCAGCACATGTGCATGTTCGTCCTGCTCAAAAGCGCCCTGAATGGGAGATCATCGTTTTCTTAGGAAAAGCAGAAGATGGAAGCTCAGACAACTATGGAAAAGAATTTGGTGATACCGAAATTGTCAGCGGTAAAATCAAAACATCACAGATCAACGATTTGATCTCATATTTGAATCAGCGGCGTGATGAAGCATGGGACAAGTGGAAAGAAATTAACGGATAAAGCACAATGACCGTAAATACAGCGTTTGAAGGCAAGATTATTGCTCATACACAGAATCACTGGGACATTGTGTATGCTCGGTACGAATCAGGTAGCTTATACATTGAGTTTCAAGATGGGACAAAAGGCTTTATTCCGATTGAAAGATTCCCAGTCCTTATTCAGGCAACAGAAGCAGACTTTAGGGATTTAGAGGTCAGTCCTTGTGGGCTGCTGCTTGAGAACGAAAACATCGAATGGGATTATGCCGAAGCCGGGTTGTACAAAATAATTAGTGAGCTACCAGCCTATTGCTCACTCGCTTCACTGCGAGTGAGCAATGAAGACATATGAATTTACGCTGACTTTCTCGCTTGAGAGGGTGGATGAAGATCCTGGAATCTATGAGAAGGCACTTTGGGATTATGGTTGTGATGACGCTTCGATTGGCCTTGGACGAAAAGGGTCGATTGCGCTGATGTTTGACCGTAAAGCAAAATCGGCCCAGGATGCTGTTGGTAACACAATATCGAACGTTATTCAGAGTATTCCGGGCGCTACTCTGATTGAGGTAGAACCTGAACTAGTTGATCTTACCAATAGCGCGAGTTGTGATAGCGATTAGTTTATTATGATGAAGCCTGAAGTTGTTACCTCCATCATTTCAGCAGTTGTGGCGGTTGCGAGTGCGATTATGAGCCTGTATGGACAGACTCGGATTGCTAAGCTGACTGACCAACTAGCAAAACAGCGCGAAACCGAATCGCGTGAAGCTCAGACAGCTGCTCTAATGTCTAAATACCGAGACCCTCTGTTACGCTCAGCCATTGATCTTCAGAGTCGGCTGTACAACATTCATCAGCAGAATTTTCTGGGTTACTTTTACAATCAATCAGCAGGTAGATCTAAAATTAGTGCCTAGTGACAGGGCCAGTTAATTGCACTAGCCTGGAGCATCCCTCAAAAAGAGCGAAAGCCATGCCTCCAGGACGTCAGAACCAAAATCGAACGGCCATTGTATACTTCGGCCCGACCCCACAGGACTATCAGGACTATCTAGATGTAGTCCTGTGATAAATGAGATCGCAGCTAAAGCCACATAGAAGCCTGAAAGTAGAGCCAGCAGGTAAGGCAGCAGCCAAGCTACGAAAGACAGCAGCCACACGGAAGTCGCGACAGTTAACGGAATCGCAACAGCGGCGGATAGGAAATGAGCGGGCGGAGTGCGCTGGGTGGTTATGGCAACAAAATGGAATAGGAGAGCAGCGAGATAGCGCATGGGCGGTGGCAGTCGGTTTATCAGTGGGTGAATCATTCTGCTGTTTCCTCTTCTGATTGGGCGATCGCCCGCTTCGGCGGCTATGGCAAGTTCATACAGTTCAAAAAGCGCTTTCCTACTCACAATGCTTACCTGTCTAATTGCTTGAGTCGCATCTGATGCACCCGATTGAGCACTTCATCGGCATAGTCTTTGATGCTGGGGTAGCTGCCGCTCCCGTAAGGCTGCGGCGTCGCATCGTCGGCAAGGTCGGCTTGTCCGCTGTACCAAGTTGCAGCCGTGCGCCTGATGGCATCATCTTCAGACTTACCCGCAGCTAGCTGCTCATCGTGAATTTTGGAGAGCTGATGATTGATGATTTTAGTCTGTGCATCTGGGTCAGCTAAAAACTCAGAGGGCGACAGGTCACGGCCTAGTGCCTCAAAATCCCAACCCTTACCGTCGCCTGCGAGGTTATCTGGAAGCACCTGTCCAAGGCCCAAAGCACCCGAATTTGGATTCACAACCGCTGAATCAC
>JBGTIK010000227.1:0-33891 GCA_041745715.1 Phormidesmis sp.
CCCAACAACTTTGCACTAGCTCGTAATCTATCCCTCAATTTGTACCGAGACCACGGCTTTGACAATATGGCTCAAGCTCAACGCAAAGCCGGACAGGGACTTGATTTGCTCAAATCTCTCTTTAGAATGAAATAACCCTGGGATTAAGTGTACGTTTTTCAAGGACTCATCGCGCTTCAATAGCAAGAATTAAAGGATTAATCATTAATGTCCCATCTATTGATACACAAAAAGAATTAATCAAAGAGATTGAAATATTGGAAGAAAAAATCAAAAAATCGAAGGAGTCCTTGTAGTGAACGTAATTGGTAAATCAATAATAGGCATAACAAAGCGCTGCACTCGGACGGCAATTCCGCTGCGCTTCATTGCCGCCGGTGAGCGCGGCGTTATGCGTCATGGCAGAGGTTATTGACGTGTGTCACGTGATTCGTTACGATCATGTCTGTGATTAAGACATTTGCAGATCGACGTACCCAAGAACTATATGCCACAGGCAAGTGCAAACGATTGCCGCCGGAAATCGCTAAGCGTGCGTCCCGGAAGCTTGAGTATTTAGACTTGGCAATAAGCTTGGAAGACCTCAAGGTTCCGCCGGGGAACCGGCTACATGCGCTAGAGCGTAACCGAAAAGGTCAGCATTCCATCTCAGTTAACGATCAGTGGCGGATTTGTTTTCGGTTTGTTGATGGCGATGCTTATGATGTAGAAATCTGTGACTATCATTGAAGTACGGTGAAACAAATGAGCATTCAAAACACAGGTATAAAGCGTAGACCAACTCATCCGGGCGAGATGCTGCGAGAGGATTTCCTGCCCGATTATGAATTGACTGTCTCAAGCTTGGCGGAATCCGTCGGAGTTTCCCGGCAGTCAATTAATGAACTGCTCCTCGAGCGTAGAGCCGTGAGTCCAGAGATGGCTCTGCGGCTTGCAAGACTCTTCGGAAATTCGCCTGAGTTCTGGTTGAATGCACAACGGGCAATCGATCTATGGGATACGGCACAGGCGATTGAGAAGGATATTCGCAAAATCCGACCACTCAGCGTTGCATAACAACTGCATGGAGCGGACGCGGTATAAATAAATTGCCGTGTCAAAAACCAGTGCTTCTGACACAGGTAAGAAAGCGCGACCACCCTTCTCAAGCCGCTCAGAAAGAAAAATCGGCGGGGGTTTGCTCTGAAATCCAGACCTTTTGGAACTGTAGGAAAAGCGTGCCTCGATTGGTGGCTCACTATATGATTCTCAAAGGTTTTAAGATTTAATGAGACCTTCATCAGAATCTGCGATCGCACTGAGGCCCGTCCTTAAACGTTAAAGTGTCCTGAATGTTCTGGCTACGCCTGTTTTTATGGATACGGTAGATCGCCTGATTGCGCTTGATCGTCAACATGTATGGCATCCTTATGCAGCCATGCCGAACCCTTTGCCAGTGTTTGCAGTGCGCTCGGCAAAGGGCGTGCGGCTTGAGTTGGAAGATGGGCGATCGCTCATTGACGGCATCTCTTCTTGGTGGACATGCATTCACGGCTACAGCCATCCCCGATTGAACCAAGCCGCTCAGCGTCAAATGGAGAAAATGTCTCATGTGATGTTTGGCGGACTCACGCACCGGCCTGCGGTAGAACTCGCTCACAAGCTGATAGAAATTACGCCTGAGCCGCTACAGCACGTTTTCTTTTCAGATTCAGGATCGGTCGCGGTAGAAGTCGCAATGAAAATGGCGGTGCAATACTGGCACAACCGGGCTCAGCCCCATAAGCACAAATTTCTCACGCTGCGCAGTGGCTATCACGGCGATACCTTTGCTGCCATGTCCGTGTGCGATCCGGTAAATGGAATGCACCCTTTATTTAACGGGCTGCTAGCAAAACAATACTTTGCCGATGTGCCTCAAATTCGTTTCGATCAGCCTTGGCAAGAAAAAGACATTGCTAGCTTCGAGGCACTGCTCAAAGCGCATCATCAACAGATTGCAGCGGCCATTTTTGAGCCGGTGGTGCAAAATGCGGGCGGCGTTCGCTTTTATCATCCTGAGTATGTGCGTCGCGCCAGTGAACTGTGCAAGCAATACAATGTGCTGCTAATTCTCGATGAAATCGCCACAGGCTTTGGCCGCACTGGCAAGCTGTTTGCCTGTGAATATGCAGGCATTTCGCCAGATATTATGTGCGTTGGCAAGGCGCTATCGGGCGGCTTTATGTCGCTAGCTGCGACCTTGACGACCACTCATATCAGCAAAACGTTTGCTAGCGGCGAGGCGGGCGTTTTTATGCACGGGCCTACGTTTATGGGCAATCCGCTGGCCTGCGCGGTGGCTTTAGAGAATTTGCGCCTATTAGAAAGCTATGACTGGCCCGCTAAGATTGCGGCGATTGGAGCGCAGCTAAAGGCCGAACTGGCGATTTGCCGTAGCCTAAAAGCTGTTAAAGACGTGCGTGTGCTCGGAGCCATTGGCGCAATCGAGCTGCATCAGCCGGTGGATATGGCACGGGTGCAGCCGCAGTTTGTAGATCGCGGCGTGTGGCTAAGACCCTTTGGCAAACTGCTGTATACGATGCCCCCTTATATTATTGAGCCGGATGAGTTGCAGCAGGTGACGGCGGCTATGTATGAAGTCGCGGCAATGCTGTGAGCGGGGGATTTAGCGATCGCTGCCAGTTTCACCGTTTGGCACAAGGCTTAAGCCAGCTTTGCTTGAGCCTATCAATCTGCACAATTCGCGGCTCAGAAATGCGTTTGACAATGCTCCATAGCTGCATCGCTTGGGTAGGCGTTGTGATTTGAACCTGAAGCGGCTGAAAGCTTTGGCACTGGCAGTCTATTTCTAGATCCTGAAGACGATGATAGACCTGCCAGCGATCTTCACAGTGAACAGAAACCGCTCGACCAACAACCGCCGCTGCATTCGCGATTAAATTCGGACTTAGCGAATCGCTTGGTGAATCGCTTGGTGGCATCTGAGAAGACGAAAAAGCGTTAGAAATGGACACTTAAAAAACTCCGACTGATAAAGATAAATGGGCGACAATGAACGGCTAAAAACCTTTAAATAGAAGCTATTTTCAAATAGAAAGCACTCAAATAGACCATCCTTACACTTGCCATAGCGGCTGATAGCTATCTCTTGAAAAGCTTGGCGGCAACAACTACGCCGCAGACTGCTAGTAGCTATTAAGAAAAAATTTTAGTAAGCTACATAAGAAAAATGGCATAGACCCAGTTGAACTGTTAACTATTGTCAATATAAGCAGTCAATATAACTAGAAGACAATTTCAATAATGCATTCCCACAATATATTTCCAGCAATTTGCAGCGGTTTTTAAGGTATGCGCTATAACCTAGTAAGTACGGTTGATCCTGTCTCTTTCAGGTGGGGTCACTGGCCGTTATTGAAGGTTGCTTAACCTCACCTCTATTGAGAATTCGTATCAGGCTAATTGGCTAAGATACTAATAAAATCAATGGTTTAAGGCTTTTTCTATCAGATACAATGACATTGACGGACTTGAGCAAATCTATCAAAATCAGCTTCACTTTTAGATAGCTTTAAGAACTGCGCTCAGTCACATACTTACTCAATAACAAGGCTCGAATACTATGGCTCTTTCCTCTGCTGTAATTACTCCTTTTGGCCAAGTCGCTGACAATGCCATCCTGCTAGAAAAAACCGTTACCGAACCCGTATGCGAAGGCTTAAATATTGCCCTTGCTAGTATGCAGGGCGTATATATTCAGTACCAAAAGCATCACTTTGTCGTCGAAGGAGCGGAGTTTTATTCGCTGCATCAGTTCTTTGAAGAAAGCTACGATGCCACCAAAGGGCATGTGCATGACCTCGGTGAGCGCTTAGATGGACTAGGCGGTGTACCGGTGGCTAGCTTTGCCACATTGGCTAATTTGTGTTGCTTTGAGCAAGAGCCCGATGGCATTTATGGCTGTCGGCAAATGGTGGCTAATGACTTACGCGCTGAACAGGCCATTATTCAGGTTTTGCGACGCAATGCAGCGCAAGCCGAAAGCTTGGGCGACAGAGCAACTCGCTATCTATACGAAGGCATTTTGCTCAAAACAGAAGAGCGCGCTTACCACCTAGATCACTTCCTTGCTAACGATACGTTGGTCATGCTGAACTAATTTTCTGAACTGAATCTTTTTGTATGGAGCGGCCCTTCAAATCTCCTCTGACATTTCAGTGCCATTCAAGCGCAGCAACTCGCGATGAGCGGCTGCTTTTTTGTTACTATCCTTATACTTTCAATTGATAACGGATGTCAAGAAAGACTAGCACTGGTTTGATGTTTCTTTATTCTTTGGCTAAAGTGAGCAACTGTAAATTTTGCCTGTATAGAGGGGCTACAGCAATGACTGTGTGGGCGAATCGTGCTTAGCCTGATACTGACGGACTGATAACAGACCTGCTATCAAAAGAAACATTTGTATAATCATTCCCAATAATTACGGCTCACGCCATACCCGTCTAGGCTGAGAGATCCTAAATTTGGGTCTGCTGCCATCACAGCAATGAGGCGGCTCTAGCGGCCAAATCAGAGCGTTCGCCTTGATAGAGGGTAATGTGGCCCGCTAAGGGTTCATTGCGAAAGCGCTCAATCACATAGGTCAAGCCATTGCTAGCTGCATCCACATAGGGGTTGTCAATTTGGGCCGTGTCGCCCGTGAGGACAATTTTGGTGCCTTCGCCAGCGCGGGTGAGGATAGTTTTGACCTCGTGGGGGGTGAGGTTTTGGGCTTCGTCGATGACGAAAAACTGTTTGGGAATGGTGCGCCCGCGAATGTAGGTGAGCGCTTCGATTTGTAGTAAGCCTAAGTCCATGAGCTCTTCGTGGCCGCGTCGCCAGTGATCAGGCTTGTCGGCACCGTCTTGAGTATTGAAAATTAGATCAAAGTTGTCGTAAAGCGGCTGCATCCAGGGAGTGAGTTTTTCGGTCATATCGCCAGGAAGATAGCCGATGTCTTTGCCCATCGGCATTACCGGGCGCGAGATCAGCAGGCGGGTGTAGCGCTTTTCTTCGGCTACTTTTTGCAGGCCAGCGGCGATCGCTAACAATGTTTTCCCTGTCCCCGCCTTACCCACCAACGTCACCAGCGGAATCGCATCATTCAGCAATAGCGCCAGAGCAAAGCGCTGCTCTCGGTTGCGCGCATGAATCCGTGAAACACCGCTGTAAGGAATTTTGGGCAACGGTACTAGCTGTCCATCCGGGCGCAGTGTCGCCAGTGCTGTATGCGATGGATTATTGATATCAATCAGCGTCAGCGCTTGGTTCGGCGATCGCTTGCTCAATTGCGGAAATGCTTCAGCGCTCTGATTGCCCGATTGAAACAGGTCGTTCATCTGCTCAGGGCTGACCAGCACTTCACCCATGCCCGTGTAGAGATCGTCTACATCTATTTTGTCAGTTTCATAGTCTTCAGCCGTGAGCCCTAGCGTGTCGGCTTTAATCCGCATGTTGGTGTCTTTACTCACCATCACTACGGGGCAGTCGCACTGCTGCTTGACCTCTAGCGCCACCGCCAAAATCGCATTGTCACCGCCATCGCCGCTGCCACCACCGCTGTAGAGTTCTGCGGGGAGATTGTCGAGCGTTTCCCGGTGACACAGCGCAACTCGAATTCGCCCGCCATTCGCAAGTTCGATGCCTTCGGTTAAGCTACCTTTTTGTCTGAGCCCGTCTAACATTCGAGAGGTTTGTCTGGCGTTTCGCCCCGTTTCTTCGGGCCGCTTTTTAAAGCGATCCAGCTCTTCAATGACGGTAATGGGTAAAACCACATCGTTGTCCTCAAACCTCAGAAGCGCATTAGGATCATGCAGCAACACATTGGTATCAAGGACGTAGAATTTTTTCATAGGGGCAGCAGATCTGCTTTACAGACCTTAAGGTGTGAAAGATATGAAGATCGCAGCGGTGAGCAGCGGCGGTGAGCAATTGGGGATACAAAGACAATCCATGCAGCTTAATGCAGCTAACCTAATGTAGCTAAAACGGCTGGCCAAAACTACTTAGGGTTGCGGGTTAAGTTAGCGGGCTCTGATTTTCGGAAGTCGGGCACGGGATCGTAGCCGCCGGGATGAAAGGGATGGCAGCGGGTGATCCGACGAACGGCGAGCCAACTGCCTTGCCAGGGGCCAAATCGCTCAACGGCCTCCATGGCATAGCAAGAACAGGTCGGTTCAAACCGGCAGACGGGCGGAAACAGCGGTGAAATAAGCTGTCGATATCCCTTGATAAGTAGCAATAAGGCGACTTTCATAGGCTTTTTACAAGCAACGTAATCCTAATTTAGCAGGATTGTTGAGGCGCTGGGGCAGGGGGAAACCCGTTGGGGATCGGTTGCATCCAGAAAGTGGGGAGCGCCAGGGGAGAAAGCGCGCAGGAGAGAGGGAGCGCTATTAAAAACTGCTTTAAAGTACTGTTGAGATTTAAGCGAGGATTGAGCGCTGATGGCCGTAGACAGGGGCCATAGTTTACTATAAAGAACTGGTTACGCTGTAATTTTTCATTGGTTTGACGACCGCGCGATCGCTATGAGTACCGGCACCCTGTTTGATAAAGTTTGGGACGCACATACCGTGGGCACGTTGCCTTCTGGCCAAACTCAGCTATTTATTGGTCTGCATCTGATCCATGAGGTGACCAGCCCGCAGGCGTTTGCGATGCTGAATGAGCGGCAGCTAAAGGTCATGTACCCTGAGCGCACGGTGGCCACAGTCGATCACATTGTGCCGACTGAAAATCAGGCGCGGCCCTTTGCCGATGAAATGGCAGAGACGATGATGGCGGCGCTGGAAACCAATACCCAAGCGCATGGGATTCGTTTTTTTAATGTGGGATCGGGCAATCAGGGCATTGTGCATGTTATTGCCCCTGAGCTGGGGCTGACGCAGCCGGGCATGACGATTGCCTGTGGCGATAGCCATACTTCGACGCATGGGGCTTTTGGAGCGATCGCCTTCGGCATCGGCACCAGCCAAGTGCGCGACGTGCTGGCCTCACAGACCTTAGCTCTGGCCAAGCTAAAAGTCCGCCGCATTGAAGTAAACGGAGAATTGCCCGTAGGCGTATACGCCAAAGATGTGATTTTGCACATTATCCGTAAGCTCGGCGTTAAAGGCGGTGTTGGCTACGCTTACGAATTTGCCGGAAGCGCGATTGAGAGCCTTTCAATGGAAGGCCGGATGACGCTATGCAATATGTCGATTGAGGGCGGAGCCCGGTGCGGCTATGTCAATCCTGATCAGACGACTTACGACTACATCAAAGGGCGTGATTTTGCGCCGCAGGGTAGCGATTGGGAGCAGGCAGTAGCTTGGTGGCAGAGTCTGCGCAGCGATGCCGATGCCGTTTATGACGATATCGTTAGCTTTGAGGCCGCAGAAATTACCCCGACCATCACTTGGGGAATTACCCCAGGGCAAGGCATTGGCATCAATGAAACCATTCCCACGCCTGAAACGATGGCCGAAGATGAGAGGCCAATTGCCGAAGAAGCCTATCGATATATGCAGATTTCGCCAGGTCAGCCGATTGCAGGCGTCAAAGTTGACGTGTGCTTTATCGGGAGCTGCACAAATGGCCGCATCAGCGATTTAAGGGAAGCGGCGAATGTGGCCAAAGGTCGCCATGTAGCGAACGGGGTGAAAGCTTTTGTGGTGCCGGGTTCGGAACGGGTAAAGGCGCAGGCCGAAGGCGAAGGGCTCGATAAAATTTTTGTCGAGGCGGGCTTTGAATGGCGTGAGCCGGGTTGCTCGATGTGTCTAGCAATGAACCCCGATAAGCTAGAAGGCACACAAATCAGCGCGTCTTCTTCTAATCGAAACTTTAAAGGACGACAAGGCTCAGCTTCGGGACGCACGCTGCTGATGAGTCCGGCAATGGTAGTGTCAGCGGCAGTGACTGGACAGGTAAGCGACGTTCGTCAGCTTGCACCGGTTAAATAGGGATTGTTTGTAGAGTTATCTGCAAATGCCTGCCAGAATTTTAGATCCCACATTGCGCCCTTTGAAGTGTCACACTCAGGTATTAATGATAGAGCCCTGTCTTGGAAAGACTTTCATGGCTTAGCAGTTCAAATGAACTAAGTCATAAAAATTCTCAATTAAGGTTAACTATTGAGAACCATGCTAGAAAAAATGGCTGTGATTCTTATTGCTTCGTTTAAATACCCAATGTGCCAATTGGAAGTACGGAATGTCGGCTTTAAGAATGAAACAGATAATACTTTATCAGGACTTGATTAAAGCTAATCAACAACTGGTTGTCTTTTATTTAGACTGTTTATATTTTATTTAGATAGTCTTTTATTGTTTTGTCTCCCTATCTGTCACGGTATAACTTTGCACACAGTAGATAGAAATCTCTTGCCGTTAAATTGTGCCTAAGGCTACTTATTAGATAGATTGAGCTGATTTTTGCCTCGCCACAAATTTATGTTTCATAAAATACTAGATTGAGATTTTCTCCTTTTTTCTCTAAACGAAAAATGTCAAGCGTAAAAAGACATAAATTTTGGTGGCTGGGTAAAAAAGATGCTTGTAGAAGCCGGTTTATTCAAAGGCGAATAAGTAACTTTAATATCAGGGCTCTAGATTTCGGTGAAGTCAGGAGTGGCCACATCAAATATAGGCACAGTAGGCTGAGTGCGATGGCTGATAGATGACAGGCAGTTAATAGCCTGCTGGAAACCAAAATCCAAATGCATCTGGATGCAGTGTTGTGCCCTTAGGTGTCCGCCTTTTTTTGTGCTGATTTTTTAGTGCTGACCTCATTGAGCATCCAAAGAAGGTAGCTCAGAGGAGGAGAAAGCGCTGCTATCAGAATGCCAAAAGCTGCGGATAAAATCATTGAGCTGGCGGCTGCGATGGTGATAGGAAATATTCTCAGAACTCATCTTGATTCTGATCAGCAATGAGAAAAAGTCAATATCACAAGCAATTTGAAATAGATTAAGCGGCCAAATGAGGTCAGGGCCACCTTCTAGATCGTAGAGGTGGAGTTTGGAACGCTCAGGATTTTGCACAGCCGCAGCGATCGCCTCTTGGCGTAGGCTTTGAGTGCTGTCGGGTAACCCTCGAATCAACAGCGTAGGTCTGGCCCAGCAGAGGTGACGACTGGCCACTATCTGAATAGCCTCGGCGTAGAGCCGCATAGATCCATGCTCTAAATAAAGAATTTGCGAAGGAACAGCGCTCATAGTTGTTGAGATAGCAGGAATATTAAATGAAATGGAGAACTAGCGCCCGTCATTGATCTAGCGCGCGTCATTGATTAAGAACAGCAGGATTATAAGCACCCGTTAAGAGCAAGCCTGTAAAAATGGTTGTTTTACTTTTTCTAAGATATATTTTATATTAAGATTTTTGGATTTTTTGTTCATGCTCATCGTAGCATCCCTTTTGAGTACCTCTTTCAGACATCTTTTTGCAGATATTTAGTTATCTTTTTGCAGGTATTGGGCTTGGTGGCAAAACATCTGCCAATGAGATGGGCTAGAAATAAATTCTGACGATAAAATCTTGAGACATCTGCTTGCGATCTGGGCTAGGTAGCATTCGCTGGTACCATTCGCTATCGTGCAAGAACTATCGTGCAAGGAGCAACTAAATTACTATGCCGACCTCTGTTGGAACCATTGAAAAAACCGTCCTTTCTACAGATCGTCAAATAGCGCCTAGATACCGAGTGCTGCTGCATAATGACGACTTTAATGGCATGGAATACGTGGTTGAATGCTTGGTGCAGACAGTGCCTGCACTGACCGCGCCGCAAGCGATTGACATCATGATGCAGGCTCACAACTCAGGCAAAGGGCTGGTAATTATTTGCGAGCTAGAACATGCTGAGTTTTACTGCGAAACGCTCTGTAGCAAAGGTCTAACCAGTACTATTGAGCCGGACGATTAACGATTTAATCAATCAAAAAGAGCGGTTTGCTGTGGGCTCATCTGACAAAGAACGGGCAAAAAAGCGACTAGAAACACGATTAGGCGCTTGGATTAGAGATCAAGGTGCTTGGCGAAGAATAGCGGTATTTTTGGGTTTGCTGCTAATTGCTTGGCTACCTTTCTTCTTAGCCCT
Organism: Phormidesmis sp.; assembly: GCA_041745715.1. Lineage (GTDB taxonomy): Bacteria > Cyanobacteriota > Cyanobacteriia > Phormidesmidales > Phormidesmidaceae > Phormidesmis. Next base: position 10,102 of record JBGTIK010000227.1, read on the forward strand.
CTCTTGGCTCGGTAATGCCTTGAATCACCCCGGATTCACCAGCATTTTAGCGCTCGTGCTTTTATACGCAGGCTTTTTGTGGGGATTGCCTCGGTGGGGCTATAGCATTCACCATTGGCCCCGGCCATTTCAGCGCTGCGGGCTAATTTTTCAACTGCAAACGGCGCGTGACTTAGTGTTGGCACTCGTAATTGGAGTGCTAGGAGTGTTTGGGCTGTTTGGCTTAGAAACGCTGCTAGGCTGGGCTACGCCGGTAGCGCCTGATCCGCAATTAGCTCGATTTATTTTAGAAGGCTTATTGATGGCGCTAGCGGTTGGCTTTGCCGAAGAAACGCTGTTTCGTGGCTGGCTGCTGGCAGAACTTGAGAAAAACTACAGCTCGAAGGCATCGCTAGCAATGTGCGCGCTGTTTTTTGCACTCACTCACTTTATTAAACCGTGGGCCGAGATTGTGCGCACGTTTCCGCAGTTTTTTGGGCTGGTGGCTTTGGGTGTGGCGCTGGTGTGGGCAAGGCGATCGCCAACCGGCTCTACCAGAGGCCAAAATCCCACCCGGCTCGGTTACCCCATCGGCCTCCATGCAGGTTTAATTTGGGGCTACTACATTGTTAACGTTGGTGGGTTGAGCGAATACACCGGGCTGGTGCCGGAATGGGTCACAGGCATCGACAGTAACCCACTGGCTGGATTATTAGGGGTGGTGTTACTGAGCTTAATTGCTATGCAGTTTGCTAAAACCGCACAGCCAAAGACTTAGGACTCTATCAAGTCTGGCTAAACGGCACCCAAAACTGCCGCTAACAGCGCCTGCTGAGCGTGCATTCGGTTTTCTACCTCATCCCAAATCCGAGATTGTGTGCCCTCCATCACCTCTGCGGTAATTTCTTCACCCCGATGAGCCGGTAAGCAGTGCAGCACAATGGCTTGGGGATCAGCTATTGCCAAGGTCGCGGCATTAATTTGATAGGGCTCAAAAATAGGAATTCGCTTTTCGGCCAACTCTTCCTGGCCCATGCTGGCCCAAACATCGGTGTAAAGGGTATGGGCTCCTGACACGGCAGCTTTGGCATCGTGAGTAATGACCACTTCGCTGCGCCCTTGAGCGATCGCTTCGGCTTTTTTAACGATGTCACTATCTGGCTCGTAGCCTTCAGGGGTGGCGATGCGGACATTCATCCCTACTAGGGCACAGCCTAAAATGAGAGAATGCGCGACATTGTTACCATCTCCTAAATAAGTCATAGTCAGCCCTTTACAGTTGCCGAATTCCGCCTGAACGGTGAGCAAATCGGCCAGGATTTGGCAAGGGTGCTCTAAATCGGTGAGGGCGTTGATGATAGGGATATTGCCATGATGGGCAAAATCTTCAACTTCACTCTGGGCATAGGTGCGAATGGCCAGCACGTCTAGGTAGCGATTTAATACGCGGGCGGTGTCGGCAGTCGGTTCGCCTCGACCAATTTGGGTGAGATTGGCATTGAGATCAATTACTTGGCCGCCTAGCTTATACATGGCTGCGGTAAAGCTAACGCGAGTGCGGGTTGAAGCTTTTTTAAAGACGAGGCCCAAGATTTTTTGGGGGCATTGAGGATTAATTTCTCCCGACTTAATGCGGGTAGCGGTATCCAGTAAATGAAGCATCTCATCGGTGGTGAGATCCGCTAAGCTCAGAAGACTTCGCCCTTTAAGTGCCGCCATAGATTTGCCTGAATGGTGATGGATGCTGAGGAGTTGATTGTGATGCAAGTTAAAACGCTAGCAGAAGTTCCAGCAATAGGGAATAGGCGCTAGGGGCTATTGGCGGATTACGTGACGTTTTAGGCGCGATTGCCTCAGAATCGATTTGAAAGGCTTCGCCACCACCCTCGACTCTCAGTCCCTCAGATTTTTTGGAGCGATAGATTATGGGCTTGTATTCACAGCTAATTTTTCCTCGGCTGCTAGAGCTGAGCATGTCTTCAGAATCGATGACGAGCTACCGGCAGCAGCTTTTAAAAGATCTGCACGGAGACGTGTTGGAAATTGGCTTTGGCACCGGCTTGAATTTGCCCCATTATCCGGCTAGCGTCACGTCGCTGACGACGGTTGAGCCGAATGGGGGAATGGGAGCGATCGCTCAAAAGCGCATTGACGCTAGCCCAATTGCTGTCAACACCAAAACTCTCAGCGGTGAAAATCTGCCGATGGCTGATGCTAGCTTCGACGATGTGGTCTGCACTTGGACGCTGTGTAGCATTGCTAACGTTCACCAGGCCCTGAGCGAAGCCTACCGAGTGCTCAAGCCCGGTGGCCGATTTTTCTTTATCGAGCACGGGCTCAGCACCGATTTGGGCATTCAAACCTGGCAAAATCGGCTGACGCCTGTACAGCGCATCGTCGCTGATGGCTGCCATCTCAATCGCCCGATTGCCGATCTGGTCAATGAGGTGTTTGATCAAGTTGAAGTCAAAGAATTTTATGCGCCTAAGCTGCCCAAGGTCATGGGCTATTTTTACCAAGGGATAGCGACCAAGGCTGCTGTGTAAAGAAAAGATAAAGGCCCTTTTAGCGGTACGATCAGGCCGAACTATTTTGTTTTGACGCTATTTTTTTGGGAGCGATCGCGTGGCCTCTTCAACCGCTCAGCTAAAAGCCCTGATTTTCGACGTCGATGGTACCCTCGCCGAAACCGAACGCGACGGTCATCGGCCTGCCTTTAACCAAGCCTTTGCCGACGCTGGGCTCGACTGGCAATGGTCAGAAGCGCTGTACGGCGCTCTGTTAGAAATTTCTGGCGGTAAAGAGCGCATTCTCGCCTACGTTCAGCAGTCGCAGCCCAATTTTGTGCTGCCTAGCGGATTTGCCGATCTCACCGAATTCATTAAGCATTTGCACGCTACCAAAACCACCTATTACAAGCAGTACGCAGCAGCAGGCAAAATTCCTTTACGCCCTGGCGTAGAACGGCTGCTGAACGAAGCGAGAGCCAAAGGCGTCAGATTGGCGATTGCCACCACCACTACCCCGGCCAATGTTCAAGCCTTGCTTGAAAATACCCTTGGAGCTGACAGCCTAAACTGGTTTGACGTGATTGCCGCAGGAGATATGGTTCCTCAGAAAAAACCCGCCCCCGACATTTTTGAATACGCCCTAGCGCACCTGAAGCTGCCCCCTGAAAACTGTCTAGGCTTTGAAGATACCAATAATGGTCTGCTATCAGCGACTCAAAGCGGTCTCAAAACCATCGTCACTGTCAACGACTACACCCGACAGCAAGACTTTGCGAAAGCTACGCTGGTAATCAGCGACTTTGGCGAACCCAACGTGCCCTTTCAAGTCATTGCTGGGAATGCGCACGGAGCCCGTTATTTTGACATTGCTTTAGCCGAAGCTTTACTGGCTTAATTTTATTGGCCTAATCTTGAAACCCTAACCTCTTCGCTGGGTTGGGCGGATTTACGAGGCTTGCCAAAGCTGCCACGCCTGCCAAAAGATGTAGCCGGAGAGCAGCAGCAGCATAATCCGGAAAAGCTGCGTCACCGTTTGGTCACTGAGCTTAGGTAAAAATCGGGTACTGATCTGAACCCCAATCAATCCTCCAAATCCCAAAATCAGCCCGGCTACCCAATCAATGTTTTGATTGAGCGCATGGCCCGCGCAAGCGGCAATGGAGGTGATCACAATCACGCCTAAGCTAGTGCGTACGGCTGATTTGATACTTTCGCCTAGCAGTAGAATCTGCAACGGTACCAGGATTACGCCGCCACCCACGCCAAACAGTCCGGCCATAAAGCCTGCGGTCGCACCGGTAACGATTCTAGCCAGCACAGGGTTAATCGCGGGGCCAGTTCCCATGCGAGGATCTCGAAGCTGCGCGCTCAGAACCACTCGTTTTTTGAGTGATACCAAATAGAGGTTGCTTAATAGTAAAAGGCCGAAGCCAGCGAGGAGTAAAGCAGGTGGGAGGCGATCGCCCAAAACCGTCCCCAAAAGCGCCGTCACGACTGCCGGAGCCCCCAACAGCACAATCTGCTCCAAATTGAGAAAACCCATCCGCCAATTTTGCAAGCTGCCTGCACTAGAGGTCACCAAGATTGCCAAGCTACTGGTCGCTGTCGCCTGCACCGGCGCGAACACAAGCTGCACTAAAACAGGCACTAGCAGCGTCCCGCCGCCAATACCTAAAAAGCCAGCCAGCACACCAGAAACTAGACCCGCTAACGACAAAACAATAACTGTGCTGAGCGTCACCCACCTACCTGGATAAACATTGACAGATGATCTAATCTTGCCCAGTCATCGAGACAAAATTGGATCGAGATCGACATACTCTTCAATGGTAGACGCCAAACTGTTGAGCATACTGTCGCGCTGCTCACGATAGTTGGCAATGCCCGTTGGTAAAGACTTGAGCCCGCGCTGCTGACGCAGCCGATTCAGCCAAACCCGCCGCCAAGGCCCATTGTCAAAAATGCCGTGTAAATACGTGCCCCACACCGACTGCGCCTCATCGACAATGCCCAAACTGCGATCATCGAAAATGGGCATAAAGGGATTGCTCGTGTCTTCACCCGTTGGCAGCACAAGCTGAGTCCGACCTTGGTGAATTTCGTACCCTATCACCGGGAGCCCTTCTTGCGGATACTTTGAAGTTACGGTGCGCTGTCTAGCTATTTTCTGCTGCGTAATTACCGTCCGTAGTGGCAACAGACCCAAACCATCAAAGCGGCCTTCTTGGCCTTCTAACCCTTCGGGATCGGCCAGCATTTGCCCCATAATTTGAAACCCACCGCAGATGCCCATCACCGTTCCGCCTGCCCCTGCGTAATGGCTAATAGCCTCAGCCATACCCGATTGTTGTAATACCAGCAGATCGGCAATCGTCGTTTTCGTTCCTGGCAAAATGACTGCATCTGGGTACCCCAAATCATCACTCGGATTTAGGTACTTCACAGCTACCGAAGGCTCAGCTTCGAACGCATCAAAATCAGTAAAGTTAGAAATGTGGGGCAAGCGAATGACTGCTACCGTAATCTCTGCCTGAGACTTCACGGCTGTGCGCTCTAATAGTGACAGCGAATCTTCTGCTGGAAACGCTTCATTAATCCAAGGAATCACCCCTATCACCGGAATGCCTGTACGCTCTTCTAGCCACTCAATACCGGGCTGCAAAATTGAGCGCTGCCCGCGAAACTTATTGATCACAATACCTTTAACTAAAGCCCGCTCTTCCGGCTCTAGCAGCTCTAGCGTGCCGACAATATGTGCAAACACACCGCCGCGCTCAATATCGGCGATTAAAATAGTCGGCGCTTCTAAGTAAGTGGCAATGCGCATATTTGCCAAATCGCGATGCTTGAGGTTGATTTCTGCCGGACTTCCTGCCCCTTCACAAATCAGCAAATCAAATTCCTGACTCAGCCGCGCCAAGCTCTCTTGAATCGCTTGCCAGCCCATGCTAAAAAAGTCTTTGTAGTAGTCTGCTGCCGTCGTGGTGCCAATCGGGCGACCCTTTAAGATCACTTGAGAGGTCTGATCGCCTTGTGGCTTTAGCAAAATTGGGTTCATTTCACCTTGAGGTGGTACGCCCGCTGCCCATGCCTGCACAGCCTGAGCGTAGCCAATTTCTGCCCCAGTGGTGCTGACATAGGAGTTAAGGGCCATGTTCTGCCCTTTAAAGGGAGCTACTCGCCAGCCTTTGCGGCTTAAAATGCGACACAAGGCAGCGACCAGCATGGATTTGCCCGCATGGGATGTCGTACCCACCACCATTATTGACTTCACCACAGGCTCTCCTCGATGCTTATACATCCTTCACATTACCCAAACTTGGTAGGATATGGGCAAAAAATAAGGGAAACATTGCGTATTCAGGCCATATCTCTGACCATATCTTTGGCCAATATCTCTAGCTGAAAGCGATCGCTCGAAGCCTCAAGCAGCTAGCCTAACCAATCGGGAATACGCAGTCGCCGAATTACTCCATTTTTTATGTAATCCGCGAGGTTAGCTCGTCTGTCCGGACAACCTTGAGATTGCCAAAGATCGACTAGCTGACGGCCCAGCGGGGTTAGCCGAAAGCTATCAGTGAGACCTTGCCCATCGACTTCTCGGCGCAGCATCCCAACATCCACTAGCCAGAGCAGTTCTGTTTCAGTCGCAACATCTGAAAGTGGCTTTTGGGTGTATCCCTTCAACATGCCGCTATCTTCAGCAATCGTAGGGACACTGACGCTATTGGTACGCATTTCAGTCAGTAGCCGGTAATAAAAGGGAGAACATCTCACGGCCCTTTGAGCGCGGGCGATCGCCTCCGTGGAATAGCCTAGTGAATCTTTCATAACGCGATTAGACTCGTTAGCAATAGAGCCCGCAGCCATTGATTGAGCGTTACTCACAGAGGTCTGGGGGATTTCCACGGTTTAGCAATCCTTGAAGTCGAGCCGATTAAACGCAAACTCGCCTGTTAACTACGCAATCAGTACGGGTATCAATACGGCGCTGAGTCGCTTGTACTGGGTCAATAACTGGGGTGCTAGGATTCGAACCTAGGAATGGCGAGACCAAAACCCGCTGCCTTACCACTTGGCGACACCCCAACGCTTTCGCTTAGGTATTGTAGCATCGGCTGTCAGGTTTGCTGCAAGGCTCTCAAAGATTTTTGGCCGGGCACTTGTCCGGGTGCTTAGCAGCGGGCTAAACAGATGTTTGAGCAGATGTTTTGGCCAAAGATCGACCGCGCCAAGTCCATCCCCAGCCAGTCTCAGTTTTGATGGCAGAAGTCAACGCGATCGCGCTAATTAGCCCGCCGCCCAACCACCCTAGCCAGAGATACCGCAGCGGCTGAGCGACAACATCACGAGCTGATAAGCGCATGTAGATCTGAAGGGCTAATGCCACCCCAGCCGTCAGCAGGGTTAACCCCGCAGCAGGAGCCCCAAGCCACAGGCCAAAAGCAGAAACAATTAACCCTAGCCAGGGCATCACAAAAACTAGCGCGATCGCTCCTGCCGCCGCGATCGTCAGCAATAGATTACCGCCGCCTGCGATATGAAAATTCTTTGTCCAGCCCTCCCACAAATCCCCAAAGGAGCGGTACATCCTGACACTGGCGATATCTAAGCCCAGCACGTAGCGCAGCTTCAGCCCCTGAGATTTGATTTCATGCGCTAGAGCAAAGTCTTCCACCGGATTGCTAGCAACGGCAGCATGTCCGCCGATCTGGCGATAAGCGGCGCTGCGAAATAGCATAAAAGGCCCAGCAGCGGCTGATTTATCGGGTAAGCCTGGGTCATTGATACCTTCAAAGCTAAAGCCAACGGCGATTAGTAGCGCCATCAATGGCTGCACAAGCTGTTCAGAAAAGCAGCCATAGATAACTTTGGGCGCGCAGCTCAGCAAGTCGGTTTGGTAATGCTCAGCGTTGGCTATAGCCCGACTCAAGGCCCATTCACTCAGCCTGACATCAGCATCCAAAAACAGCAGATAATCACCCGTTGCCTTTTGTGCGGCCTGATCGCAAGCCCAGTTTTTACCGAGCCACTGTTTGTCACTAGGGCGCGGTGGCACCGTAAAAACCAAAACTCTATCGTCCGTCTCGGCAATTAAGGTCGCCAGTTGGCTCGTTTCATCTGTCGATTCGTCATCTGCGACAATTACCTGCAATTGGACAGAACCTGGCAAATCATTAGCTAACACAGCGGCTAAGCAGTCGGTGATATTCACAGCTTCGTTGTAGGCCGGAACAATCACGCTAAGGCTGGGCGAAATGCTGGTATCACCAAACGATTCAGTGTCTAAAGCATTGAGTAAATCAAGCGGATCTAGCCGAGGGGCACTGCGAATGGACGCTTGAAATCGCCGATGAAAGTCGGCATTGGCAATAGCGCTGGCAATCAGCAGGCCAAACAAAGCCAACCAAGGATCTGACCAAGCTATGAAGCCGAATTCGCTCAATATCTGCGGCATCTAATTCTTTCCTGAGTCGCTGTAGCCTAGCCTAAACTGGTGACTATGTTTCTCCAGCACCTCCATTTACAGAACTTTCGCAACTACAGCCGTCAATCTGTGGCTTTTACGGCCCCGAAGACGATTTTGCTGGGAGATAATGCTCAAGGCAAGTCCAATTTGCTCGAAGCGGTGGAGCTATTGGCGACGCTGAAGTCTCACCGGACGAGTCGCGATCGCGATTTAATCCACGATGGCAGCGCCACAGGCCAAATCAAAGCCCAAGTCCAAAGAGAACTAGGCGTAAGCGATCTTAACCTCGTACTTAGAAACGGCGGTCGTCGCATCGCTATGCGCAATGGCGAAACCCTCAAGCGTCAGCAGGATTTTTTAGGCAGTCTGAATGCGGTTCAGTTTTCTAGCCTAGATTTGGAGCTGGTACGCGGTGGGCCGGGTGAGCGCAGAATCTGGATAGATACGTTGCTGACTCAGCTAGAGCCGCTTTATGCCTATATTTCGCAGCAGTATAACCAAGCGTTGAAGCAGCGCAACGCCTTTATTAAGCAAACGATGGAGAGCGAACAGGCTGATAGTTCAACCGTTTCAGAGTCAGCGGTGGTCGATCTGGACAGGACTCAAATGGCAATTTGGGATGCTCAGCTAGCGATCACTGGAACGCGGGTGATTCGACGGCGATCGCGCGTCATCCACCGCCTCGCTCCCTTGGCTCAACGCTGGCACGAAGCCATTAGCGGCAGCACCGAAGCTTTGCGAGTTCGCTATCAGCCCAACGTCATGGCCTTAGCAAACACCGCAGACGTAGGAGAATCAACCGCATCGACCGCGGACGACCCTGGCGAGATTCAGCAAGCCTTTCTCGAAAAAATTCAGTCTCGCGCTGTGGCCGAATACCATCAGCGCACCTCTCTGGTCGGCCCGCATCGCGATGACATTGATTTTGTAATCAACGAAACGCCCGCTCGGCAGTACGGCTCGCAGGGCCAGCAGCGCACCCTCGTACTTTCGCTGAAATTAGCCGAATTAGAGCTAATCGAAGCCGTAATTGGCGAACCGCCCCTGCTATTGCTAGATGACGTACTGGCCGAACTGGATATGAAGCGACAAAATCAGCTGCTCGAAACCATTCAAGATCGGTTTCAAACGCTGATTACTACCACGCACCTGGGCGCTTTTGATGCGCAATGGCTCAAAGCCTCCCAGATTTTGACGGTCGAACGCGGCGCACTGGTGACAGCGGCACTGTAAGAGTTGATTCAGCAAGAGTTGATTCAGCAAGAGTTGATTCGGCAAGAGTTGATTCGGCAAGAGTTGATTCAACTTTAACTCAAACTAACTGACCCAACGTTTTATCGACCAAAGCCAGAGCCTGATTGACCTCCGCTTCAGTCACAATCAGAGGTGGAATGAATCGAACCACTTTAGCGCCCGCCGGAATCACCAGCAGCCCTTCGGCTAACGCTGCTTTCACAATATCTAGGGCTACTACGTCTGTATCAGGGTTGAGCAAAAGGCCATTGATCAGCCCCCAGCCGCGTACGCTGGTGCATAGGGTGGGATATTTTTGAGCGATCGCTCTGAGTCCTTTTCTAAGCTGCTTGCCGCGCGATCGCACATTCGCCAGCAAATTCTCACGCTCCAACGTTTCGCATACTCTTAGCGCCACCCCACAGACAAAAGGATTGCCGCCAAACGTACTGCCATGCTCACCTGGCTGAAGCACATCACAATGGCTTTTCGTCAAAATCGCCCCAATCGGTATCCCACCGCCTAGGCCCTTAGCCGAGGTAAAAATATCAGGCTCTACCCCCACCGTTTGGTAGCCCCACAGGTTGCCGCTGCGGCCCATGCCCACCTGCACCTCGTCTAGAATCAGCAAAATTCCTGTCTGGTCACAAAGCTGCCGTACTTGCTTGAAATAAACCGGATTGCCGGGGCAAACGCCGCCCTCTCCCTGCATGGGCTCTAGCATAACTGCTGCGACCTGACGCTGATCGGCATCTAGGGTCGCGATCGCCGCTTTCAGCGCCTCAATATCGTTGTAAGGCACATAGTGAAATCCCGGCACCAGCGGGCTAAAGTTTTTCTGATACTTCGGCTGGCCGGTCGCGGTTACTGTCGCTAACGTTCGGCCATGAAAGCTGGCGTGCGCTGTAATGATAATCGGCGCTTCAATCCCCAACTCAGTATGGCCATACTTACGCGCTAGCTTAATGGCCCCTTCATTCGCCTCAGCCCCGGAGTTGCAGAAAAACGCTCGATCCGCGCAAGAATTTGCCGTCAGCCACTCAGCTAGTGCCCCCTGCTCAGGAATGTAATACAAGTTAGAAACATGGTGCAGCTTCTTGATTTGCGTCGTCACCGCCTCTACCATCTGCGGGTGGGCATGACCCAGCGCACAGGTGGCAATCCCAGCCACAAAATCCAAATACTCGCGCCCCTCCGAATCCCAGACCCGACAGCCTTCCCCCCGCTCTAACGCAATTGGAAAACGACCATAGGTCGCCATCACATGCTGATCGAATGCCGCTGGCTGAAAACCTGTCGAAACCGGCTCAGCAGCCTGTGAACTGGCCAAATTTGGGCTAGCTGACGGTGCATCAGACAATAGAGTTGAAGAGGTCATAGAAATTTGGAGGGATTAAAGAAATGATATTCTCAGACAAAGCCTTACAGCTAGGAGCCAATTATTTGCAATGACGCCTAATCTTAATCCTAGCGCTCGTTCAATCAATTTCTGTCATTAATCCCTGTCATTCGCCCTACGAATTGATGCTTGCAGGTATCGCAGCTAAAACAAACAGGCCAGCTCTGCTCTATATAATTTATATAAAGTAGAGCTGGCCTATTGAGCAGTAGATAGAATCATTAGCCGCAAAAAAACCGCTACTTATCCGCAGACTCTTTCGATTGGATAGTCAGCCGCGACTTGAACAGCAAAAGTCAGGGATTGCGCTTCACCCGCTAACGAGATTTCTAAGCCATAGGTCTTGTTGGCAGTTGGCTGAATCCACACGATGTCGAGCCCACCGGGGGCAGAACGTCGTGATCGCTTTTCCATATCGCCATCCCATAACCTGAGTTCTCCGCCATCTGGCAGGACAGCAGCAATCGTTAGCTGGCTGGCCTGATGACTGGCCTGATAGCTAGCCGTTAGCTCCAGCACCCCGCGCGGTGTAATCCAGCGAGTTTTTTCATCGGTTTGCTGTGCCCCAACACAAAGGGTCAGCGCCCCTAAAATTTCTCTCGCCGCCATCATTGAGAGGGCAATTTGCTGAGCAGGCAAAGCCGAGTCATAGCCTCCGGCAACATTGACAAGCTCTTTCGTTACCGCATCTTGCGCGGCTCGATCAAATCGGTAGGCAGGCACTAAAACCATATTGGCAATCGGCTCTAGCAGGTCAGTTTACGCTGGAAATAGCGCTTCAACCGCTTGCACCAATTGCACTCCTTGCTTCATGGGTGAACAAGCTATTGCCTGACACCGCTCAAATAGCCGATTCAAAAGCACCTCAGGCAAAAGCCCCGATACCTTTAGCTTACTCACATGAGCATTCCAAAGCGAGGGCGCTGCCGCAACCGCAACCGAATCAGTTATCTCCGCCGGGTACTCACCGACTTCTGATTCCCAAGGAAACAAAGGAGGGTTCTTTTCATACTCTAAAAGCAGACGTTGCTTTAATATCGCTTCAAAACGTTCTTGCACAGCGTGGATTTCTCCGAAGTTATACGACTGAGCCGTCTGAGAAACTATGTCATGTAGGAACATATCTCTCGAAGCCTCCGGGAATCTAGCGCTCAAGACCCCAAAGGGCAGCGCACCAGCGGATGTAGATGGATCAGCAGACAGCTGGGAAAAGCTGTCTTCAAACCCTTGCTGGTAGGTAGGCTTCATAGACGTTGCATCAGACCCGACTTCGAGTTGACTTGCTTTTGGGAGGAATTCCTCTAAATTGGCTTCCGATGTAGACCCATTTCCTGATGGTATAGAAAGTGTCGGGCCGCACTTGGCCAGAAGCCACAAAAGCAAGCTGCGAATGTTATCTGAGTCATTATTCATAGGCCGCTATCTCAGTCCGGACGAATCTAGGTACTCAGCCAAATATTAAAGCAAATGTGAAAAAGCTCACTCAGTATTGCGCATTTCCCACGCTTGCTCCAGCAGCCTAGCCCACTGTTTTCGCAGCTGAGTCGCGGTGAGATTGAGCTTTTTTGAGATCTCCAAATCACTGAGCCCGGTTTGTTTAAGCTCAATGAGCGTTGCTTGGGGGGGGGTAATTTTGCGGTGCAGAGACGCCCATTGCTGAGGCGTAAGCCCTAGGTTTCTGCCTAATTCTGCCCCAAGCCACTCGTGAACTAGCTCCCAGTTGTGCGCAAATGAAAATTTCAGTAAATGGTATTTGAATCGCTGCTGCAAATAATCGCGCTCTCTGGGCGTGATTGCTAAGATGGCCTCTATTTCTGCGGTGGGCAAATCCATCAGCCGCAGGCTGAAATAGTCGGCGCACTGATGCTGGTCTTTTTCGACTAAATAGGCCAAAAGCTGCTCAACGACTCGCTCACGCACGGTGCCTTCATCATCACTCGCTTCGTCATCACTCGTTAATTCCTCTCTTAAGCGATAGATGGGCAGGGTTTTGGGCTGCTGATCGAGTTCGCCACCTTCAATCACTTGCTGAATATCAATCGCAGTTTCCGGCGGCTGCTGCCGAGAAAATGTTTGAGTGCGCAAAATGATCAGCTGCTGAGAGCGTCCGCGTGAAAGCGGGATACGCCGCTTGGCATAGCGCTCAGTGAACGCCAAATATTCCGCGAGTTCTAAAGCAGAGCGGGGCCTGTAATCAGCGAGAGTGTTAGCTTCACGGCGGAAGGCATTGATACTCTCGACGTAAAAGTTTTGCAAAAAATCTTCAATCAGCAGTAGCTTTGCTTGATAGCTAGCCTGCATTTGAGGCGGGCTCATGTACCGGTAAATAATTGCACTGAGGCTACTGTGAAGCTCTAGTCGGCCTCTAGTAGAGCCTAACGCAATATATTTCCGGCACTGTTTGAGCCGCATATCGGCTAATTCACTGGCCCAGCCTTCGACATTGCCAGTCGCTTGAATGCGCTGACTTTCGCGGCAGATGCGCTGCACTTCATCGGCAGTGCGGCCCGCTACTTCACGGCAGTTGCGCTCTGAAGCTTGCGTAAACTGCTTAAGTTCTTGATACAGTCGATCAAAAAGCGTTTCCACAACTGATGACACTTAATTCCCTGATAGTTAAATTGCCAAAGCGGAATTGAATTCTCGATTTAGCAGGCACTAATACTGAGCATAGACACATCCGCTCAGGTTCTAAACAGTTCTGATGGGATGTTCATAGAAGTATTAGAGTTGATAGGTACAATCCTTGTACTTTACCTATGGATATTGACCAGCAGCTTCAAGATTTAATTGATGGTGCGCCGCCGGAAGCGGATCTGAAGCAGGCGATCAAAACGGTTTCGCCTGTGATTGTGGCGATCGCTCAGCAGCTAAAGCACTCGGAATACTACATTTTGCAGTCGGTCAATCAGCAGTGGCTACAGGCGACAGTGGCGCATAAAGACCAGCCAACTCAGCCGAAACGGGTGATCTATGCATATCCTTCGCTAGCTGCCGCCGCCGCTGACAAGCTAGCCAAAAGTAGCCCAGGGCTGATGGCATTGCCGGTGCCGGTGGCTCGGCTTTTGTTTCAGTTGCCAGCCATTGAGCCAGTGGACAGCCTGATTTTTTTGGAAAGCAATACTCGCGATCAGGCCATAGAAGTGCGCCGCAGCGATCTCAAGGTTTTATTTCAAAGCCAACTGACACAAAATATGAAGCCGCGAGTGCCGCCTGATGTGGCGTAAAGCTCAGTCGTTAGATGAATAGTTGAAGCAGCAGCACTGACATCTCACTAAAAAAGCTGAATAAAATCTATAAATAGGCAGGAATCGGAGCAGGCTTTGGCTATGGTAGTATCAATACATATGAGTGACAAGGGTTTTTAAGAATGTCAGCCGCACAGGTAACTGATTCGACATTTAAGCAAGAAGTTTTGGAAAGCGAAGCTCCCGTTTTGGTTGATTTTTGGGCCCCTTGGTGTGGGCCTTGCCGGATGGTTGCTCCCGTAGTAGAAGAAATTGCTGAGCAGTACGACGGGCAGGTGAAGGTAGTTAAGGTCAATACTGACGAAAACCCTAGTGTGGCTAGTCAGTATGGAATTCGCAGCATTCCAACTTTGATGATTTTCAAAGGGGGTCAGAGAGTTGATATGGTTGTAGGCGCTGTGCCGAAGACGACGCTGGCTAACACGCTAGAGAAGTATCTTTAATCAATTGAATTCTTTAGAATGCTTTCTTTGTGGCTAGAATTTTTATTTAGAATTTCTGTAATTTACAGAGAAAGTATAGACAGCAAAGGACAAAGCGAAAGGGTTCGACGACCTTTATAGATTAAGGCTAACTAGATGAGAAAGGGAGGGCTATGGCGATCGCTATACCCTCCCTTTCTAGTCTGAAGCAAGCTTTCAAAGGTTTAGCAACAGCAAGCTAGGTGGGCCTGATCAGGGTCAGAAAACTTAGTCGCGTAGAGGATGCAGCGACTCGGCGCTTCAAGCTTAAAATAGTGCCCGACCCTATTTTTATTGCCCCATATTTTCATAGATACTATGGATGTCTCCCCTTTAAATAGCCCAAGCCAAAGCCCAGAGCCGCTTGATCGCTCAGCCGGTCATAAGGCAGGACGCAGCGGTGCAAATCAACTGCGCTCGAATGTCATGCAGGTCTTGGAAAAGCTGCCTAGCTTGGAAAACGGGGAGCTGATGGAGCAGATTTTTGAAACGCTGGTGCGGATGGCCAATCAAGAAGCTGAACGGCTCGATTGGAAAATTTTGAGCTACTCGCTGTTGGATATGGAAGAGGGCTTCAAGTCATTTTTTCCGCACCGTCACATTCGTAAAATCAGCATTTTTGGCTCAGCCCGGATCGCCCATAACCAGCCGGAATATCAGATGGCAGCTGAGTTTGCGCGCCGGGTAGTGCAACAAGGCTTCATGGTGATGACCGGAGCGGGCGGCGGCATTATGCAGGCGGGCAATGAAGGCGCAGGGCGTGATCGCTCTTTTGGCCTGAATATTCAACTGCCCTTTGAGCAAGGGGCTAATGCCGTGATGAGCGGCGATCCAAAGCTGGTGGATTTTAAGTACTTTTTCACACGTAAGCTGTTTTTCTTAAAAGAGAGTGACGCGATCGCGCTTTTTCCCGGTGGCTTTGGCACCCAAGACGAAGCCTTTGAAGCGCTGACTTTGATTCAAACCGGCAAAGCCGCCCCGCTGCCCTTAGTGCTGATTGATCGCCCCGGCGGCGACTATTGGAAAAGCTGGGATTACTACGTGCGCAATCGTCTGCTCGATCAGAAATTAATCAGCCCAGATGACACTAGCTTGTATTACCTCACTGACAGCATAGACGACGCACTCGCCTACATTGAAAGCTTTTACCGGCTGTATCACTCTATCCGCTACGTAGATAATCAGCTCGTGATTCGACTCAAAGCGCCCCTAGGCCCTGGCGGCATCGATCAGCTCAATGAAAACTTTGCCGACATTTTGAGCAAGGGCCAAATTCGAGAAGTCTCGGCCTTTCCGATAGAGCGAGGTCATGAAACAGAAGCGCTGCCTAGACTCGCTTTGCACTTTAACCAAAGAGATTTGGGCCGACTGCATCAAATGATTCGCTACCTTGGCAAGTTAGGCGTTGCTTGCGAAGCGGTTCAGCATCCTGAGAAAAAATAAGCCTGAAAAAATAAAGATTTAGACCCAACAGCTATTAGCCTTCTGCCTCTGCAATCACCACCGGCTTGGCCCAAATCACTAGCACAATGCAGCCTTCTTCACTGGCAATTTGGTGGCTGCTATCGGGCGGATTAATCACCAAAGTTCCGGCTTTATGAGTGCCCTGATAGTCGCTTTGAGCGCCGGATAATACAATAATGTGCTCATAGCCCGTGTGGCTGTGGGGGGGCACAGCTGCACCCGGATCGTATTTGAGTAGGGCGGCTGAGGAGCCTTGCTGACCTTCGTCGTACAGGCGGTGGATGGTAACGCCGGGGCGAAAAGGCTCCCAAGCTAGCCGTTCAGGGCGATCTGCGAGAGCAAAAAGATTGTGTAGAATCATGGTGTTAGGCTGCTGCACCGCTGCTATCTGACAGTTTTTGACAAACGGTATCGAGCGTCGATGTCCAGCCAACGATACCACCTTGAGCCCGCAGCATTTCTAGGGTCGCCTGCTTGAACTTAGGGAAGTAGCTGGCAGTGCAGTCTTCTATGAGCAGGCACTCGTAGCCGCGATCATTGGCTTCGCGCATCGTTGTTTGAACGCAAACCTCGGTGGTGACGCCGGTTATGAGTAAGTGTGTGATCTGATACTTTTGCAAAATTGAGGCTAAGGGCGTGTTGTAAAAAGCGCCTTTACCGGGCTTTAGAATGACGACTTCATTGGGCAGTGGGGCTAGCTCTGCAATGATTGCATTGCCGGGTTCGTTGCGCACTAAGATCCGGCCCATGGCGCTGCGATCGCCAATCCGCAAGGCCGAATTCCCCCGCATTAGCTTTGAGGTGGGGCAATCGGAGAGATTGGGCTCGTGGCACTCTTGGGTGTGAATGACCAAAAGTCCCAGATCGCGAAAGGTCTGAAGGAGCGTTTTGAGCGGCGGGACAATAGCCTGAAGCTGACTCACGTCGTTGCCCAAGGCGTCGCCAAAGCCACCGGGTTCGAGAAAATCACGCTGCATGTCAATGATTACCAGCGCCAACTGATCGAGTGAGTCGGGTAGCGGATAATCGTAGGGCAGTGCCGGGATAGTATGCGCAGCGACAGGATTGGTAAGCGTAGCGGTCATCGGATTGTTCTCCTGTAGGGGTTCTGGTCAATGGCCAGCCATTGCATGACCAATGGTGGCAAAGTCGGCGGTGGCTGTCGGGCTTTGGTAGGAAAACTGACCGCCGCTGATGACGATTAAGCGGTCGGAGAGTTTCAACAGCTCGTCTAGATCTTCACTCACGAGCAGGACGGCCACGCCTCGGTTACGGGCGTTGATAATTTGAGTGTGAATAAAGTCAACGGCGGCGAAGTCGAGGCCAAAGCAGGGGTTGGCCGCAATCAGCAGCTTGATGTGATCGGCACAGAGTTCGCGGGCTAAAACCGCTCGCTGCACGTTCCCGCCTGACAGGTTCTGCACCGGGGTTTCGGGAGAAGGCGTTTTGACTGAAAACTGGCCAATTAGCCCGACGGCCATCTGTCGAATTGCCTGCAAAATCAGCAGTGGCCCTTTAGCTTGTGGCGATCTATCAAAAGTACGCAAAGCCATGTTCTCGGCGACGCTCATGTGTCCGACGCAGGCGTTGCGCAAAGGCTCTTCGGGTAGGGCAAAGACCTGATGGCGGTACATTTCGGCGCGAGTGGCGTGATAGCGATCGCCATTCACCCACACTTCACCCGCAACAGCTTCTCGCTGTCCGGCCAACACTTCTACTAGCTCCCTTTGCCCATTGCCAGAGATGCCTGCAATCCCAACAATTTCACCGCTGTGAACAGTTAAGTCAATGCCTGCAAACGCTGGCAGGCCGCTGTCTTTATTGGCGCTAATCTGCCTCACGTCTAAAACCGGCACGGGATTAAGCAGGTTCGTTTTGGCAACGGGCGTAGGCTCTTTTTTCTCACCCATCATCATTTCGGCCATATCCGAGACGGTTAGATCGCTAACCTGACCGCTACCAGCAAATTTGCCTTTGCGCAGCACCGTAATCTCATCGGCAAAGGCCATCACCTCCCGAAACTTGTGAGAGATCATTAGCACACTGAGCTTACCGTCAGTGACCTGCTCACGCAGTAAGCCCAGCACCTCATCGGCTTCGGCGGGGGTGAGTACGGAAGTGGGTTCGTCCAAAATCAAAATGCGGCTATTGAGATAGAGCTGCTTGAGAATTTCGAGCTTTTGCTTTTGGCCCGCTGCGAGCTGAGAAATTGGAATTTCGAGCGGCACTTGAAAGGGAGACGTGGAGATAAAAGCCCGCAGCGCTTCCATTTCAGCTTTCCAGTTAATCACGCCCGTTTTGCCAAAGCGCGAGAGCACCAAATTTTCAGCAACTGTCATCGCGGGCACTGAGGTGAAATGCTGATACACCATGCCGATGCCGTAGCGGTGTGCGTCGCGAGGATTGCTGATCTGCACAGGATGAGTGTCTATCAGCAGTTCTCCTGCTGTGGGCTTGTAAAATCCCATGATGCACTTAACGAGCGTGCTTTTTCCAGCTCCATTTTCACCGAGTAGGGCATGAAAGCTGCCGGGTTTGAGATGCATAGACAGGTTTTCGAGCGCCGTTAAGCTACCGAACTGTTTGGTCATGTTGTTGACTTGTAGATCGGGCGGGCGGCTGGAGTGTAGGGCAATTCCCTGGGAAGGCTGCGCGATCGCGGCTGAAGCAGGTGAAGAGAGAGTAGTCATTGAAAAAACCTCCTATTTACGGCTGAATAGCTTCAATCAATGCTTGAGAGTCGGCGACAGCGCCAAACACACCGCCCTGCATTTTAATCATTTTGAGTGCGGCTAAATAGTTGCCATAGTCGGTTGCGCCCGTGCAGTCGGAGAGCATCAGGCATTCGTAGCCGCGATCATTGGCATCGCGCATAGTGGTGTGCACACAAACATCGGTGGTGATGCCGGTAAGCATAATGTTTTGAATGCCTTTTTGACGCAACAACAGATCGAGATCGGTGGCGTAAAAGGAGCCTTTGCCCGGTTTGTCGATAATGGCTTCACCCGGTAGGGGTGCTAGCTCAGGAATGATGTCCCAGCCGGGTTCACCGCGTATTAAGATTTTGCCGCAAGGGCCAGGATCGCCGATACCTGCGCCGATTTGCTGCGATCGCCAGCGTTTGTTCTCAGGCAAATCAGCCAGATCAGGGCGATGGCCTTCGCGGGTGTGCATGACGTGATAGCCCGCTGAGCGCGCAACATCCAGCAATCGGGCTATCGGGGCTATCGGGGCGCGGGTGAGCGACAGATCGTAGCCCATTTTATCGACGTAGCCGCCTTTGCCGCAGAAGTCGGTTTGCATATCGATGACTAAAATCACCGTGTTGTCAGGCCGCAAATCGCCGTTGTACGGATACGGGTATGGATCGGCTTCTACAAAACGTCCCATGTGAATTTATGCTCCAAATCTACGCTTTAAACCTATGCCTTAAACCTGCTTTAAAACTGTGTTCCAATGGATGTTCTACTCAGTACTAATTGTCCATGCCTAGTGCGCCCGGTACGCCTGCAAGCGATCGCTTCGGCGAACAGGTCACAATCATAATCAGCAGCGTCAGCACATACGGCGCAGCGTTGAATAAGTAGTAACCTTGCTCAATGCCCACCGATTGCAGCGACGGCCCTAGCGCTTGCGCCCCGCCAAACAGCAGCGAAGCCCACAGGCAAGTCACCGGATTCCACCGGGCAAAAATCACCAGCGCCACGGCCATCAGCCCTTGCCCGCTAGAGATTCGCTCTGTCCAAACGCCCGGATAGTAGAGCGACAGAGAAGCCCCGCCGATGCCTGCCAGAAAGCTGCCTGCCATAATGCTGAGCATTCGCACTTTAAAGATAGATACACCCATCGCCCTTGCCGCTTCCGGGCTGTCGCCCACCGCGCGGATATACAGGCCCCAGTGAGTGGAATTAAAAAACCACTTCATGAGGGGGGCGATCGCTAACCCCAACAAAAACAGCGGACTAATTTGCAGCGCGGCTTGAATAGCGGGTGAAGCCCCGCCCCCAGCTAAATTCAGCGTTGGAAGCTGCGGCGCAGAAGGCTGGATAAACGGCTTGCCCAAAAAGAAGGCAATGCCGCTGCCAAAAATAATCATCGCAATCCCGACAGCTACGTCATTGACGCGAAACTGCTGCGACAGCCAGCCGTGAATGCTGCCAAGCACCAGCCCGGACAGCCCTGCGGCGAGAATGCCCAGCCAGGGCGAACCCGTGAGATAAGAGACGCCATAGGCCGACATTGCCCCTGTTAGCAGCGTGCCCTCTAGCCCCAGGTTAATCTTGCCGCATTTTTCGGTGAGGCATTCCCCTAAGCTGACAAACAAGAACGGCGTGCCCCCCCGCATGGTGCCTGCAATAATCGCTAGGGGCACGCCCCACCAGCCTAAACCTTCTGACATGATCTGACTCTCCTTTTTTTCTGTTGCTTTTTGTTGTCTGGATAAATGAACGAGAAGATAGACTAGATTCTTGAGCCGTATTCTTAAGGCATACTGCTAAGCGGTAACCACAGGCTCCTCACCCGGACTCGCAGGCGGTGACGCTGAAGTGGTGATGATGGGCTTTTCTTTAAAGAACGGAATTTTGCCGTAAAGTGAATCGCTGTAGAGCACAACCAAGAACACCAGCCCCTGAAAGACCAGCACGGTGGCATCGGGGAGATTGAGCGATCGCTGCAAAATCCCGCCGCTGGCCAAAATGCCGCCCACCAGCAGCGAAATCAGCACCGCCGCCAGCGGATTGTGCCGCGCTGCAAAGGCCACCAAAATGCCGCCGTAGCCGTAGCCCGCATTCAGCGACTCATTGGCTGAGCCCTGCACCGCCGCCGCTTCCACCATGCCTGCTAGCCCCGCACAAGCGCCCGCTAAAAAGCAAATCGCTACCGTTAGCTTGCCGACCGGCAGGCCCGCAATTTTAGCTGCTCGGACATTGCCGCCAGCCGTCCGCGCTGCAAACCCAAAGGTGGTACG
Source organism: Phormidesmis sp. (assembly GCA_041745715.1). Lineage (GTDB taxonomy): Bacteria > Cyanobacteriota > Cyanobacteriia > Phormidesmidales > Phormidesmidaceae > Phormidesmis. The sequence goes on from JBGTIK010000227.1 coordinate 30,835, forward strand.
CTGCATTAAAAAATAGGCGATGATGCAGGCAATCAGGCCGTATAGAAGCCCCCAATGCACCCTGGTTCCCGGAATGTTGCCCAGCATATTTACATCAGCCAAGGGAAACGTAGACGGCTTATTAAGCGAGCTGGGATCTCGCATGGGGCCACCGACGAGATGGTTTAGCAGGGCGATCGCAATATAGTTGAGCAGCAAACTGCTAATTGTCTCATTCACGGCGCGGTAATGCCGCAGCGCCCCAGCCGCGCCAATCCATAGCCCGCCTGCCACCATTCCGGCGATCGCCATCGCGATTTGCACCAATACCGGCGGTAGCGCTGTTCCTAAGCTGAGGCCGGTTGCCACCGCTGCCAAACCGCCCACCACCAGCGCCCCTTCGTTGCCGATAATCACCAGCCCCAATCGGGCCGGTAAGGCTGTGCAAAGCGCACTCAACATCAGCGGCGAAGCGCGAATCAGCGTATTTTGAAAGGTGCTGGCGCTGCCGAAAGCCGCCTTCCATATCAATCCATAAACTTCAAAGGGATTTGCGCCAGCGATCGCGCAAAACAGGCCAAACAACATCAGCCCGACCACAATTGCACCAAACGACAGGCAGAGAGATTCTAATGTGCGACGCCAAGATTGCATAGGTTTTTTCTCCTAGTTCCTAATTTCTAGTTCCTAATTTCTAGTTCCTAATTTCTAGTTCCTAATGGGGTTGGCTTCGATGGCACTAGCTACCGGCACTAGCTACCAATAGAGCCAACCACCCCTTCCACCAAATAATTCATCTGCTCTAGCTTTGGATCTTGCTGCTTAAGCGACTCTGAAGGCGCAATCACCACGTTGCCCTTGTTGTCTTTCACTTCGCCTTTGTAAATCCCCATGCTGCCATCCATAAACTGAGCCTTCACCGCCTCAGCTTTTTGCTGCGTCTCGCTACTGACCGCTGGCCCATAGGCTGATAATTTGCAAAAGCCTTCCTTCAGACCGCCCCGCAGAATATGCGGAATTCCGCCGTCCATGAGCTGTTTGCCAGAGTGCATTTCTTCGGCTAGCTGCGTGTAAATATTTGTCCAGTCCCACTCGGCCCCGGTCAAATAGCCTTTGGGTGCCAGCGCTAGCTGATTAGCGTGATAGCCCGACGAAAAAATGCCTCGCTTTTCAGCAGTTTCTATCACCACTTTGGGGCTATCGACATGGCAGGTAATCACATCAATGCCCTGATCGGCCATGCTGTTGGTCGCTTCAGCTTCTTTAATCGGCTCAGCCCAGTTGCCGGTAAAGACCACCTGCGTCGTGACTTCGGGCTTAACGCTGCGCGCGCCTAGCGTAAAGCTGTTGATGTTGCGCAGCACCTGCGGAATGGGCTTGGCGGCGACAAATCCCAACTTACCCTTTTTAGAGGTGAGTCCAGCGACCACCCCAGCGACATATTGCGCTTCGTCGATATACCCAAAATAGCTACCGATATTCTTGGGCGTGACGCCTTCTTGGTAAAGCCCGCCCGCATGGAAAAACTGTACGTCGGGGTACTCTTTCGCCAATTTGAGAACATGCGGATCGAAATAGCCAAACGATGTGGGAAACAGCGCCTTGGCACCATCAATATCAATCATGCTGCGCATTGATTCGGCCACGGCTGTGGTTTCGGGCACGTTGGCCTCTTCAACTAATTTCACCCAAGGAAATTTCTTAGCTACGGCGGCTGCGCCTTCGGCGTGGGCCTGATTGTAGCCATAGTCATCTTTAGGGCCAACATAAATAAATCCGAGGGTCATCGGCTCATCTTTGCCATCGGCTGCGCCCCCACTGGCACTGTCACTTTTACTAGCACCCGAATCGGCGCTACAGCCTGTTCCAAATTTTGCCGTTAGCCCAAAGGCACTAGTCGCTAACAGCCCTCTGATAACCTGGCGGCGAGACATTCCAAACAACTGACGATTGCTCACGTTGGCAGCTCCTGAACAAAGATTGAGCAAAGTCTATCAGGGGAATTGGGTAGCGGCGCGAACAAAGGTGCGAACAAAAGTGCGAGAAAAGTACTCACTAAAAGTGCTAAAAAAGTACCGATTGAGAGCAGCAAATTGTAGTGTTGGGTACAAAGCGTCATGAAGTAACTCGCTAGGGTATTTGTAAATGGCGTTCTAGGTATTGACTTGACTTCTGAAGAAGCCTTGGCGCTGGTAGAGCGCGAGATCTGCCGTAGCCGTCATAGCCAGCGCGGCCTTAACTCATTGCAGCGCACTGTCTTTCGCTCTGCCTGGGAAGATTGTTCCTATGGTGAAATCGCGCAGCAGTCGGGCTATGAGCTGAGCTATGTCAAACAGACGGGTTCTCAGCTTTGGCAAATGCTGTCGCAAACGTTGGAGGCTAAAGTCACTAAGCATAATGTTCAGCTGGTGTTGCAGCAGAATTTAGCAGCAGTAGAAAAGGCGGCAGCAGAGAAATCGGCAGAATCATCAACAGAGTTTGCGACACAAGCCGCACCAGAGTTCGCGTCACCGCCACCGCCACCGTTACAGCTACAGCCTTCAGCCGCGCCCGTGATTGACTGGGGAAATGCCGTAGATGTTTCTTGTTTTTATGGTCGTGAGGCTGAGTTATCGCAGCTTGCGCAGTGGGCTTTGGGCGATCGCTGTCGCCTAATCGGCATTTTCGGCATGGGCGGCATCGGCAAAACGGCGCTTTCCATCCGGTTAGCGCAGCAGTTGAGCCAGCCAGGTAGTCAATCGGATAACCAGTCACTGAGCTTCTCTCATGTGATTTGGCGATCGCTGCGAAATGCCCCGCCTTTAAATGATTTATTAACAGATTTACTTCAGGTACTCTCGCCCTCAAAAGCGACATCTGCCGCTAAAACCGTCAATCAACAACTCTCGCACCTGCTCAACTATCTTCGCCAGCACCGTTGCTTAATCGTGCTAGATAATCAGCAATTCCAAATTCCAACTTACAGACGTACATTTTGCCTCAACGAGGAACGAAGTTACTGGGTTGCAGCCGTTCAGACCTGCTAGTCGAGTTTGACCATGATCAGAAGCGAACGGTAGATCAAGGGTTTTGAGTGTC
>JBGTIK010000228.1:0-28233 GCA_041745715.1 Phormidesmis sp.
CCTTCCTAACCAACTTGGCAAACCGACGCAAACACCTACGCTACGCTGGGTATTTCAATCCTTTATGGCCATTCATTGGGTGGCGCTACAGAAAGAACAGCAGGTGCTTAACCTGAATCAAAATTATCGAAAAATATTGCGCTTCCTCGGTTCTGCGGCTCAAGACTACTACTTACTATGTTGACTCTGGCTTTATTCTGACTGTGACACTTAGAAGGGCGGAATGTCGGATCCAATCAATTTAGTTGGGAACCGTAGCGCCTATTTTTTGATTGTCCTGCTAAGGTAAAGAAAAGTTAAGCTGCTGATTCAAACGCTACTGCGCATTATGACCGTCCGAAATTTTTCACTCAGTGCCTTACCGTCTACTCATAGCGTTTTAGGTGCCCGACAGGTCGTATTTTGCGATTTTGATGGCCCTATTGTCGATGTATCAGAGCGCTACTTCCAAACTTATCTAAAGGGGCTGCTAGCAGTCGAGCAGCTTTATCGAGAACAGCTCTTTAAAAATCAGCCCGCAGGCGAAATCGGCATAAAACCGCTGTCTAAGGCACAATTTTGGGAACTGAAGCAAAACCGCGTCGCTGATAGCGAAATCATGCTGCGTTCGGGTCTAGCCAGTGAAGTTCACCCGTCTTTTATGCAGCATATTGAAAGACTGGTCAATCACCCTAGTTTGCTGCGTTGGGATCGAATGCAGCCGACTGCTCAAACTGCCCTGCACTACATGAAAGGCAATGGTTTACGCTTGGTGCTGGTGACGCTGCGCCATCCGAGACAAGTGCAGGAATTTTTACAGGCTCAGCAGCTATCGCATCTCATCGATCAGGTCTATGGTGTAGCCGATATCAATGCGGCTCAAGCTAATCGGGTAGAGCAGAAGTGCAAACTCTTAGCAACGGCGATCGCGCAGCAAACTGCCCAAGGCCATCGCGTCACCGGCAGCTGGATGATCGGCGACACCGAAGCTGACATCCTCGCGGGCCAAGCCATGAACTTATCGACCGCTGCGCTCGCTTGTGGCATTCGCAGCGCCGCTTACCTCCAAGCTTTGAAGCCATCTAAACTCTATGGCGGATTGATGGCAGCCGCTAGTGAAGTCGTTGATTCAGCGATGCTGCAAGCGGCCTGAGGTCTATTCGTTGGGCCTATGCTTGGGGCCTCTTATTCTTTTTTAGGACTAAATCTTTCCCACCAGCGCTTGAGCGGATAGTACAAAGCGGGTGCCCAAAGGCTGCTCAAAATTGCGGAGCTTAGGGCAACGCGCTGATGATACTGCCAAATAGCGCCCAAGCTTTGATAGAGAGAGTTTTCGCCAAAGATATATTGCGCGCTAAGCTGAACAGCCATCGTCGTTTCGGTAATCACCGCTAGGCCAAAGACAATCAGCGCCACAGAAACCAAATCTTCTTGCATGAAGCGGCGTTGCTGAAGCCGCGACGCGAGTACACCCGCAATGATCAGACCAAAGGCATGGGTAGGCGCTGGCGCAGTAAGGCTGTCTTGCAATAGGCCCAGGGTAAGGCCAGCGATCGCGCCATCTAGCCACGTACGGCTAATGCTCCAAGTCACCACCCAAATCAGCAGCCAGTTTGGCCCTATACCCAATACATCCATCCCCGGCAGTCGCGTCGGCAAAATTAGCAGGCACAGCAGCACCGAGCCAATCGTGACGAGCCAGTTCCAAAACTGCTGTCGAGCATCTGGGCGTGGCTGCGGACGATAGCGATTCATAGGCTTTAGCAGCGCTCAGTTGAGCAGGCCGTAGAGTGGAAGAGTGGGAGAGCAGTAGAGTGGGAGAGCAGTAGAGACTTTGATGGTTGCAAGAATTGATGAAAGCCTCTTTAAAGGCCGTCTTCAGTCACAACTTCAGCCGGAGCTGCATCGACATCTTGCTTGGGCGTAAAAGGGTGAATGCTGACCCACTCTAAGTTACTAATCGGGACAGAAAGCTGCACCAACGCTTCAGGCGCTGGGCTAGCATCGGAATCAACAGTCGAGACTCGGCCAATCGGAATATCTTGAGGGAAAAGCCGACTGAACGAAGAGGTGACAATCACATCGCCCGGTTTGACATCAGGGTCTTTTTCAAAAAATTTAAGCGTCGCGCGCGCGCCTGCCTGACCCTGAATATAGCCCGCCGAGCGGCTACGGCTAATTTTGACACCAATTTGACTGCTCGGATCGCTCAGCAGCAAAATCCGACCAGTGTGCGGAGTCGCACTAATCACTCGACCGACCAATCCGCCTGGGCCAGTTGCAATATCACCCACTTTTACCTTGGCTTGAGTACCTTTACCAATCGTAATTTGCTGCCACCAGTTATCGGCGCTGCGACCAATAATTGCAGCCATCGTAGTGGTCTGTAACTTGCTACTCTTGCTCTCATCAACGAGCTCACGCAGCCCTTGATTTTGATTTTCAAGCTCAATTACACGCTGCTGTAGCTCTAGCACATAGGCGTTATCTATCTGTTCTTTGGCAGAAGGTTGGCTTTGAAAAGGACGCGTCATCAGCTGGTAGGTTTCGCTGATAAAAACACCGTTGGTTTGGCGAACGCCCCAAGCAGTGCCGATTGCCAGCAAGATCAGCCCTGCTCTGAGCGCGTTTTTATCCCACCATCGTCTTAAGGTAAACATGGAGTCAAGGTATCAATAACTATTTGCGGTGACTTGTAGTGACGAATAGATTCAATCTATATCCTTACTCGCGCGATTGGGCACTAAATACTCGCTCCATTTGGCTAAAGTTTTCGAGGACGCGGCCTGTGCCTAGCACCACGCAGCTCAGGGGATCAGCCGCAACGTGAACAACAATACCGGTTTCATATGAGATCAAAGTGTCTAGCCCTTTGAGCAATGCGCCACCACCCGCCAGCATGATGCCGCGATCAATGATGTCGGCAGCCAGTTCAGGCGGCGTTTTTTCTAGCGTACGCTTGACAGCTTCGACAATTACCGAGAGCGGCTCAGCCATACTTTCACGAATTTCCGGGCTTTTGACGGTGACGGTACGAGGTAACCAGGAGAGCATGTGTACGCCGCGAACTTCTAGCGAAATTTCATCATCGTCCGGGCTGGGGTAAGCGGAGCCGATGCGGACTTTGATTTCTTCGGCGGTGCGATCGCCAATATCCAAATTATTCACTTTCCGCATGTACTGCTTAATTGAATCAGTTAGCTCATCTCCAGCGACGCGCACCGACTCACTCAAAACCGTACCCTGCAAGCTCAATACCGCGACTTCTGTCGTCCCCCCACCAATATCTACAATCATGTTACCGGTCGGCTCATCGACCGGCAGTCCAGCGCCAATCGCAGCGGCCACCGGTTCATCAATCAAATACACCATGCGGGCTCCGGCTTGCAGAGCTGCGTTCATCACCGCGCGCCGTTCGACGCCCGTGACTCCACTCGGCACACCAATCACAACCCTAGGTGAAACCAGCGCCTTATTTCCATTGACGCGACCAATGAAATGCTTGAGCATCACTTCAGCGATGTCAAAATCAGCAATCACACCGTCTTTAAGTGGGCGAATCGCTCGAATATTACCGGGCGTGCGGCCTAGCATTTGCTTGGCTTCTTCGCCGACTGCTACGGGCACACCGGTTGCTTCTAAAATGGCGACTACAGAAGGTTCCTGTAAAACAATCCCTCGCCCTGATACATAGACCAAGGTGTTTGCAGTGCCCAGGTCGATACCCATGTCACGGGAGAGAGATAAACGGTTGAAGAATGCCACAAGCTAAAAGTCCGTAATAGCGGTTAAAAATCTAAAGTTTTGACGAGCCGACTGGATTCTATTACGTTTCATATCGAGCCGTCTAGTCAATTGCATCAGCTCTATGTTCGAGAAGGAAAGCAGCGTATCCGTAGATCCACTTTACAGGTAAGCGATTGCAACGATGAGATCAAAAGCGATGCTTCTGCAATTTCTATACAGCAAGGCTGAGGCTGATTGAATTACTTATTGTAAAATTGGAATGTTTGTACTGTTGTGTTTGTACTGCCATAATTCTACAGATCTGTAGGCGAATGTCGGCAAAAATTTACGACGAGTCTTTAAGCAGTGACTCGATCAGTGGCGTACAGGCGATCGACTGAAACGGAAGCCTGTACGGTTGGAGTTAATTATTGATTTGGAATCTAGATTGCTATGAGTGTGAATATTGTCACGTTGGTGGGCCGAGTGGGTAGAGATCCTGAAGTTCGCTATTTCGAGTCGGGCAACGTGCTGGCGAAGTGTGGCTTGGCGGTGAATCGACGCACGCGCAATAACGATCAGCCTGACTGGTTTAATTTAGAAATTTGGGGCAAAACGGCGGAAGTTGCGGCTAACTACGTGCGCAAGGGCAGCTTGATCGGAATCACCGGCTCATTGAAACTAGATAGCTGGGAAGATCGCAGCACTGGCGCTGTGCGCACCAGTCCAGTAATTCGGGTGACTCAGCTAGATCTGTTAGGGTCTAAGCGAGATAACGAAACGCCGATGGACTATGGTAGCGATGAGTTTTAGGTGTCTTTAAGGTTTAGATATCTTTAAGACGCTATTGAAGAAGCCACTGCCCCTGACAGAACCGGTTCTGTCAGGGCGCTTTGCATTTGGCTAAGCCACTCGGTCAGGCTTTCGAGCTGTTTGTCGGGTTTGAGCACACCTAGACCTCGGACGGTGACTTTACCGGGGGCATAGATAAAGCGCGATCGCAAATGACTCGGCAATTTTTCAACGAGCAAGTTCCAAGCCGGTTTTTCCATCGGCGTTTCCATCAGCACATTTTGCTTGCCCTCTGGCTTAATTCGAGAAAATCCCAGCGGCTTGGCAATTTGCTTTAGCTCTAGGACTTTGACAAGTTGCCCAACGGCTAGCGGCAAGCTGCCATAGCGATCATTTAAGTCGGCGACAATTTCCATCAGATCACGCCGAGTAGAGGCGGAAACAAGATCTCGGTAGACGCTCATTTTTTGATCTACATCAGGAATGTAATCTGCTGGGATAAAAGCGGTGACTTTGAGATCGACTTGGGTTTCATCGACTTGAGGAATTTCTTGGCCGCGAATTTCAGCGATCGCTTCTTCAAGCATATCCATATACAAGTCAAAGCCAATCACCTCCATTTGACCAGACTGCTGCGCTCCTAGCAAATTGCCAATGCCACGGATTTCCATATCGCGCATTGCCAGCTGATAGCCTGAGCCGAGCTGCGTAAATTCTTGAATGGCCCGCAGCCGCTTTCGGGCCTTATCAGAAAGCTGATTTTGCCGAGGAAACAGCAGCCACGCATGGGCCTGAATGCCAGAGCGACCGACTCTACCGCGTAGCTGATAGAGCTGTGAGAGACCGAATTTGTGGGCGTCTTCGATAATGATGGTGTTCACTCTAGGGATGTCTAGCCCAGATTCGATAATCGTGGTACACAGCATCAGATCGGCGTTACCGCTGCTAAACGTGAGCATCGTGGCTTCGAGTTCGCCTTCGGGCATTTGACCGTGAGCAATAGCCAATCTCACACCCGGCACCGCCTCTCGAATTCGACCCGCGATTTCTTCAATGCCATCGACCCTTGGCACCACATAAAAAATTTGCCCACCGCGATCTAGCTCTTGGCGAATCGCGGCCCTGACTTTTTCTGGATCGTAGGGCGCAAGGTGCGTTTTAATCGGGCGACGAGAGGGCGGCGGCGTAGTGATTAAGCTCATTTCGCGCACGCCAGAAAGGGCCATATACAGCGTTCTAGGAATCGGCGTAGCGCTGAGCGTAAGTACGTCTACCTGCGCCTTCATCGCTTTAATTTTTTCTTTTTGATTGACGCCAAAGCGCTGCTCTTCATCAACGACTAGGAGGCCCAAATCTTTGAATTTGACCATTTTGCCCAGCAGTTGATGGGTGCCGACGACGACATCCAGTTCGCCAGAGAGTAACCGCTGAAGAATGTCTTTACGTTCGTTGGCGCTGCGGAAGCGATTAAGTAAGCCGATCTGAATCGGGTAAGGAGCAAAGCGCTCTTTGAGGGTGTGGTAGTGCTGCTGCGTGAGAATAGTGGTGGGCGCAAGTAGGGCGACTTGCTTGCCTGCGATGACGGCTTTAAAAATAGCTCTCAGGGCAACTTCGGTTTTACCGAAGCCTACGTCGCCACAGACGAGACGATCCATCGGGCGATCGCTCTCCATATCGCGCTTCACATCCTGCGTAGCCTTGAGCTGATCGGGCGTGGGGCTGTACGGAAAAGAATCTTCTAGCTCCTGCTGCCAGGGCATATCTTCGGGGTAGGTGAAGCCCTGCATTTGCGATCGCTGCGCGTACAGCTTCAGCAGATCAACCGCCACTTTTTGAATAGCTTTACGCGCTTTGCCCTTGGTTTTCTCCCAAGCTGCGCCCGTCATTTTATTAAGCTGAGGGCGCTGCTCTACCGACGTGCGATAGCGCGATAAAGACGCCATTTGATCGACTGCCACCCGCAGCAGACCGTCCGCGTATTGAATCACCAGATACTCGCGGGTTTCGCCATCAACGGTAAGGCTGTCGAGTCGTAAAAATTGACCGATACCGTGGTTGCGATGAACGACGTAATCGTGAGGATTGAGCTTATTCGGATCGACCTGCTTAGAGGCGGCGCGGCGGCGCTTGCGAACGTAGCTAGGGGTCGCTAAGGTATGCTGGCCAAAAAATTCGCGGTCAGTAACAACGACAATGCGAAAAGTCGGCAGAATAAAGCCTTCGAGTTCGGCAAGGCCAGAATACTTGACCGCAATCGGAATTCGCTGATTTTGGAGCTTATCAATCGCGGGATAATCTTTTGGGTTGGGAATAAATTGAGCGGGACAGTCGTGCTCTTGGAGTAAGGCAACTGAGCGAGAAGGCTGAGCGGAAACAAGCCAAGGGGAGAATTTGCGATCGCGCTCCGCCCTTAACACCTCAGCAAGTTTGCCAAACTGATGCGGAATCGTCGGAATCGGTCGGCTAGCAAGGTTGAGCCCCACCCCAGCTTCAGCGATTTCAGCCAGTTCAATCCGCTGAAACAAGCTGAGTTCTGCCAAGGCTTCTTCAAATGAGCGGTGAATTTTAGGCAGTCCGAGCGTAGGCAGCTTGATATAGGGATGATCCAGCAAGGCCGTTTGAGCTTCTGCCCAGCGGTCTTCTACGGTTTCTACCCACCGATCAGAATGCGCCCGACACTGCTCAACTTCATCAATCGCGATCAGCGTATTATCGGGCAAATAGTCCAGCAGTGAAGCCGGCTGCTCAAAAGCCAGTCCCATAAACCGCCGAATGCCCTCAACTTGCTGAGTGCTCGTAAAGCTTTCTTGATCTTCAGATGGCAGCAGATCTTCTAATAGACCTTTTTTCGCTAGGGCGGCTGAAATTATGGGGCTGTAGTCAGTGGTAGTGAGCAGCAGGGTGTCGATTTTATCGAGCGATCGCTGACTGGCCGGATCAAATTCTCGCAAGCGCTCTAGCTCATCGCCAAACAGCTCTAGCCTCACCGGCAGCTCAGCCGCCACCGGAAACACATCAATAATGTCGCCCCGCTGAGCCCACTGCCCTTCGGTTTCCACCGTCGAGACTTTCGTATAGCCCAACTTTGCCAAACTCAACGACAGCGCTTTGATATTCAAGTCAGTGCCCAGCTTAATTTCTAAGCAGTAAGGCCGAAACACTTCTACAGGCGGCAGGTGCGGCTGCAAGGCCCGCTCCGTCGCGACAATTGCCATTGCGCCTAAATGCTTTGATCCCGGCGGCAAAGTTTCGTTTTGAGCCTTGCCATTAATCAGATCAGACAGCACTTGCAGCTGCCCCCAAGTCAGCTCCGACTCTTGGTCAAAGCTGTCATAGGGCGAAGCTTCGGAAGTGGGATAAAACGCAACCGTAGCCCAACCCATCGCTTCGAGCTGCGCGGCCCAGCGACCGGCTTCTTCTAAAGTGGCAGTGATCGCCAGTAAAGGCCGCTGCTGAGCTTGAGCTAGAGCCGAAGCCACCAATCCCTTAGGCAGTCTCGGTAGGCCGCTGAGCTTTAATGCCGGCGGGCTCTGCGCACTCGCTGGCGGCTGGGTCAGCTTGGTCACCAGCTCTTGAGCCAGGGCAGTCCGGGCGATCGCACGAGTAATTGAAGAAAGCGCCATGAAAATTTCTTTAGAAGCGAACCCGCCTAAAACAACAGTAATAAATAGATTCAGTCCTTAATTTTAGAAGACATCGCCCATCCTGGGGTGGCAATGGGCGATATTCACTGACGGGGTTCAATCTTTCATACCACCGAATTTCTGACTACCGAATTTCTGACTATGGACAGAGCGCAATCATCACCGACTGCTTACCGAACTGCTTACCGAACAGCCACCTTCAAATCTGCGGGCTGACTAGGATCGCCTTGAATTTTGACCCCCCGCCCATTGGCATCTAAATGCCGCACAATCTTATAGATATTTTCAATCTTATCGACGGCGGCTATTTTTTCGGCAATTTCAGCCAGCGAGAGCGGCTGGTCGGCTTCTGCTAGCGCCGCTTTGACCTGATTTTGCAACTCAAGCACGGCTGCGGCTGCTTTTTTACCCGCCTCGACGCCGGGCTGGTGATACGCATTGATGTGGACCAAGCTGGCATAAAAGCTCACTGCCCGCTCATACAAAGCAATCAGTGCGCCCACAATTTTTGGCGTTACAGCGGGCACCGTAATCGTAATCGAGTCACGATGGTTTTCATACAGCGCCCGGCGAGTACCCTGAAGCAGCCCAGAGAGATAGTCTCCCGACGTCACCCCCGGCTCAACTTCGACCGAATCGCCCCGGCGATCTTGCAGCACTTCAATCAGCGTTGCAAAAAAATTCGGCACGCCTTCGCGCAGCTGCTGAACGTAAGCGTGCTGGTCAGTAGAACCCTTGTTGCCATACACAGCAATGCCCTGATAGACCGTATTGCCGTCCAAGTCTTTTTCTTTGCCCAGCGACTCCATCACCAGCTGCTGCAAATACCGACTAAACAGCAACAGGCTGTCTTTGTAGGGCAAAACTACCATGTCCTTTTCGCCTTTGCCTTTGCCCGCAAAGTACCATGACAGCGCTAGTAACGCCGCCGGATTCTGCTGAATATTCGCCACGCGAGTGGCCTCGTCCATTTCTTTCGCGCCGTCTAGCATGGCCTGAATGTCAATGCCTTGCAGTGCCGCTGGCAGCAGTCCCACCGCCGACAGCTCGGAGGTGCGGCCCCCAATCCAGTCGTACATGGGAAAGGTGTCGAGCCAGCCGGCGGATTTGGCTACGTTGTCTAGCTTGCTGTCTTCGCCAGTAATTGCGATCGCATACTTCGCAAAATCCAACCCTGCTTGTTCATACTTAGCTTGGCATTCCACCATCCCGTTGCGCGTCTCAGGGGTGCCGCCAGATTTGGAGATGATGATCACCAGCGTGGTTTTGAGGCGATCGCCAATCTCTGCAAACACGTGGTCGATCCCCACGGGATCGGTATTATCAATAAAATGAATATCAATATCAGGATTCGCAGCGGCTAGCGCTTTAGAAACAAACTGAGGCCCCAACGCCGATCCACCAATGCCTACCGAGAGCACGTCTGTAAACCGGGGTTCATTCGGCGGCACAATGCTGCCATTGCGGATTTTTGAAGCAAACGCTTTAACTGCGCTCAGGGTTTCGGTCACATTTTTCTTCAGATCTTCAGAAGGAGCAAGGTCAGGATTGCGCAGCCAATAGTGACCCACCATGCGGTTTTCATCAGGGTTAGCAATAGCCCCACCTTCTAGGGCGGCAATTTCCTCAAATGCCTGCTCAAACCGAGGCGCAAGCTGTTCGACAAAGGCATCATCAAAACTCATCCGACTTACATCGACATAAATCCCTAGACCCTCGTGGTAATAAAGCCAATCCTGATAGCGTTTCCAGAGTGCAGCCGCGTCCATGATTATTCTCTCAATGAAAGTTATTGATATAGCCGGAGGTCTACTAGGGATCCACCGTTAGAGCCGTAGCTTAAGGTAACGAGTGAGCGGGCAATTAATTAAGCTTGGAGCTACTAGGTTATAAAGCCTGACAGGACTCTATTCAAGAAAAGGTAGGAAGGACTTTAACATTCACAGGATTTGCCTGATCTCGCACCGCTAAAATAGCCTACACGGTGACCCACTATCGGTAAGATTAATATACAGACAGCGTAATCTCCCGCACACTGCTTAGAATTAAATTGAGCTGAATTATCGTTCGCACGCTTATGGATTTCACTGTCTTCAATCTCGCTGACCTAGAAAGCTGGTTGGATAATGCGGCTTTTGCTGTACTATTCGTCACCATGCTGGCCTACTGGGGAGCGCTAGCATTCGCCAATGTCAAGGTACTGCCCATAATCGGAGGGGCAGGCATGGCCATTGGCAATCTCTGCTTAGCCGCTTTGCTCACCGCAAGGTGGATAGAGGGCGGTTACTTTCCGCTTAGCAACTTATACGAGTCTTTATTTTTCATTGCCTGGGGGATCACGGCCATCCACTTTGTGGCTGAACGTATGAGTGGCAGTCGCTGGGTCGGCTGCGTCACTTCACCAGCTGCCATGGGCATTTCGGCCTTCGCAGCCCTGACGTTGCCCGATACCATGCAGGTTTCTGAACCCCTAGTGCCAGCGCTCAAATCTAACTGGCTGATGATGCACGTCAGCGTTATGCTGCTGAGCTATTCGGCTCTGATGGTAGGGGCTTTGATTGCTATAGCCTTTCTGATCGTCACCCGAGGCCAAGCTGTGGAATTGAAAGGTAGCTCTGTCGGTACCGGAGGATTTCGCGATCGCAAGTACCAAATCAACCACATTGACAAGAGTGCTGACAAGCGTTTAGCTATCGAAACTCTATCAGCCCAACCCTTGAGCCTTTCTAATGGCGGCACCGCTGTTTTAGAAGCGCCTCAAAAAGTCCAAACAACCACTAACACGGCGCTTTCGCCCCAGCGCCTGACGCTAGCCGATACCCTAGACAACATCAGCTATCGAATCATTGGCTTAGGCTTTCCGCTACTGACCATCGGCATCATTGCGGGCGCAGTATGGGCCAACGAAGCTTGGGGATCGTACTGGAGCTGGGATCCAAAAGAAACCTGGGCGCTGATTACTTGGCTGGTATTTGCCGCCTATTTGCACGCCCGGATCACTAAAGGATGGCAAGGAAGAAGGCCCGCCATTCTAGCCGCTTCAGGGTTTGTTGTCGTGTGGATTTGCTACTTAGGCGTGAATCTGTTGGGTAAAGGCTTACACAGCTACGGCTGGTTCTTTTAGCAATCCTCTAGCCGTCCTCTGGCCGACCTCTAGCCGACCTTCGCGAATAAAGTACTCAATGGCTGATTCGCTGCATTCTCACTGGCAATAATTTCGACTACCTTATTTTTCGCCGCCGATTGGCTGAGCGCTTCTACACAGACCTGCGCTACCTTCTGACGTGGAATGCTGCCCTCAAACAAGGTATCGGCTGAAGACATCACGATTGCCTGATCATTATTCTCATTTTTCAGCCCACCCGGACGAACGATGGTATAGGGCACGCCGCTATTTTTCAGATAGTCTTCAGCCTGCTGCTTCCAGTACAGCACCCCCCAAAACAGATTTAGCGGATGAAAAAGCTTAGAAACGCACAGCGAAGAAACCATTACAAACTGTTCGATATTGGCTAGCTTGGCCGCGTTGACCAAATTTTTGTTGCCTTCGTAATCGACTTTATACGGCCCGGTCGGATCAAAACTTGGAGCCGCGCCCGTAGCACTGATCAGCGCCTGACAGTCCACTAGCGCCTCGTTAAGGCTGAAGGAATCAAGCACATCGCCAACCGCAATCTCGACGGCATCCGGAAGATTGGCTTTAGCTTTAGCGCGATCGCGCACCAGCGCCTTCACCTCCATGCCCTGAGCGAGAAGCTCCGCCACTACCTGCTTTCCGGTTTGACCCGTTGCGCCTGCGACCAGTGCTTTCATGCCACCACTCCCCTAAAAGAATAAAAGAAGACGAAATACAGAGGAAGTATAGGTGTTTGCTGACACCAGTAGAGTCTTTCTGATGGTGTATTTAGGCTCAGATCCTATCCGTCTCAACCCGCTATGTCCGTAAAGTATTCGCCAAACATCCGTAAAAGAACGAAGGCCGCGACCAAGCATCAGTAGCTATTGTAATTTGAAGGTATATTTTGTGTCTTATCAAGCTTTATTTGTACTGAGTTGCTTGATGTGATGCTGAAGCGCTGCCAATGGTTCCTGGGTCAGTCTTGAGCGATCGCTACCGACGAATCTGTTGCCCAAGCTACAGCACACCTTTGCACCCCCTAAATACACTAAGACCTAATATTTTTATCCACGCCCATGCAGATTCCTTTCCTCCAGCCCTCTGGCGTATCTTCTCCAGCCGTAAGCTCCCAATTTCTGAAGGTCAGTGCTAGTCTGATTGAAGGCAAAAAAACTTCACACGTAGAATTTTCTTCGAAAGAAACATTGCACTTCCAAGGCAACTATATTGGCCACATGGAGATGTATGCGGATGCAGCGAGCGTTGCTAAGTATCTAGATGCTCACCAAGAGTGGTTTCATCGCTGCGCCCAGCCAATGACCGTAGAGCCGATTGGCGAAAATGGCTATGGCCTGACCGTCGGCAAATTCAAAAGCTTAAACCATGAGGTAGAGCCCAAAATTGGGCTGCATTTACTTCCCCAAGAGCAAGGCGTTTACCGGATCGAAACCATTCAAGTTCCAGGCTATGAACCCGTGGGCTATGACGTAGACTTTCGCGCCTGTATGACCCTGTGCGAAGTCACTGCCAGCGATCTACCCGCAGATTTATCCATTGAAGAAACCACCCATGTAGAATGGGAGCTGAATCTTTCTACTTGGGTCGAAGTTCCCAGATTTATTCAAGTACTGCCGGATAATTTGGTCAAAGCCTCCGGCGACAAGCTTCTAAATCAAATTGTGCGCCAAGTCTCTAAGCGCCTAACCAAAAAGGTACAGCAGGAATTTCACACCTCTCAAGGGTTGCCTGTACCTAGCGCCCACCAGAAGCGCTTTTGGCAGCGATAGAAAATAATCTCTAAATATTTCTAACCATCAACTCGTGGCAAATCTGTCGGTAGCCGCGACTAGCGCATCAACAATTCCTGGCTCTGTCGCTGAGTGGCCTGCATCGGGGACAATCACTAGCGCTGCTTCAGGCCAAGCGCGATGCAGTTCCCAAGCAGAGGTCATAGGGCAAACCACATCGTATCGACCTTGCACGATCACCGCCGGAATGTGACGAATGCGCTCTACCTCTTCTAAAAGTTGATTTTCGCGCTCAAAAAAGCCGCCATTGACGAAATAGTGACACTCAATGCGGGCAAAAGCCTCAGCAAAGCTATCTTCACCAAAGCGCTCGATCAGATCGTCATCGGGAATTAGCTTGCTGGTGCTAGCTTCCCAAATGGCCCAAGCGCGCGCCGCCGTTTGACGCGTTTTTAAGTCGGGGCCCGTGAGGCGTTGGTAGTAAGCCGCCACTAAATCGCCCTGTTCTTCGGCTGGAATTGGAGCGAGGTAATGCTCCCACGCATCTGGGAAAAGGTAGCTAGCACCCGATTGATAAAACCACTGAATTTCTTTGGATCGCAGCATGAAAATGCCGCGCAAAATCAGGCCGCTACAACGGTCAGGATAGGCTTGAGCATAGGCTAATGCTAAGGTGCTGCCCCAGCTACCACCAAAAACTGTCCATTGATCGATGGTGAGGTGCGATCGCAACTTTTCAATATCGCTGACCAAATCCTGAGTAGTGTTGTCGATAAGCTCCGCATGAGGCGTACTCCGTCCACAGCCGCGCTGATCAAACAGGATAATGCGCCATTTAGCCGGGTCAAAAAACTGACGGTAAATCGGCAAACTGCCCGCACCAGGGCCGCCGTGCAAAAAAACGACTGGCTGCCCATTGGGGTTACCCGATTCTTCGTAGTACAGCGTATGAATAGGAGAAACTGACAAACTACCCTGATAATAGGGGTCAATCGGCGGATAAAGCTGACGCATAGAGCAAATGCGGATGAGGACAAGCGGTGATGTACAGCTTATTTTGCCAGTATTTTGTCGAGAGTTTAAAGGCAGTAGCGCATCACTCATACTCTTCTATCAAGCTTTTGGAGCATCAGACCTTTTGAGCATCAGACCTTTTGAGCGGCGGGTTCTCCTGAAAAGCCCTGTAAGCAAAGACCTGACTAGCAAAATTAATGACGACTCTCCACTTGCCAGTTTGCGGATCGCGCAGCGAAACGAAAGGATTAGGCTTCAAAGGACGACGGCTAGGAGTGGACATAAGACTACACACTTTTTAAACGCAGTGCTATTAGCTTACTGAGTATAAAAAATTCGACTGTGACTAGAGTAGCCGGTGAGCGTGATAGGCATCACTTTAAGCGCGCTGATGGATGACGAAGTTGACGCTAGCGTTAAGTTGAGATTTTTAAGGACAGTTGCTCCAAGAAAGTTGATAGTTTTAAGTATTGATTTAGTTTTTATTTAAGGCTGCTTTAATATGGAATTGCCAGATTCTAAAAATTTAAAGCGCTTCTAAAACGCATTTTCTATATTTATTGGCTTCTTCTCGCTAGAGCTAGAGCCCTGTCGTTTTTGATCTATATTCTAGATTGCAACCCCTATGAAGGTAGAAATTTGGCCAGGGCGATCTCATCCGCTAGGTGCAACTTGGGCGGGTGAAGGAACCAATTTTGCTCTGTTTTCTGAACATGCTACCGGTGTCATCCTTTGTTTGTTTGATGAGAACGGCGGTGAAACTCAAGTGCGGCTGAGCAACATGACCAATTATGTTTGGCATGGGTTCTTGCCGGGAATTGGGCCTCAGCAGCGCTATGGATTTAGAGTAGAGGGGCCGTATAAACCGCTCGAAGGTCATCGATTTAATCCGCACAAGCTATTGATCGATCCGTATGCGAAGGCGATTACAGGCGATATTCGCTTTGGGCCGGAGCTGTTTAGCTTTCCAATGGATCATTTTAGCGATCGCGATCTAGACCTAGAGTTTTCAGTTGCCGACAGCGCTGCGGCCATGCCCAAATCGGTCGTTATCGATCCGAGCTTCGATTGGGCCGGAGACTGCGCCCCCGATATTCCCTGGGATCGCACCATCATTTACGAAGTCCACGTTCGCGGCTTTACTAAGCGAAACCTAGCGATTCCGGCTGAGCTGCGAGGCACCTACGCAGGCATGGGCCATCCTGAAGCGATCGCGCATCTCAAGCACTTAGGCATCACCGCTGTAGAGCTGCTGCCTGTGCATCACTACGACGTACATCCGGGTCATCTCGTCACCACTGGCTTGCACAACTACTGGGGCTACGATTCGCTTGGCTACTTTGCGCCCCACTCGGGCTACAGCGCTGCTGGCCCCGACGGTCAGCAGGTAGGTCAGCAGGTAAAAGAATTTAAAGAGATGGTCAAAGCTCTTCACAAAGAAGGCATTGAGGTGATTTTAGATGTGGTGTACAACCACACCGGAGAGGGCAACCATCTCGGCCCCACATTCTCACTGAGAGGCATTGATAATGCAGCCTACTATCGATTAGTGGAAGCCGCTCCCCGCTACTACATGGACTTTACCGGCTGCGGCAACTCGCTCAACGTGCGCCATCCTCAAGTTCTCAAGCTGATTATGGACAGCCTGCGTTACTGGGTGCAAGAAATGCACGTCGATGGCTTCCGGTTTGATCTCGCCTCTGCGCTAGCGCGTGAGCTGTACGAAGTCGATAGGCTCTCATCCTTTTTCGACATTATTCATCAAGATCCGGTACTCTCAACCACCAAGCTAATTGCAGAGCCTTGGGACTTAGGTGAAGGCGGTTATCAGGTCGGCAACTTCCCGTTGCTGTGGTCTGAATGGAACGGCAAATATCGCGACACTATCCGAGACTTTTGGCGCGGGGAACACTATAGCCTGGGCGATTTTGCCTTTCGCTTTACCGGCAGCTCTGATCTCTATCAAGACGATGGCCGCTTGCCTCATGCCAGTATTAACTTCATTACCGCTCACGACGGCTTTACCCTCAACGATTTGGTGAGCTATAACGAAAAGCACAATGAAGCCAACGGTGAAGGCAATCGCGATGGCGAAAGCTATAATCGCTCTTGGAACTGCGGGGCTGAAGGCGCAACCGATGACCCTAAAATACTGACCTTGCGCGCTCAGCAGCGCCGTAATTTTTTAACAACGCTGCTACTCTCTCAAGGGGTGCCGATGATGCTGGGCGGCGACGAAATGGGCCGATCTACCGGCGGCAATAACAATACCTATTGCCAAGATAGCGAGCTGTCTTGGTTTGACTGGCAGCTACAAGCCTCTGAGCAAACTTTACTGGGCTTTGCTCAAAAGCTGATTGAGTTTCGCCAGAGCCATCCAGTTTTCACGCGACATCAGTGGTTTTTTGGGCGTGAGATTCACGGTTCTGGCGTGGTGGATATTGGCTGGTTTCACCCTGATGGCAGCACGATTGATGATCGTGAATGGCATGATAGCTCGACTAATGCGATCGCCATCTTTCTAAACGGGGCCGAAATTCCTAACCTCAACAGCCGAGGTGATCGCATCTTTGACGATAGCTTTTTGTTGTTTTTTAATCCTTCGGGCGATCCCCTATTCTTCAACATTCCTGAATCTATCGAAAATCAAGAGTGGCAGGTTCTAATCGATACCAAAGAGCCCGCTGGCTTTATAGAGTCGGGTAAGATATATCACCAGAAGGATTTAGTGACCGTGGCGGCGCGATCACTCATGGTGCTCAAGTGCCCGAACTGCTTTAGCATGGCAGAATTTAACCGATCCAATCCGTAGCCTAGTCAAACTCAGTAAGCTAAGAAGTTCGGTAAGCTAAGACCGGCACTAAGCCAAAAACTATCTCGATAACATGTCTTGCTATCCTAAAATCTACGACATTGTCAGGCAAATCCCCTACGCTCAAGTCGCTACTTATGGCCAAGTTGCTGATTTATCTGGATTAAGGGGTAAGCCTAGAGTGGTCGGCTATGCCCTATACAGAGTCACCGCTGATACCCAGATTCCCTGGCATCGAGTAGTTAATGCCAAGGGTGAAATCTCTCGTTCTTCCCTCCGCGCTGGCAATGACGACTTGCAGCAACTTTTACTGAAAGAAGAGGGGATCGCTTTTGTGAAAGGAAAACTAGACTTAAAAAAGTACAGATGGCAGCCCCCACTGATCCTGGTTCAGTCCCTGTGATTAGGAGTGTGGCGAGAACTATGATTGAAATTTTGATTCATGCTGTGGTCGAGATAACGCGCGCTTTTAAGCAGTCATCACCACAGAAGAAGTTACTGGCATCTCAGTCTCAATAGTGAGTTCTTTCGGTTCAGAAGTTTGCTCAATAATCGAGTGAATCTGCTGCGCGCCTTCTAGCTGAAGATCTTCTAGGTAACCAGGCTTGGCCTGAATGGCCTCTTCTTCATTGTCAAACGGGCCAAAGTAATAAATGCAGCTGGGATCAGCGGTGGTGATTTTGACCCACCAAGGATTTGAAAACAAACCAAATAAGCTACTAAAAAAGTTTTTCATTGCAACAATAGGGAATGGCTTTATTAGGTGGACGGTGGAGTCAGCCGATTGAGGCCCACGAGATAACTTACGTCACATCGCAAGCCATAATACCTTTCACTCTCAAAAACAAGCTGCTTGCCCAACAAAACGCTTCTAAGGCTTTTATTCTAGAACAGCTTTTTGATTATGAATGTTTGACGATAACAGATTCTAAAGAAAATAGGTTTTGAAAGTAGTCTTTGAAAGTATCTCTGTCAATACCTACTTTAGATAATACCCAATCATTTTTAAGCTATCAGCAAACTATCAGCCGCTGAGTGAGCTGTCATTTAGAGAGTTTTCGATGTTGGCTGTACTGTAGATGGTCAAAGCAGGTAGCTTGTTCAGCCAAGTTTGACGATAGATTTCATAGAGTGCCATACCAGTAGCGACCGAGGCATTTAGACTAGGGGTTTTGCCCTTGAGCTCAATGGCGACCAAAACATCGCAGAGGTTTTGCACTGAAAGGCTAAGGCCGTTGCCTTCAGCGCCTACCACTAAAACCACAGGCGCTGAAAAGTCTGTAGTGTGAATGGGTTGCGCTGCTTCAGCCGCTAATCCGTAGATCCAAAAGCCGCTACTTTTCAGATATTCTAACGACTGACCTAAGTTGATAACTCTAGCAATTGGAAGATTTTCTAAAGCGCCTGCCGCAACTTTGGCAACCGTGGAGGTGATCCCCACGGCTCGGCGCTGCGGGATCACGATTCCTTGAGCCCCGATTGCTTCGGCTGAGCGAATAATGGCCCCTAGATTATGTGGATCGGTAATGCCATCGGCGGCAATAATCACGGGACGACGGGCAGCGGATTTCGCTTGCTCGACCAGCTTGTCTAGTTCAACGTACCCATAAGCAGACACTTGAGCAACGATGCCCTGATGATTGGCCCCTTGCGTGAGCTGGCTGAGGCGGAGCCCATCGACTTCATCGATGACCGCACCGTTAGCTTTGGCTTCAATAATTAAAGGTCGAAAGTGAGCATCATATCGAAGTTTGGCGTTCACCCACAGACGGTTGAGTGATCGCTTAGCTTCAATGGCGGCTTCTACCGAATGACGACCGTAGATTAAATCGGGGCTGAGTCCTTCTTCTAAGAGTTGAGAAGTGCCGTCTGAAGTGGAGTGGTCTGAAGGGGCGTATTTGTTATCTACAGCGGGCTGATCTGAAGCGGGCCTACGGCGGTTTTCAGCTTTACCTTTATAGCTAGCTTTGGGCGGGCGATGGGAGCCGCTACGAATAGGACTGGGCCCTTTGCCAGCAAATTTATTGCCAACGGCAGGTTTGTCACTGGCTGAGTATGGGCGATCAGCGCGTTTGGGACGATCTTCTGAAGAAGCTGATTGAGGCTTTAGCTTGGGCTTTGCGCTAGGCTTTGGGCCGGATGCGTGAGAGGATTTTCCGGGAGCTTTTGAGCCGTTTTTTTTGCTGGGAGAAGTAAAAGAACGCTTTGGATTAAGGGATGAATTGTCTGGGCCACTCACGCGGTGTTCCTCTGAATGATGTCTAATCGCTTTTTGACTGAATAGTTTTGACTGTTGGCGCTCTATCAGTGTATGCCCACTGACGGTAGCCGCGAAGTTACGTTGTCTTAATGACTGAGCCGCTCAGTACTGTTTTTGACCTGAGTACTTACACTATCTCTATATATCTATATATCTAAGTAACTCTAGTAGTCGGGAGTGATCGCTGAGGTAGAGAAACCCAACTAGAGTTTCAAACCCGGTTGCTTTTTGATAGCTTGATGGATCTGCTCGGCGGTGGCGGCCGGATGTGGCGTTGCGACCACGGCGAAGGATGTCCTTCTCGATATCAGTTAGGTAGGGGATCAAGCTTTCGATGTGCTGCGCTTGTTGCTCAGCTTTGACTTGAGCAACAACCTGCTGATGATAGTCGCGAATGCGCTTGGCCGGAAATAAAAGGCGTGATCGCACATATAACTCAAAAACGGCGTCGCCAATGTAGGCCAAAGAAATGGGTGCGATCGCACCGATCTCGGCTGGCGACAGTGGGGCCGGTGAAAATGGGAGCAATGAAACCATAGGTCAGCTCTTGGCAACCTTTAGTAAGGTTCAGAAGCCAGCGATCCTGAAGATTTTTGCCTAAAGATTTTTTAGATTTTCGATGGCAGCATCCACGCTCGGCTGTAGCGACAAAAACTGCTCTAAGCGGACTAGCTTGACCGTTTGGGTTACCCGAGGATTGCTAACCACCTGAACGCTGCCACTTTCGCCTTTAGCTTTTTTGACTAAGCGAACTAGCGCACCTAAGCCAGAGCTGTCTACAAAATCAATTGTAGAGAGATCTAAGATGATATGGGCTGGGCCATCTTCAATGTATTTGTTCAAAACTTTCAAAAAAGTCGGTTCTGAAAACGCATCTAAAAGCCCAGTGAGGCGAAAAATTTGACATTTTCCCCTAACCTCGCGGGTGCCTCTAAGACTAACTGTTAGGGTAAGCGACTCAGCGATGGGAGGATCCTCCTGATAGGCCTAGCATGGAACAAGAATATGACGCTTAAGTATAGGACAAGATCCTATCAACTGCAAGAAAGATGCTAGCTCTTTCGGTTGCTCTTAACAATTGCACAGGCAAAAGCCATAGACAAAAGCCATAAACATCATGCCCTATTGAGGGGCAATTTCCAGCAGCGCCGCTTTTTTTGTTCTTAAACTAAGCTATTTGACGCTCTCGCATCGTTTGGACAAAGTTAGCAAACAGGTAGTCAGCGTCGTGAGGCCCAGGGCTAGCTTCGGGATGATATTGCACCGAAAACACCGGCAGTTGCTTATGGCGAATGCCCGCAACGGTTTGGTCATTGAGATTGAGATGGGTGATTTCGATGCGATCGCTGTTAATTGAATTAGAGCTAAGCGCAAAGCCATGATTTTGGCTGGTAATTTCGACTTGTTCGGTGAGGCCACAAGGCTGGTTAAGGCCGCGATGGCCAAACTTAAGCTTGAAGGTTTCAGCGCCGAGAGACAGCCCCAGAATTTGATGGCCCATACAGATGCCAAAGGTCGGCAATTCACTCTCTAGCAAGGCTTTAGCGATTTCTGGAGCGCCTGTGACCGCAGCGGGATCGCCGGGGCCATTCGATAGAAAGATGCCGTCGGGATGGTAGCTAAGAATCGTTTCAGGGGGCGTATCGGCAGGCACGACAATCACGCGGCAACCGTAGCTAGCGAGCCTTCTGAGAATGTTGCGCTTGATCCCGAAGTCAACGGCGACGACTGTTAATGGTTGGCTTGAGGGTGGGTTGCCCTCTGCAATGGCATTGGCACTGAAAGCCCAGCTTTGATCAGTAGCTTCGCTCCATTCGTAGATTTCACGGGTGCTGACTTCTTTAACTAGATTGAGACCCTCCATAGAAGGTAGGGTTTGAAGCTGCCGCAGCAGTTCTTCTGCATCGAGCACTTCGCTAGAGATGATGCCGTTCATTGCGCCGACACTGCGCAGCTTGCGGGTCAGAGCGCGGGTATCAATGCCGTAAATGCCGGGTATTTGATGATCTTTGAGATAGCTGCTGAGCGATTGGGTAGAGCGCCAGTTGCTGGGGCGATCGCAGACATTTTTGGCGATCGCTCCTTTCACATAGGGCTGGCAAGACTCTTCATCTTCAGCATTGACGCCCGTATTGCCCAGCTCTGGATAGGTAAAGGTAACCATTTGGCCGCAATAGCTTGGATCGGTCAAAACTTCTTGATAGCCCGTCATACCCGTATTAAAAACGACCTCGCCCATCGTGGTGCCAGTTGCTCCAAACGACCACCCTCTATAGATAGATCCATCTTCTAAAACAAGTAAAGCAGGCTGAGCAGCGGGGTCAAACATAGGCTTAAAAAGACCGATTAAAGAGCTAGTAGAAAGTTGATAGATGCCTGACATATGACTATTGAGAGAAGCTCCAATCAGCTTTCTGGGTATCAAGACCGAACGAACAAGGCTGGACTCAAAACACTGGCTAAAAACACGGGCTTTAACCAGCACCTGTCAATAATATCCGTATAAGACGTGAGCAAGCTTAAGAACAAGTCAGGGAAAATTAACGCTATGGCGTACAGCGCGACGCACCTGCTTACCTTTTCACCATTCTCATGGGCCCACTGCACGCTAGATATCGTTTCATATTATTGCCTAGTTTTTTGGGATTGCTCTGTTACGGATGCAGTACGACGGTAGCTAGCGTAGAAGAAACGGCTGTTCTTCAGACAGGTACAACAGCGGTACCTGTAGCACCGGGGCCGACTGAGCCCGTGACCAACCGTTTCGCTGAAGGGTTCTTCCGAGTCTGCTGTAGCCTACCGAGAAGCAATTAACCTGGCTTCTAGCGCTTATCAGCTGAGTCAAATAGCGACCTCGCCAGATGATTGGGGATTGGTTGCTAGCCGCTGGCAGCGAGCCGCTGAACGACTTAAAGACGTCAGTGCAGGCGATTCCAATTATCAAACGGCGCAGCAAAAATCGGTGGAGTATGCCCACCACGCGCAGGGCGCACTAGCCCGCGTCACTGATTTGCAAAAGCCTGCTGAAGTCTCGCGGTTGCCGCTGGCACCGGCAACCGCGCAGTGTGTGCGGGTTCCTATCACTCGCCGACTTCACGGGACACCCGTCATCAGCGTGACTTCTAACGGAGAAAAAAGCTACGAAATGATTCTGGACACAGGCGCTAGTCGAACCCTAATTACTCGCCGAATGGCTAGTGAACTAAGGGTTGTGGCGACTGACAGAATGGTCGCCGCGACTGCAAGTCATGCAGAGGTAAGTTTTGATATTGGGCAGATGCAATCAATCTCAGTCGGAAGTATCACGCTAACAGATGTCAGCGTAAGCATTGGTGAATCAATTGAGGTGGGTCTGTTGGGCAATGATTTTTTGCGGGGATATGATGTGACGATTCGCGATCGCGACAATGTAGTTGAGCTAGTAGCGGCCAACTAGCACAGCTCAGTGACTGCTGCTTTACCGCGTACCTACTCAATCCTAGAGAGTTCACAGGAAAGTTCAGCAGATCAGGCCAGCAGATCAGGTTGTGTATTCAGCATTGATTTTCACGTAGTCATAGCTGAGATCGCAGCCCCAAGCAAGCCCATAGCCGATACTGTCACCGACATTGATGGTGATTTTAACGGGGTGAGAGAGAGCTTCAATCTCTAGCTGCTGACGGGTGCAGGGCTCGGTAGTTTCGGCAATCTCAACATCATTTGAACCAGCATGAGCAATCAAGATTTTAGACATGGCCGAGCTGCTGCGTTCTGCCTGCTGCTTTAGGTAGGCACTAGCGCTGGCTCGATCAAAGGCTTGGGGGGTGCCAGCGCGCATTAAGGTAAAGTCTCCGAGGGCGATGCTAAGTTCGCTCTGCTCGAACGGAATGCCAGCGCGACCAGCGGCTCCAGCAATTCGGCCCCAGTTCGGATCGCGGCCAAAAATAGCGGATTTTACGAGAGAGGAACCGGCGACGGTGCGGGCGATTTGGCTAGCGGCGCGATCGCTCATGGCTCCAGTGACTTCTATTTCAATTAAGCAAGTTGCGCCTTCGCCATCGCGGGTGATCGACTTGGCCAAGTGAATGCACACTTCGTTCAGCATGGCTTCTAGCTGATCGGCTTCGGGGCCGGGAGCGGTGATAGCGGGCGTGCGTGATTCACCATTGACCAACGCTAGCAGGCAATCATTAGTGCTGGTGTCGCCATCGACGGTGATTTGGTTGAAGCTTTTTTCGGTGGCGCGGCGCAGCATGGTTTGCCAAAGCTGGGGAGAGACGGCGGCGTCACAGGTAATAAACCCTAGCATCGTGGCCATGTTGGGGTGAATCATACCGGAGCCCTTGGCAATACCGCCAATACGCACCGGGCGATCGCCGATTTGAGTCTCTAGTGCAATCGATTTGGTGATCAAATCGGTGGTGACAATGGCGCGGGCAGCGCTGTCTGAGCCATCGGCGCTGAGCGCCGCGACTAGAGCCGGAATGCCTGCTGTGAGAGTGTCTATTTTGAGGCGCTGACCGATGACGCCCGTAGAAGCGGTGAGAATTTGCTCAGGGGCTATTGCTAAAGCTGCGGCTAAAGCTGTCGCACTGGCTAAAGCATCTTGCTTGCCTTGTTCGCCTGTGCAGGCATTGGCCTGTCCGGCATTGCAGAGAATGGCGCGGGCGGTGGGTTTGGTTTCCAGCAAATCTTGGCAGTAGTCGATGCAGGCAGCGCGCACTTGGCTAGTGGTGAATACGCCCGCAGCTATAGCCTCGCAATCTGACACAATCAGCGCCAAATCGGGTGCGCCAGAGGGCTTTAGCCCTGCTGTGATGCCCGCAGCGCGATAGCCTTTGGGCGCAGTCACGCCGCCTTCGATCACTTGCCAATCTGCCATATTGCTTTTGCCTTTTGAAGTGAGATCAAGCGTGGATTATAGCAAGCTAGCTAGAGCTTCAGGCACATGTGGCAGCGATTCTCTATGATTTATAAGGCCAGCTTAAGGGACGTATGGGGTTGTCATTCGCTTGTTGAATCAGCTGGATAAGATTTTTGGATGGCCGGTTAGTAAAAGGGCTGTGCTGCCGCTTGGCAGTGTCGTGATCGGCGGTGCCATGATGGGATTTGCACCGGTCAATGCTTGGCCCTTGGCTTGGGTAGCGCTTACGCCCTTGTGGTGGATTGCCCAAGACGCTGAGCAGTCGGTTCGTCGCGCGCTCTATGCAGCGATTTGGGGCGTTGTGTATCACGGAATTGCGCTGTCGTGGGTAACGGGGCTGCATCCATTGACTTGGATGGGGGTGCCTTGGTTAGCGAGTGTGGCGATCGCGCTATCTTCATGGATCTTTGTCTCGCTGTGGGGCGCGAGCATTGGCGTGACTTGGATGGCGCTGATGATGGGGCTAACTCGGCGGTGGCCAGTGAAGGGGCTCAGCCGGGTGCTGGTAGGAACGGCGCTATGGTGCGCAATTGAGTGGGTGTGGAGTCAGGGGCCGCTGTATTGGACGTCTTTGAGCTTTACGCAGAGTCCGGGGAATTTGTGGGCGCTGCATTTGGGTCAGTTGGCGGGGCCGATGGCGGTGACGGCGGGAGTAGTGGCGGTGAATGGGCTGGTAGCGGAGGGGTTTGGAAAATTAGGGCTTGGGGGCTTAGGCGCTTCGGAGCCTCGGGGGTTTGGGAGAGCAATCTCACTCTTTTTGGGGTTGCATTTGCTGGGATTTGGGCTATATATTTGGTCGCCAGCAGATAGTGCGGATCAGGCCCTAGCAGTAGGGCTGATTCAGGGGAATATTCCGACCCACCAGAAGTTGACGGCTGTGGGAGTGCAGCGATCACGCCAAGTTTATCTAGACGGTTATGAGACCCTAGCAAAGGCAGGGGTGGATATTGTGATCACGCCAGAAGGGGCGCTACCGCAGGTGTGGGATGCTTTTTTGCAGGCAGACAGCCTGTTTCAGCGGGCTGTGGTAAAAGCAGGCGTGCCGCTGGTACTCGGAACATTTGTCCACGAGCAAATTGACGATACGCAAACGCCGCTGACTCAGAGTTTGCTGACGCTGACGCTGGATGGAGCCGTGACGGGGCGCTACAACAAGATCAAGCTGGTGCCGCTAGGCGAATATATCCCCTTTGAGTCGGTGCTGGGAGCCTTGATTAAGCGGCTGTCGCTGATGGAGGGCAGTATGGTGCCTGGCAACCGAGATCAGCTTTTACAGACGCCTTTTGGCCCGATGGCGGCGGGCATTTGCTATGAAGCAGCTTACGCGGATCTGTACCGGCAGCAGGTGAAGCGCGGTGGACAGGCAATTTTTACAGGGTCAAATAATGATCCTTATTCGCCTCGGCAAATGATTCAGCACCATGCGCAAGATGTGATGCGCGCCGTAGAAACAGATCGCTGGGCGGTGCGGGTGACGAATACCGGAATTTCGGGAGTCGTTGATGCCAAAGGGCGATCGCACTGGCTATCGGTGCCTGATACCTACACCACTCATGTCGCTCATATCTATCGACGGCAAACGCAGACGCTGTATGTGCGCTGTGGCGATTGGCTGACGCCAGTGCTGCTAGGGCTGGGGGCGATCGCGCTATTTCGCCAAGTGCCGGTCAATCGCCTCCGCTGAAAGCACCTCAGAGAGCCAAAATCCTTGACCAAACTGACAGCCTAGTGCGGCTAAGGCCGCTAGCTGCGTAGAGGTTTCGATGCCTTCGGCGATGACGCTCATCCCAGTGCTATTGCCTAAATCAAGGATAGTTTTGATGATGTCAGCAGCTCTAGTCGGTGCTTGAGCCGGTGAGTCTAACTGTGACGTTAATGGGGCATTTACCTCTACATGGGTCAGTTCCTTAATAAAGCTGCGGTCGATTTTGAGAGTGCTGATTTTTAACTGATGCAACCGACTTAACGAAGAGTGGCCGCAACCGAAGTCATCTACGCAGAAGCTTAAGCCAATCGCTTTAAGCTGGTGCAGAACTTGAGTCACTGTGGGATCGTCACTCAACAAGATCTGTTCTTCAATCTCTAGCTGAAAGGCGGCAGCAGGCAAACCATATTTGGCTAAGTGAGTGCGCCATTGAGATACGAGTTGCGGGTTTCTAAGCTGGAGTAAAGATAAGTTGACATGCAGACATAAATCGGCGTAGGCCGGGCAAGCGCGCCAGATTTTGAGCTGCTTGCAGGCGGTTTTGATGACCTGTAAGCAGAGCTGACGGACAATGCCAATTTCTTCAGCGATCGCGATAAAATCTTCGGCTTCTAAACAACCGCGAGTTGGATGATGCCAGCGAATGAGTACTTCAAACCCTTTGAGTGCCCCGGTTCGGGAGGGCTGCTGGGCGCTGAGATTAAAAATCGGCTGATAGTACAGGTGAAACTGGCGGCTCAGCAAGGCTTGGCGTAGCTCATCTTCGAGTGTGATTCGAGCGGCAGCCTTATCTTGTAAAAAAGTGTCGAAAACCGCAAATTGCTGATTGAGAAAAGCTTCGTCTTGAATGACAATGGGTGATTTGCCCGATAATTGGCCCGATGATTGGCCCGACAATTGACCCGACAATTGACCGGTGACTGCTTTGCTAGATGAAGGGTTAGATGAAGTTGCCGCCCCAAAACGCTGATGATTAAGCTGACTTTGAAGCAACGCTTTCAACTGCTGCTTGGATTGCTTTTTGGCATAGTACATCGCAATGTCGGCGTCTCTCAGCGCCGCTTCCGGATGGCGGTAGCCGATGCTGCTGAAGGTGATACCAATACTCGCGCCGATAAAAACCTTGCGCTTAGTAATTACAAAAGGCTCCTGGAGCCTTGCTTGCAGCCGCTGAACGACAAAAATAGCATGATCTTGATCGGGAATATCATCTAGCAAAACCGCAAATTCATCGCCGCCTAGCCGGGCCACCAAATCACTTTTGCGCAGCAGAGATTTAACTTGTTTGGCGACGTGCTGAAGCAGCAAATCACCGACTTCATGCCCTAGCGTATCGTTGACTGGCTTGAAGTTGTCAAGGTCGATAAAGAGAACAGCATACAGGTGCTGCGGCTGACGATAGGCTAGCTGAATGGCTTGATCGAGTCGCTGCAAAAAATAACTGCGGTTGGGCAAGCCTGTCAGCGGGTCGTGCAGAGCGCTATGGCGCAGGGCGGCTTCTCGCTTGAGCAGTTTGGTTTGGTTTTGAAATAGCTGCTGCAAAGCTAAGCTGAGCTTTAGAGTACGGGCTTTGACCTTTTGCTCTAGCTGGGCGTTAATAGCTTTGATCTGCCGAGCATGACGAGCTAGCTCCATTTGGGTAATGACTTGGCGGCTGAGCGCCCGTAGTGCCTGCAACTGTTTAGCTGTGAGCTGATGGGGCACATAGTCAATCACGCACAAAGAGCCGAGGGCATAACCATCGGGGGTGATCAGCGGGGTACCTGCATAGAAGCGAATGTGGGGCGCTCCGGTGACCAGCGGATTATCGCAAAATTGAGCGGATTGATGGGTGTCTTCGACAATGAGAATGTCTGATTGCTGAATGGTGCGATCGCAAAAAGCAATACTGCGAGCAGATTCGTTTGCTTCAAACCCAACTTTGGCTTTGAACCACTGACGATCAGCATCTATTAAGCTAATTAGCGCGGTCGGCGTTTGGCAAATATAAGCGGATAGCTTCGCAATGTCATCGTAGGCAGGCTCAGGCAGCGTGTCTAAAATCTCATAGCTCTGAAGTTTTGCCAGACGCAAGGTTTCTTTTGCGGGCCGAGAAGCTATTGGCATAGGCTAGCGATTGGAACTAAACACTTGTAAAAAGTATTGAGAGAAGATAAGCAAGAAAATACGAACACCCCAAACCAATCACCTAGAACCAATCACCTAGAACGGTGCTTATGAGTAAACCCTCCAGCCTGACTGCAAGCTACGTATGATGCTAGGTCGCGACGACTTAAATATACACTCTAGGTCAAATTTCTAACGACATGTACAGAACCCTATTGAAATAGACCTATTCATGTCTATTTCTTTACTAAAAGGCATTGACGCTGCTATTAGCGAGAAAAACGTCCTCTAGACTACGTTTGAAGCTGATTTATCA
This sequence comes from Phormidesmis sp., assembly GCA_041745715.1. GTDB lineage: Bacteria > Cyanobacteriota > Cyanobacteriia > Phormidesmidales > Phormidesmidaceae > Phormidesmis. The sequence continues at coordinate 28,124 of JBGTIK010000228.1, forward strand.
CACCAATCGAGGACTCTATTCCAAGCCCACCAGCGGTCGGGATCTTTGATTTGATGCTGGCATTTAGGGCTACTGATGTAGCCAACGTGGCCCCCGTGAGCGGTCATGAG
>JBGTIK010000229.1:0-5595 GCA_041745715.1 Phormidesmis sp.
ACCCAAGCCCCCTCATGCTGACCATACACCGAACAAGTACTGGTATAGATCACCTGCTGTACAGCCGTATCAGGCAACACCTGCGCCAACGTTTGAGCCGTCCCTAAATAAGTATCCGCGTAGCTAGTCCCCCGTTTTGAGCCTACGCACAGCAGCACCACATCACAATCTGCCAAAGCCGCTTGCAGCTTTCCCGCTTCTGTCCCTATCAGCACAACAACTTGATCTGCAATAGCAGCTAGTTCGCTGGTTCGCTTGGGCTGTGTCGTTGTCACTAGGACACTCAGCCCCTGACGCTGCCAATATTCAGCAACCGTTTTGCCTACATAGCCGCAACCAATAATGGCAGCTTTCATAACCTGCTTTCCCTAACTATTCAATCAGGCTAATTCCACCTTGATCTTGGCATGGCTTTGTAACCTATCCCACTTTTTGCTGACGCCCACCCCCTCAATCCTGGTATATTTATATTTATGCGAACGTTCGCCTTACCCCGGCCTTGTTGAGGCTACTGAAGCTTACTGATCGGGCAGCTTGTACTGAGCGACGATGCGCTTAGCAAATTCAGGCACATGCGCCGCTAGCTTTTCGGGATGGTTACGCCGGGTGTAGAGATAATTACGAGTAAAGTGCGAATCGATTGAGAACCGGGCGTATTCGAGTCCTTTAGGGCCAATTTTTTCGATCACGACGCCCATCAGCTTGGCGGCCCACATCGGCAGGGTGATCCCTTTGTCGTAGGCAGGAATGCTGTTTTGGACGGCTTGCGTGCGATCGCCCTTACTCATTACCGGCTGCGTCTCAATAATGCCATTGAGCAATTCAAACATTTCTGCGCCCGTATCGTTACGCACCACAATCCACTGCCAGCCAAACGGAGCCCCCATATAGCCCACCACAATATCGGCCAAGGCGTTGGTGTAGTCAAAGCAGCTCATGCAAGAGGGGGCAAACACATCTTTGAGCTGATTGGTTTTTAGCCCAAAAAACGGCACCTTTTCTTCAGAGCCGTCTTCATGCTTAAAGTGCACCTGAAAATCCTGCATAAATTCGTAGGCCACCACCGTCTCAGGCGAACGGCTAGTCGTGTCTAAAAACTTCTGCAAACCCGCCCGGGTGACATTATCGACGCAAGGCATTCCCAGCACATACAGCTTTTCTAAGCCGAGCTTGGCTTGAACTGAGCGCAGCGCCTGAATCTGACAGCCGACACCAATCACTAATAGCCGCTTCATGCCCGACTGCTCGATTTGATCGAGCACAGAAAGGTTCGGCGAAAGCGTGGGCTTATTGACCCGCGCCGCCAGAATGTCTGCGGGGGTACGGGCAATCACCGGCATCGGCTGAAAGCGATCATCTTCAGTGTTTTGAACGCAGACCACGCCCTCTACCCAGCCGCGATTTAGCATCTCAATCGCCAAGGTGCTGACAATGCCTGTCCACTGGGCTCCGTCGATGGGCGCTAGCTTACGAGCTGCCACCATCGTTTGCTGCACACCAAAATACAGCTCGTCTTGATTGTCCAGATCGCGGCTGCGGCCATGATTAGCCGCTTCTAAACCAGCTACCTGCTGATTGAGAAAAGCGCAAGCGTCTTTAACGTAGTGAATGTAAGACGTATCGCACAGACCGCACTCGCTGCATCGCTCTTTGGCAGGCTTGGCCGCACCGGGCTTGAGGGGTCTAGCTTTGGCATGAGCCGGGGCCGAAGAATGGGCCGAAGGCTGAGCAGAAAAAGGGGCTGAGGTCATAGATTTAGGGCAATTCCTAAAAGCAGGAAACAAACAAGGGTAAGGGCTACGATTGCGCTAAGCCCTTGAATTTTTAGGGGATTTTCTGGGGTGTTATGATCACAATAACGTACTGACTTATCAGATTCGCTCCGAAACAGCTCTTTTGTAATTTTTTTCTATCCTGCGCTTTTTTGACGGCGCTACTACTGCGACCTATGCCTGAAGGCCCCGAAATCCGCATTGCCGCTGACAAAGTTGAAAAGGCGCTGAAGCCTTATCCGGTAACGGACGTTTTTTTTGCTTTTGAGCATCTCAAGCCCTTTGAAGCTGATCTGACTGATTGCCGCGTTACGCAGGTAGAAACGAGGGGTAAGGCAATGCTGACCCATTTTGACAATGGGCTGAGCGTGTATAGCCACAATCAGCTCTATGGTCAGTGGATGGTGCGTAAGGCGCACGATCTGCCAGACACGAATCGGCAGCTGCGCTTTGCCATTCACAATGCCAAGAAATCAGCGCTGCTATATAGCGCCTCAGATATTCAAATTCTAAGCAGCCCTGAAGAAATTGAGCGTCATCCTTTTTTGAGTAAGCTGGGGCCGGATGTGCTGCAAAAAGGACTAAAGCCAGAGCAGCTACTGTCGGCTTTGCAGGATAAAAAACAGGTTCGTCGCCGACTGGCTACGCTCTATTTAGATCAGCATTTTTTGGCGGGAATTGGTAATTATTTGCGCAGCGAGATTCTGTTTGTCGCCAAGCTTCATCCGCAGTTGCGACCCATGGATTGCACTGATCAGCAGCTACTGACGCTGGCAGAAGCCTCTATTTCGATTGCTTATCAAGCGTATCGGTACAAAGGCGTGACCAATGATTTGGACTTGGCAAATGCGCTGAAGGCCAAGGGGGCTCAGTACCGAGATTATCGCTATTGGGTGTTTTGCCGGAGCGGCAAGCCTTGCTATGTGTGTGCGACACCGATTGTGAAAGAAATGGTGAATAGTCGGCGGATCTATTACTGCCCGCAGTGTCAATATGAGCAATAGCGCTTTCTCCTTTGCCCGCAATGACAAGTTACTCCTTATGATGAGGAAGTAAAGGCTGCCCGGAATGGTTGCCAATGGGCTATAGCCATGCGAATTTTGCTGGTAGATGATGATGAAGCCTTAATGGAATCGCTGAGTCAGCGATTGATTCATCAGCGCTATGCGGTCGATATTGCGATTGATGGAGCCAGCGCCCGGCGCTATCTAGATCTGTTTAATTACGACTTAGTGGTGCTGGACTTAATGCTGCCCGATGGCGATGGCATTGAGTTTTGTCGGCAGTTTCGCTCGGCGGGCTACCGCAATCCGGTGATGATCTTAACGGCCAAAGAGAGTACGCCTAAAAAGGTCAAGGCATTAGATGCCGGAGCCGATGACTATACTGTTAAGCCGTTTTCGTTTGATGAGCTTTGTGCAAGGATTCGGGCATTGCTGCGCCGAGATTCTCAAGGGCGGCCGCCGATTTTACACTGGGGAGCGCTGGCGCTGGATCCGAGTACTTACGAGGTTAGCTATCAGCAGCAGCCGCTGCGGCTGACGCCGAAAGAATTTGCGATGATGGAGCTGTTTTTGCGGCATCCGCACCGGGTGTATAGCTTGAGCAGCATTATTGATGATCTGTGGTCGTTTGAAGATCCGCCGGGAGAGGATGCGATTCGTACGCATATTAAAGGGCTGAGGCGCAAGCTTAAGCTAGTGGGTGCACCGAAAGATTTGGTGCAAACGGTGTATGGATTGGGCTACCGGCTGAACGAGAAAATGGCGGAGATGCTAGCTGTAGATCCGGTAGCAGTAGATGTGGCCGTAAATCGGGCAGTAGATGCGGCGGTAATCGATCCGTCAGCAACAATCGCAGAGCTGGCTGCGCCTTGGAGTCGGTTATGGCCTGCGCCCCCCAGTCTAAAATCGGCAGCGGCAATGCCGCCTGGGCAAGCGGTTACTCAGGCGATGATGGAGAGCAGAAGTGAAGCCATTTCTCAAGTGTGTGAACGCTATTTGATCGCTGCGAGTGCGCAAATTGAGATTATTGAGTCGGCGGCGGCGGCGGTGCTGGCAGGCAATCTAGTCACTGATTTGCGTTCTCGCAGCCAAATGAATGCGCATAAGCTAGCCGGAGCGATGGGTAGCTTTGGAATTCCTGAGGGGTCGCGGCTTGCCCGCCAGATAGAGGCTTATTTACGGGCGATGGCGGAGCCTTTCAAGGGAATCGCACTGTCTACCTCTAAATCTGATCTTGAATTTAGTCCCGAATCTAACCTTGAATCTAACCTTGATCCAGAAGCCTTTGCGAAACTGGTGAAGCAGCTTCGCGCAAGCTTAGAACAAGCGACGGTGCAGACGGCGACAGCTTTAATTTTCGCTTCAGTGCAATTGGGTGCACCTTTGCTGCTGATTGTCAGTGAAGATAACATTTTGAGTCAGCAGCTTGTTCAAGCGGCGGTCGAATCCCATTTTCAGGCTCAAGTTTTGGCTGCTCCAGAGCTTGGAAAGGCGCTGTCCGTATCGGTGAGAATGCCAGATTTATTTCTGCTCGATATGCCTACGACCGCTGAGCCTTTTTTAGATCTGATTCGGCAAATTAAGCAGACCAATGGGCTGCCGGTCGTGGCGCTAGAGCATCAGCTCCCGTTGAGCGATCGCCTGAAATTGGTGCAGCATGGGGTGGCTTTGGTGGGCGATCGCCAAGCTCACCCTAGCCAAATTATGGCCGCTGCTGCCAGCATCTTAAAAGCCGGTACTAATCAGATCAAAGTCGCGATCGCCGATGACGATCCTCAACTGCTGAGCCTGCTCAAAACTAGCTTGGAGCCTTGGGGCTTTGATATTAGTACCTTTGAGACAGTGCGATCGCTCTGGCAATGGCTTTCAGCCGCGCCTGCCGCTGAGACATCCCCCGTGGACATCCTAGTTTTAGATGTCGAAATGCCTGAAATGACTGGGATTGAACTATGCCGAGTACTCAGAGCCGACACTCGTTTTCAGAGCTTGCCCATTTTATTCTTAACCGTGCATCAAGAAAACCATTTGCGTCTACAGGCTTTTCAAGCCGGTGCAGACGATTTTATTAATAAAGCGATCGCACCCGCCGAATTAGCCCTCCGGCTGCGCAACCAGCTAGCGCGGGCCACTTAGGTTTAGTTGCTCAATGTTTAGTCCCTCAAACCAAACTAGGCGGACAGTATCCTAGCCCGCGCACAAAAGTCATGCGAAAATCTTCAACATCGATAGGGTTAAGGGCTCCATGAGAAACCACCACCACATGATGTCGATTCATCACATCCGTAGCACAAAGGCCTTGGTCGAGGCTAGATAGCGCCTGAGTAATAGCAGTCGCTGGCGTATATTCATAGCCATTTTCATCGAGAAATGCCTTAAAGTCGAGATGCTGACTATGCGGCAAAAGCGTTTTGAGCTTGATGCGTACAACCCATCGGTCAACGAGATAAATCACGGTGACTGACTCTAGATTGAAAGGCACCTGCTTCGCCAAATAAGTTAACAAGCGTACAACTAAGCTCGTATTAGCAAAGTAATAGAGATATTGCATAGGTTTGCCGGGTGCTACAGTTTTTACAATAGCAACCAAATCTGAGTAAATTATGAAGATCCGACATTCCGCACTTCCAATTGGCACATTGGGTATTTAAACGAAGCAATAAGAATCACAGCCATTTTTTCTAGCATGGTTCTCAATAGTTAACCTTAATTGAGAATTTTTATGACTTAGTTCATTTGAACTGCTAAGCTATGAAAGTCTTTCCAAAACAGGGCTCTATCATTAATACCTGAGTGTGACACTTCAAAGGGCGGAATGTGGG
>JBGTIK010000230.1:0-4871 GCA_041745715.1 Phormidesmis sp.
ATGGTTCTCAATAGTTAACCTTAATTGAGAATTTTTATGACTTAGTTCATTTGAACTGCTAAGCCATGAAAGTCTTTCCAAAACAGGGCTCTATCATTAATACCTGAGTGTGACACTTCAAAGGGCGGAATGTGGGTTATAAAATTGTTGAAAAGCACCAGGGCAAGCTGTCCTGCGAATCTACGGTGGGCGAAGGGGCTACCTTTATCCTTGAGCTGCCGGTTAAGGGTCGAATGAAGAGCGCATGAGCAAACTCATATAGCTAAAATTATCGGGGCTAATTATTGGGGCTAATTATTTATCAGGATGGCGATCGCTCAGCAATAGCTGACTCACTTTTTGTTTAATAAAAGCTTCGTCTTCGGGGTTTTGATAAGGATTTCCGGCCCGGTGACCCCAAATAGAAGGAATCGGGAAATATTGGCTGCGCGTGATTAGCTCAGCTTCAGCGGCGCAATCTTCGGGAGTAAAGTATAGATCTGTAGTCGCGGGCATGATTAGGGTATGAGCTGCGATCGCACCCATCGCCCTTTCATAATCTCCTTTGTACACCGGATTGTCGCTCACATCACAGCGCAGCCAGGTCTCAATCATTGCCAACAAATCATGCGGATCGCGCCTGCGATAGCCCGCTTCCCAACTGCGAAAAAGATAATCTTCCAGCGAATCATATCCCCAGGCTAAATAGGGTTTAGCTCGGTAGTACGCTTGAGATGCCGCCCAGCTCGCGTAAATTTGCGTGAAGGTGTGAAAGCCTCTTTCAGGGATGCCCTCAAAGCGCGATCCGTTCCAAGCCGGATCGCTCTGTAGCGCTGCTCGCAAGCTGTATAAAAAAATGCGATTGTGATCGGTTGTTTTGGCGGTGCCGCAGAGAGCTGCAATGCGCCGCACCCAGTCAGGATACAGCGCTCCCCAGTAATAGCTTTGCTGCGCCCCCATTGACCAGCCATAGGCCAAAGCGATTTGTTCAATGCCCAAATAGGTGAGCAGGGCTGCTTGCGATCGCACATTGTCATAATGCGTGAAGTAAAAGCCCGGTTGCTTTGCCATCTCGCAGTTACTCGGCGAAGTAGAAAGGCCGTTACCCAGCATATTCGGCATGATCACATACCAAGTCGTAGGGTCTAAAATGCCGCCCGGTTTCACCAGCCAATCGACATCGCTGTGCTGCGCCCCGTAAGAAGTTGGATACAGCACAACATTAGATCGATCAGCATTTAGCGATCCATAGGTTTGGTAAATAATCTCTGTTTCTGGCAGAGAGAGGCCACACTGAAAGCTAAAATCTCTAACCGTAAAGCTGCCGGAAACGCTCATAATGCTAATCAGGATTCGTCAAATTCTAACCCGTGCTTAACTCGTATCTTACGCTTGGAAAGTTTTTTCAAAGGTGGTCACTAGATCTCGATTAACGCTGATATAGCCAGCATCCACTCGACTGAACTTGTCTTTTAGCTGACGGTGGGCGGCGGGTAGGGCGTGAAAGGGCACCGATGGATAGAGATGATGCTCAGCGTGATAGGGCATATTCCACATCAAAAAGCGCAGCGGCCACCGGGTTAGCGTGGTACGCGTGTTGGCCAAGGCATTGTTGTCATAAGTGCAGCCCGTATGCTCGGCTAGCAGCACAAAACGGAGCAACGGCTGGCCAACAGCTAGCGGCAGCAGCCAGTATTTTACTAAAAACAGCGGGTGACCTAGCGCCGCCGAAATCAGGCCAACGGCGATGTAAGTCGCGATCTGTAGCTGGACCGAGCGCATGACTTCCTGGCGGGCTTCGGGTGAAATGTAGGCGCAGTGATCTAGCTGCCCAATCGCGCATTGGTAGTGAGTTTCGAGCTTCCCAATCCACCAGCTTACGCCAGTGAGATGCCACAGATATTGCGCCCAGTTCGCTGGTTCGGTATCCTCTAGCTCAGGGTCTTTGCCAGGAATACGGGTGTAGCGGTGGTGCCACTTGTGATAGCGCCGGTAAAAGGTGCTGTTGTAAAAGGAGAGAACGCCTGCTAGCCAAGCGATCGTATCATTCCCCTTCGCATTAGCAAAAGCCGTTCTATGCACGCATTCATGCAGGGTGCAAAACATAAAAGCTAAGCTAGCACCCAAAACGACTAAGGCAGGCAGCGCCAGCCAAAGCAGACCCGACTGAGCGCCAATGCCCCAGAGATAGCCGCTGAGGCCGATGATGGCTGTATGTGCGATCGCTCTCAGCCCACCGGCCAAGTTAGAGCGTCGATTCAGCTCAGAAAGCTCATCTGCCGACAAAATTTGGCGCGGATTGGGCGATACTGAAGCCGAAACAGAAGAATGAAGCGTACCGGATACCATCGTTCACACACCTCAAAGGCAAAGAAATAAAGGCAAAGAAATAAAAGCACAGAAAAAGCGTAAAAAATAAAACCTTAAAATTCACTTGTTATAACAAGCTAAGATTAACATACCTCCTCCTGCTATAACAAGGCTGTATAAGGCGTAAATTTTCTGGGCTTTCTGCTTGTCTATGGCTGTTCCCCTACATATCAGCATTTCAGAAAAGCTCCGACATCAAATAGAATCGGGCGAATATGCCCCTGGCGAAAAGCTGCCGAGTGAACATCAGCTCATGGCTAGCTTTGCTGTGAGTCGAATTACGGTTCGTCAGGCGATCGCCAACCTTATTAACCAAGGGCTAGCCAAATCACAGCAGGGCAAGGGCGTCTTTGTCACCCCTCAAAAAAAGGTCGCCTATTCACTCTCTAGTCCGCTGGTGTTTTTAGAACGAGACTTAGCCCGTAAAGGCATTGAGCTAACGTTTGAGAATCTGACATTTAGAAAAGTGCGTCCGCCTGTAGCGGTGCGGGAGCGGCTTGAGTTAGGGGAAGCGTCCATGGCCTATTTGCAAAAGAAACTGTTGCGAATGGACGGGGCCGCAGGCGCACTTGATATTACCTACATTTTGCCGGAGCTAGGGCAGCAGTTTGGCACTCAGCTCAAACAGCAAATGACGTTTCCCGTGTTAGAGCAGCAGGCTATAGCAATTGAGCGCATTGAGGCCGTGATTGAGTGCACTCACGCCGACTACGATATGAGCACTTATCTAGAAGTGCCCTTGGGCCAACCGCTGATTGTTTATCGCTACACCACCTACACCCACCATCAGCGGCCTATTTTGCATGGTGAAACGATTTCACGCGCAGATCGCTTTTGCTATTCGCTCACCATTGAACGCCAATTGAACGATGAGCAAACGCCCAATTAAACGCCCATTAAATGATGAGAAAACGGCGAAACACCTCTTCAGATAGATCAACCAAATGAGATTCTATCTTTGTATAGAAGCTATTCGCCAGACAACTATCTCTATAAAAGGCAGGTCAAGGAGAAAATGGATACAGCGGCTGCTTTAAATATACCTGTGCAAATTCAGCGCTATTTCGACACCCTAAATAGTCGAGCATTTGCGCAAACAGCAGATCTGTTTGCGCTCGATGGTCAGCTCGTGCCACCGTTTGAAAAGCCTATTCAAGGGAGAGAAGCGATCGCTCACTACCTCGCAACCGAAGCCAACGAAATGACCGTCATTCCCTTGGAGGGCGAATTAGAGAGTGAGCCAATTGCACCTAGTAACGACGTCAGCAGTGATGACAGCAATGACAACATCACGCTCTCTTCTACACAAATCTGGTTACTCAAAGGCAAGGTCAAAACTTCGCTGTTTGTAGTTAAGGTTGCTTGGCAGTTTGAGCTGAATACGGCTGATAGCAATAGCATTAAAACCGCTGAGATAAAGCTCATAGCCAGCCTTAATGAGTTATTGAAATTCAAGCGATAGTAAGCCCACAAGCGCAGAAAAGCAAAGCACACCTCAAAAATCGAAAGATAAAATCGACAACTCGCTCAGACGTTATAGATCTCAAATAGCCTTGTTCTAACTTTTGAAGGTGATATAAATTGATGTACCTCGCTATGTTGTGAATGAGCGAACAAAAGTGAATTGGACTCAAAGCGAACTCACTAAATTCGCTACATGATGACCATTAGAAGATTATTTTTCATGTCTACGACAGCAGAACACACCGAGTGCATCCCAGTCTTGCAAGACTCAGGATGAGAAAGCGCTGTTGAGGTAAGCGCAGCGCTGCTTCAGCACCTGCGGCACATTCTCTTCCTTCCATTGTGCGCCCGTAATCTTGATACGTAGCCCAATTTGTTTGACTGTCGATTCAATCGCACCTGAGCCAATGGAGATCCCTTCTGCCTGCCAGTAGTCGTAGTTGATAATGCGCTCTCGATGTTTGTTGAGATAGCCGATAAACCGCGTTACGCGCTCATGCTGCCAGCCGTGGAACTGCTTAATCGCACCGTCCAGATCGCCTTTCCATAGCATCGCTTCAACTCTATCCAATCGCCGCCGTGAACCGCCTACTTTGCCTAAGTTCTCAATCAGATGATACCAATCAAGAACCTCTCTTCTCCCTTCAGACGTAGCAATCTCGCGGTAGATGTTCCCAATGCCATCATGCCCGTCACCCAAACACACTAGCGGCAGCGTCAACGGCTGCTGATTGACCCACTTGGTGAGACTCTCATTCTCTTGATAGAAAGCGTTGACAGCCTGCTGATGAAGGTTTACTCCTTTGTAGTCGCGCCACTCACTCGGCTGACCCTGGGGCGTTCGCAATCGTACTTTGCCGCCATCAACACTCATTTCTTCGACTGGCTCACTCACCTCAGGCGGAGCAAACGTTTGCCGATGCACTAAGCGCTGTTGGCTGCTGCTCGATACGGCGATACCGGTGAGCACTTTCAGGTCTTCCTCACTGCGCTCATATGAGGCATTCGCACTCACCAGCAAACAGCACTTCTCTAGATACGGGCTCCATTGGCTCCTG
>JBGTIK010000231.1:0-12076 GCA_041745715.1 Phormidesmis sp.
TCAACGAGTTTTCGAGGTTTCAGCCGATTTTACCTTGCACTTGCCTAAGCGTAAGACCTGAAAACTACAAAGAGTTTTCAAGGGTTTCAGCCGATAAATGGCCTAATCTGACTTTTTCAGCAAGCCCTATCTAACCACCGAGCGGCATTGGTTTTCATGCTGGTTTTCTAACCTATTAAGGCAGCGGCTAAGGGATTTCTAGCTTACCGACACAGAAGCGAACGCGCCCCTCATACTTGGCCTGATACAACCCTCGATCAGCTGCCGCCACTAACTTATCGGGATGGATATGTTGAGTAGAACTAACCACTGCAAGCCCCAAACTCAGCGTAATCCAATCGCTGACTTCTGAGTGACTGTGGGCAATTTCGAGCTGCTTGATTTCGCGCTGGATTTCTAATGCGACTCGCTCTAGACCCGCTGCCGTCGTATTTGGCAGCACAATCGCAAACTCCTCTCCGCCATAGCGCGCAACCAAATCCGTGCCTCGTTTCACCGCCCGCTCAATGGCTTGAGCCACCTGCTGCAAGCAGACATCTCCCGCTTGATGACCATAGGTATCGTTGTAATTTTTAAAGTAGTCAATATCACACAAAATCAACGAGAGCGAAAACCGCCCAATACCGACTGTTTTCCACTCCTGCGCAAGGTACTGATCAAATGAGCGGCGATTCGCAACCTGAGTCAGGCCGTCCATATTAGCCAAGCGCTCTAGCTCTTGATTAAATTCTTTGAGCGCGACTTCAGCGTGTTTGCGCTTGGTGATGTCGGTCGCAGTGCCAAAAACTTGAGTCGGATGACCGTTGGCATCGCGTTGAAAAACCGTTTCACGGCAAAGTAGCCAGCGCCAATGCCCGTGTAGGTGGCGAAGGCGATATTCATTTTTCACCACCTCGCCATCTTTAATGGTCGTGAGCTTGATGCGCTCGGCTGTCATATGCGCTTTTTCATCGGGATGCACGAGCTGCTCTAGATACCGCGTACCTAATTTTTTGATATCGTCGGGCTCACAGCCCAGCACATTTTGAATCCAGCGATTCATGTAGAAATTGCTGCCATCGGCGAAGCTATCGACGTACAAAATATTAGTGCTAGCGTCAATAATGCCTTGAATAAAGCGTTGGCTTTCTTGCCAAGCCTGCTCAGCCTGCTCACGCTCAATCGTTTCTCGTTTGAGCTGACGGCGGTGTCTATCTAACGAGATTGAGAGCGCTTGCTTGTGCTGCGATTCAATAGCGGTGGCACTAAGTAGCGCAACTGATAGGGCCGCTGCCGTTTCTAGCGCTGTCCAGCGGTGCGCGGCGCTGTATTCCCACCACAGGGCACCCACTACTTTTCCTTCAAAGCGCACAGGTACTTCTAAGAAAGCTCCTGGATTGTGGAATATTAGGTTCTGTTGAGTGAAGCAGCCGACGATAGAAACGGATTCGGCGACGTTTTCGATGACCAGATTGGGGCGATCGCTTAAAGACTCAAAATAAATTGCATAGTCAGCCGTCGCTAGCACTTGACCATTTTTATGGCCATCTTGAACGCGCTCATAGCTATCAATCTGTCGAAATTTGTCAGCTTGCCATAGCCAAAGGCTGACTCTATCTGCCGAAATTGCAACTGCGGCGGTGCTGGTGATAACAGCGGCTGCCGCTGCTAAATCGCCGCTGTAAAGAGCCGGATGCTGAGAGAGCAGCCTCAAGCTTTGCTGCTGCCGCTCCACTAGAGATAGGTCGGGCGATATCAGATCTACGGGCCTTTGATGGGCTGGTGGAGTTGGCACCTGAGGTATCACCTGAGACCCCTGGGGAGGTGGATTTTGTGATGGATCAGTGGCGGGCCACATGACAGATTGCTCTGAGAGAATTGACATTCTATTTACTTAAAAGCAACCACGCCCAGGGCTAATTTCGTAACCTTATCTTTCCCTCAGATACGTAGAATCGTTCAAGCCCAGGAAAGGGGATACCTAGACGATTATGAGGGCAGCGATAGCGAAATTTTTATCGTAAAAACGGTTTTATGATCTGCCAGTTGGCTATATTTCACTGGGCCTTGGTAGTAGATGTATGTATAGTTTGGTCACTAATAATGAATGAGTCCTATGGGTTAAGCTGGCGTAGCACGCTACCATTGGCGTTTTTTAGTAGGCTTTGATCGCTTCAGTAAGTAAGGTCTGAGGCGTCGGCATTAAGCTGAATCGATCAATATCATCAGAGTGCTTTTTATCTCTTCAACAATGTTTGGCTAGCTTTAGCTTAGACTCATCCAATCGGAAGAAGTACCACAGCAACAGCACGATTTGCCGAATGCGCTCAGAGTCGGTTGGCACAGAATTTAAGCGCTTAAGTAAGCTTAGAATGCCTTGAATCTGAATCAAACTACCGCAACCTATCAAAAAAAATCAATCTGAGATAGCCAATGAAATAGCCAGTAAATAGCCAAGCAAAGCTTAGTTTATTCAAAAACGCTGCCAAAAAAGTCGATGGTTTCTGTGAGCGCTTGGATAAAGATATCAATTTCCGCAGGGGTGTTGTAAAAGTAAAGGCTGGCTCTGGCGGTAGAGGTGACATTTAGCAGACGGTGCAGGGGCTGGGTGCAGTGGTGACCAGAGCGAATGGCAATACCGGATTGATCTAAAAAGGTGGAGAGATCTTGGGCGTGAACGCCGTCTACGGTGAAAGTTGCGATCGCTGCTCTACCCGTCCCGTCAGCATTGGGCTTAGGCCCATAAAGGGTAACTTGCGGCACAGCGCCAATTTGCTCGTACAGATAGGCAGTGAGCTGATGCTCATAGTCGCAAATGCGATTCATCCCAACCTGAGTGAGGTAATCGACGGCTGCACCGAGAACGACGGCTTCAGCGATGGCAGGCGTTCCGGCTTCAAACTTATGCGGCAGTTCGGCGTAGGTTGAGCGATCTAAATACACGTCTTGAATCATTTCACCGCCACCCAAGAAAGGGGGCATTGCCTGCAAAATCTCTAACTTGCCGTATAAGAAGCCTGCGCCCGTTGGCCCACACATTTTGTGGCCCGAAGCGACCAGCCAATCGCAGCCAATCGCCTGCACATCGACGGGCATATGGGGCACACTCTGGCAGGCATCAATCAGCACCTTTGCCCCGTACTGATGAGCGACTTGAACGATTTCAGCGACCGGGTTAATGCAGCCCAGCGTATTAGAAATGTGGTTTACCGCGACGAGCTTGGTTTTATCATTCACCAACTGCTTGTAGGATTCAATGTCGAACGTTTGAGCATCGGTCAAGGGCACATGCTTGAGCACTGCGCCCGTACGCTGAGCAATCATCTGCCAGGGCACCAAATTGCTGTGGTGCTCCATCACTGAGAGCACGATTTCGTCGCCGCGCTCTAAATTGCTCAAGCCCCAAGCGTAGGCCACCAGATTGATTGCTTCGCTGGCATTGCGCGTAAAGATCACCTCATCGCGTGACGCCGCATGGATAAAGGCGGCAACCTTATCACGGGCTCCTTCGTAAGCTTCGGTAGCCCGAGCGCTGAGGGTATGTACGCCGCGATGGACGTTGGCATTATCGAATTGGTAGTAGTGCAGCATGGCATCTAGCACCGCTTGGGGCTTTTGCGAGGTGGCGGCGTTATCGAGATAGACGAGGGGCTTGCCGTTGACCTGCTGGGAGAGAATCGGAAAGTCGGCTCGAACTTCATCTGCTAATAGGCGAACCGGTGAGGGGGCAATAGTGGGGGTCATTGGCTGGTTATCCTGTGTCCTTCGTCGGTTGGTGTTCGTCGGTTGGGGAAAGCGGGGTACGGTATGAACTAAAGGGATTGATTGAGGCGATTACTCAGTGCCTGCCTGAGCGATTCCAGCTCAATTTTTTCAATGATCTCCATCGCAAAGCCGTAGCGTAACAGCCGTTGGGCCTGGGCTGCGGAAATCCCTCTGCTCTGAAGATAGAACATTTCATCCGCTTGCAGTTGGCTGACGGTCGCGCCGTGAGCGCATTTCACATTGTCGGCCATGATGTCTAGCTCAGGCTTGGTATCAATTCTGGCGTGTTTTGACAGCATTAGGTTGCGGTTGAGCTGAGCGGCGTTGGTCATTTGGGCTGTTTTGGCGACATAGACTTTGCCATTGAATACGCTGTGGGCGCGGTCATCAACGATATTTTTTTGGACTTGGGTGGCGCTGCTGTGGGGATGGGTGAGGGCAATCAGGCTGTGGGTGTCGGCGAGCTGACTAGCGGCTAAAGTGCTAAGCCCGTACAGGTGAGTGTCGGTTTGGGGGCCGGTTTGATAGATTTCGTGATGGTGGCGCGCGAGCTGTGCGCCTAGATCAATCGAGGTGCAACAATAGTGGCTATTGGTCGCTTGTGAAACCGCTGTTTTGGCTAGGTGGAAGGTTTGTGCGCCTTCGTCTTGCAGACGGATATGGGTGATGTGAGCACTCTCGGCTAGCCAAAATTCGCTGACACTGGTGTTACAACGAATCTGCTCATCACCAACGAATGACTCAATGAGGGTAAATTTGGCGTGGGGTTCGGCAATGACTAAGGTGCGCAGATGAGAAATGCTGCTGCCGACAGCGCCTCGAATAATTTCAATCGGCGTCTCAATAACTTGGTTGGCCGGTATCCAAACCACCATCACATCTGAAAAGCCTGCGGTATTGAGTGCGGTGAAGACTTCGCCGCTGCCCTGAATTTGGGCGAGCTTGTCATGGATGATCTTAGCGGTGATATCTGAGATCGGTTGCGATGAATCCGTGGCACTCTTAGAAGTCGCTATGAGCTTAGACAGTGGCGCAATCACTACGCCTGTGGGGGAACTGCCCTTTTCGAGCGAAAAGCTATCCGTAGAGAGTGGTTCAGCAAAGTAACCATTGAGCGTTGTTAGCCTATATTGGCCGTTGATCCTAGCTAATTTGCTGCCAATTTCAGCGCTGACTTCGGCGCTAACAGCGGTGGCTCTTTCGGCTCGCTGAAAAGGGTGAGTCAGCAAATCAGACAGATCGGTAAAGCGCCATTCTTCGTCTTTGCCGTGGGGAAAAGAGCGTTCATTGACGAGTGCGATCGCCCGCGCTCTCAAAGCCTTAAGCCCTAAGCCCGATTCATCCGCAGCCACAGATGCCTGAGTCAGCAAATGCTTCAAATAGGTTGCTCTTTTGGTAACGTTGGTAGCCACTACGGGCTCATTTGCACAGGTCGTATTCATCTTTAATTACACCACCGCCTCTTCCGACACCGTCTCTTCAGCCATGATCCAGTCATACCCGCGAGACTCCAGCTCTTGAGCGAGCGCTTTATCACCAGTTTTCACAATCCGGCCCTGAGCCATCACATGCACATAGTCCGGCACAATATAGTTCAACAGCCGCTGATAGTGCGTAATCAGCACCGTGGCATTATCCGGCGTACTGAGCTGATTCACGCCGCCCGACACCACCTTGAGCGCGTCAATATCTAGCCCCGAGTCAGTTTCATCCAAAATCGCCAAATCAGGCTGTAGCAGCGCCATTTGAAGGATCTCATTGCGCTTTTTCTCCCCGCCCGAAAAGCCTTCATTAACGCTGCGATCCAAAAAGCTCACATCCATTTTGACGATCTCAGAGCGCTCTTCTACAAGCTCATCAAAGTCAAACACATCGACCTCTTCTTCGCCCTTAGCCTGACGATGAGCATTGTAAGCTACCCGCAAAAAATCACGATTGCTCACGCCCGGAATTTCTAGCGGGTATTGAAAGGCCAGAAAAACGCCCGCATTGGCTCGCTCATGCGGCTCCAATGCCAACAAATCTTGTCCTTGAAAAATCACTTCACCCGCCGTGACTTCGTAATCAGGGTGACCGGCCAACACTTTAGAGAAGGTACTTTTGCCTGAGCCATTGAGCCCCATAATGGCGTGAATTTCTCCGGCTTTGACTTCAAAGTTAATGCCTTTGAGAATCTCGGTGCCATCGACGCTAGCGTGAAGATTGCGAACAGAAAGAACTGTTATTGCGTTTTCGTTAATCATTTAGACAAAAGAGACAAGAATCATTGAAAAGGAGCTGAGAGACAAAAAATGAATTAGCCGACCGAATTTTCTAACTTGAGGCTCAGCAGCTTGTCGGCTTCAGCCGCAAACTCCATCGGTAACTCATTAAACACATCCCGACAAAAGCCGCTGATGATCATGGAAACCGCATCTTCGGGCGAAATGCCCCGCTGAGCAAAATAGAAGAGCTGGTCTTCGCCAATTTTGGAGGTCGAGGCTTCGTGCTCTACTTGAGCCGTATTGTTCTGTACCTGGATGTAAGGAAAGGTGTTGGCGTTAGACGTATCGCCTAGCAGCATTGAGTCGCACTGTGAGTAGTTACGCGCCCCTTCGGCTTTGGGGTTTATTTGCACAAGGCCGCGATAGCTATTTTTAGACTTACCAGCTGAAATGCCTTTGGAGATGATGGTGCTGCGGGTGTTTTTGCCGACGTGCACCATTTTTGTGCCAGTGTCGGCCTGCTGATAGTGGTTGGTAAGGGCGACAGAGTAAAATTCGCCGACAGAATTATCGCCTACTAGCACGCAGCTCGGATACTTCCAGGTGATGGCTGAGCCGGTTTCTACCTGAGTCCAGGAGATTTTGGAATTAATGCCTTTGCAGAGTCCGCGCTTGGTGACAAAGTTATAGATGCCGCCTTTGCCGTTTTCGTCTCCGGCATACCAGTTCTGCACGGTGGAGTATTTGATTTCAGCGTTGTCTAAAGCGACTAACTCAACGACTGCTGCATGGAGCTGGTTACTGTCGTACATGGGCGCAGTGCAGCCTTCTAGGTAAGTGACTGAGCTGCCTTCTTCAGCGACAATCAGCGTGCGCTCAAACTGGCCTGAGTCGCCGTTGTTGATGCGGAAGTAGGTAGACAAATCCATCGGGCACTTGACGCCTTTGGGAATATAGACGAAGGAGCCATCGGTGAAAACGGCAGAATTGAGCGCTGTAAAATAGTTATCACCGACCGGGATGACAGTGCCCAAATATTTTTGGATCAGCTCAGGGTGCTCGTGCACGGCTTCTGAAATGGAGCAGAAAATTACGCCGTGCTTGGCCAGATCGGCCTTAAAGGTAGTGGCAATCGAAACGCTGTCAAAAATTACATCGACAGCGACGTTGGCCAAGCGCTTTTGCTCATTGATAGAAATGCCGAGCTTGTCGAAGGTTTCGAGCAGCGTGGGATCGACTTCATCTAGGCTACCGAGTTTTTTTTCGGCCTGCTTGGGCGCTGAGTAGTAAACGATGTCGTTGTAGTTAATCGGCGGGTAGGCGACGTTGGGCCAGCTAGGCTCAGTCATAGTCAGCCAGCGGCGATAGGCTTTAAGCCGAAAGTCGAGCATGAAAGCAGGCTCGTTCTTCTTGGCGGAAATGGCACGAACCACGTCTTCGCTGAGGCCACGCGGAAGCGAATCGGCTTCTATATCAGTGATGAAGCCGTACTTATAGGGCTGACTAACGACGGACTGAACGCTGGAGGTCATGGGCGATGAGCTTTTGAGAGGGATGGAGAAATCGAGCAGAAAAATCGAGCAACGGTGAGCGGGCGGGGGGAGGCAAAGAGGCGCTGACGGCTATGCCTTAACAGCGTTTGTCTCAGAGCGAATTTGGTCAAAGGTAATGTCTTGATCCGTACCGGAAAAGGGATTGTCTTCAGTGAGGAACAGCATACAGTGGCATTCTTGGCGCTCTTGCATGGGAACGCAGGGGCAGTTCCAGTAGGCGGATTTGACTTCGGCTTCTTTGTCTTCGTAGTGGCGGCAGGGGCATAGCGGTGCGCCGAGGTCATCTTTGTGCTTGGCCAATCCTTCGAGTACGACGGCGGTGACGCCTAAGTCTTGGCAGAAATAGGTGCCAGTACGCTTGGCGTAGCTCTGGGCAAAGTTCCGCATGATTTCGAGACTTTTATCGGAGCCCTGATTAGGATTGGGTGCGCTCATTGTGCTTAAAAAAGAAGGTGGACGGGGGAGCAATATTTAGATAACGGTCTTGAGGGCAGCCTGAGAAAAGCTGGGTGATTTTGGTCTAAGATTGAGTGAGTAAAGCAACACAGGCGTTGTTTAACTATTATTAAAAGGTTACTTTAGTATCTTTACTTTAGCAACAAAAGTGTTTCTAAAGTATTGTGAACTCAGTCTTGCCAATTGACCCTTTTGGCTAAACCGTAATGGCTTCTCAATTCACGATGTTTCAATCCGCGATTCCTCAGCCCGCGATTTCTCAACAGACATCGATTACTAAAGAGGATATTTTACGCTTTTTGCTGAAGCGGGGTACGGCTAATGCAGGGGCGATCGCGCAGCATTTAGAGGTCACGCCGCAGGCAATTCGCCGCCACCTCAAAAACCTAGAAGCGAGTGAGCTGATTGAGCATCAGACGAGTCAAGAAGGTATTGGTCGGCCCAACCATGTGTATCAACTCAGCCGTAAAGGGCGAGAGCATTTTCCCGATCAGTACGATCAGTTTGCCCTGTCGCTGCTGAACACGGTGGCGGATACGCTGGGGCCGGAGCAGGTGAGTAAGCTGCTGAAACATCAGTGGCAAAAAAAAGCGAAGGAATATCGTGAAAAGCTGGGCGACGCGCCTTTAAAAGACAGGATGCAGGTGCTGGTGAAGCTGCGGCAGGCGGAGGGCTATATGGCGGAGTGCTATCCGGCAGAAGAAGAGGCGGCAGGATCGGCGGCGTTTGTGATTGCGGAGTATAACTGTGCGATCGCGCATATCGCCGAATCGTATCCGACGGTGTGTGGTCATGAACTGGCGATGTTTGCGATCGCCTTACCCGATTGCTCTGTAGAGCGCACACACTGGCTGGTGAATGGAGAGCATCAGTGCGGATATCTGGTGAAGCCCAAAGCCGACAAACACGCTGGCTAGGGCCTCAGCGCTCAGTTTTCTTAATCTTTCACTCACACCACATACGCTGATGTCTATACAGTTTTTAACACCTGAAGAATCTGCTGCGGTCGATGCGGCGCTGCTGACTTCGCCGGAGAAGTTTCTAACTCGGCTGACGCTTTCGACGGCTAAGCTGCTAGCCTACATTGCCAAAGATCTCAACACGACAGTAGAAGCGCTGACGAATGAGCAGATGATTGCTTGGTTTGAGGCGGATTCTAAGCGTAAGCAAAAGGAAGGGGTACAGGCTTCGGTGCTGAACTGGGAAGCTAAGGACTTGACGGACGTGCTGGCTGAGTAAGTGGGTAGGGCTAGCGGCTGTCTGCAAATTGTCGTCGGGAGATGAGTGAAAAATGAGCTGCATTGGGATTATGGGATCATAATCTGATAGGAATATGCTGGCCGAAAAGTCAGATGCACTCATCAAGATGTTATTTTTGCATCAGTCTTTAGCGCGTCAGTCCTTAAGCGCAGCCCTGTGAGTGTGAATTATGAGCCGCTATGATCAGTTTGCTGATGTGTACCGAAATCTAGACTTATTGCCGCTGTATACGCCAGAAAAAATAAAGCGATTTCGAGTGCCTTATGCTCAGCGAACGTTGCTGGAACTAGAAGAAGCAGTTTTGGCACCTGTAGATAATAGCAAGACAATTTTTACGGGTCATAGGGGCTGCGGTAAGTCAACGCTTTTGTCTCAGCTAGCGGATCGAATGCGAGAAGAGAATCTTTTTGTTGCTGGGTTTTCGATTGCTCGCATGGTAGAGATGTCGGATGTAAACCATATTAATATTTTGTATTCGATGGGGATTCAGCTGCTGGATAAAGCTGAGGAACTGACGGTGCCAATAGATGCAAATGTTAAAGAATCACTGGTTCAATGGTTTACACAAACCAAATCAAAAACGTATGCCGAGCAACTGAAACAGGAGTTTTCGCTTGGGGCTAACCTGCTAAACTTTTTTCAGGGAAAGTTGCAAAAAGAGAGTTCTTTTAGAGAAGAGATTAAAGAAACTTACGAGCGTCGGATGTCTGATTTATCTCGTCATTTGGATGGGATTGCGGGCGTCATTCAAGAAGCGACGGGGAAAGAGATTCTGGTTATTATTGATGATTTGGATAAGCTAGAGCTGCCGATTGTGAAATCTATTTTTCATGACCATATTCAATCCTTGTTTTCACCGAATTTTCGGGTGGTGTATACGATTCCGATTTCGGTGGTGAGAGAGCCCTGGCTTACAGCCACGCTAGAAAGTGAACGAAGAACGGTGGTGATGCTGTCGGTAACTAAGTTTTTCCCGAAGGCGCTGGCGCATGAGCCGGATGCTGAGCCGATTGCAGCGAATGTAGAGATGCTGGAGGCGATGCTGGAAAAACGCATTCCTGATGAGCTGATAGATGTGGACGTGAAAAGACAGATTATGATGACGAGTGGTGGAGTGCTGCGGGAGCAGGTGCGATTGGCTCAAGAATGCTGTCGGGAATGTATGTTATAGCTAAGGATAGATCCCAATAGGAGTGAGTTGAAGATTGATGCGGATATTCTAAAGGCGGCTGCGAAGTCTTTGCGAAATCAGTTTGCTCGGACGCTAGGGACTCAGCTTTACGATTTGCTGAAAGAAACTTACGAGAATTTTACGCCGCCGGATGTTAAGAGTGACGACTTTTTGGAGTTGTTGCATGGGCTGTGTGTGTTGGAGTATGAGAATTATGAGCTTTGGTATGATCTGCATCCATTGGTCAAGGATTTGCTGCGACAGCGCGGGTTGATAGCGTAGGAGGAAGGCAAAATGGATGCGTTGAATCAACGGGCGTTGCAAAGGCTGATTCTGACGGTAGAGGCGAATGCGCAGAGTTTGGAGCTGTTGATTGCGGTGTGTGATGATCGCAATTTTCAGATGGCGATGATCGAAGCTTATGAGGCGGAGCTGCGGCAGCAGGGGATTGGCACGTTTCGGGCGCGGCTGAATCCGGAGCAACCGAGTTTGCGGGCGAGTTTGGAAGCGCTGGTGGCGCAAGAGCCTGGGCTGAGGTCGGGAGAGCGGGCGGTGGTGACGGTGCTGAATGCGGAGGCGCTGTTGGGAGTAAAGCTGCTGAACGAGGAGAAAACAGAGCAGGAGAAGTTTTTCTTTTCGTTGCAGTGGACGCGGGAGGCGCTGCGGCGGTTTGAGTTTGCTGTGGTGCTGTGGGTGCCGGATGGGATGGCGACTAGGCTAGGGCAAAAAGCGCCGGATTTTTGGAGCTGGCGGGGAGGCGTGTTTGAGTTTGTTGCGCCTGCGAGGGTGCCTGCTGAGGGTGGGCAGTTTGCGATGACGGCCCCTAATGCAACGGAAAGGCCGGCAGGAGCGCTTTCCAAGGCGGATTTGCAGCGGCAGATTGAGGGATTAGAAGAGAGTGCGCCACAGTCGTCGCTGTTGATTACGCTGTATAAAAATTTGGGAAAGGCTTACGAGAGAGAGTATGCCTATGGGAAGGCGTTAGTGCTATATGAAAAGGCGCTGGCGCTGGCAAAAGCGAAAAACAATTTGGCAGGGCAGGCTAGGTCACTAAAGAATTTGGGTGATTCCGTGCGGTATAGCGGGCGACCTTTGCAGGCTATTAAGTATTATGAGCAAGGGTTAGAGATTTATCGTGAAATTGACGATCACGATGGCGAAGCCGTTTCCTTTAACAATCTGGGTAATGCGTACCATTCGCTGGGGCAGTATGAGCGGGCCATCGACTTTCATCAGCAGTCTTTAGCGATTACACGTGAGATTGGTGATCGCAACGACGAAGCCGCTTCCCTCGGCAATCTGGGTATTGCGTACGATTCGCTGGGGCAGTATCAGCGGGCCATCGACTTTCATCAGCAGTCGCTAGAGATTGCGCGGGAGATAGGCGATCACAATGGCGAGGCAAACTCCCTTGGCAATCTGGGAAATGCGTACTATTCGCTGGGACAGTATCAGCGGGCCATTGACTTTCATCAGCAGTGCTTAGAGATTGCGCCGGAGATAGGCGATCGCCGAGGCGAAGCCAACGCCCACTTAAACAAAGGCAGCGCACTCGCTAGAATCGACCAAAAGTGGGAGGCTCGATCATCTTACGAAGCAGCAAAGGCTTTGTACGGAAGCTTAGAGCTAGAGGAGAAGGTTGAGAAATGCGATCAGGCCATTCGAGACTTGGGCCAGATGATAGTCGC
>JBGTIK010000232.1:0-2821 GCA_041745715.1 Phormidesmis sp.
CTCAAACTGACCTGAAAACGGTCAGCGAGTTGGCGTTGCGAAATCGATTCTTCGGTGTGAACATTGATGATTTTCTGCCGTAAGTCGACCGAATAGGCTTTCATTTTGAGGGCTGTCTCCAAGAATCTTCTACTGTCCTTGGATTGTAATCAACTCAATCCGGAACCGCTGTAATATCGATGGCGGTATTATGTTCTGATAGATCTATTTTTTATTTGAGGTGAATTAAGATAGCCACTGTCGGTAAAATAGGAAAAATATAAGGGTAGCAAACTAACGACAGATGGGAAAGGGCAACTCATCTCGGCTAATAGATTTTCATTCTCAAACTGTAGCCGATGGGTTCGGAAGTAAATCTCAGGAATGGTCATCGGGTATTCGAGCGATCGCTCGGTTAAGAACGAAAGGTAAGGGGCCAGAGCGTTGTCACAAGCAGGCGTGACCTGAGCTTTAATCAAAGGCAACCAGTCGGTATAGGGGATTTTTTCTAAGCTGTAGCCGTAGTCGTTGAGCCAGTCTACAAGCTGAGTCCAGTCAATCGCATGAGGATTGGCAAAGTTGTAGGTTTGTCCTGCCGAGGTCGATTGAGTGGAAAGATGAACAATAGCTTGGCTGAGATAGTCAACGGGGACAATATCAATCGGCATCTGCCAATCGGGTGCAAATCCTAGTTGCAAACAGCCTTTAATGAAGCTGCGAAGAAAATCGCCCTGGTTACAAATGCCTGTTTGACTATGGCCTTCTACCCAGGCCGGTCGATGGATAGTGGTTGGGATTCCGCGCGATTGGGCAATCGCGAGCAGCTTCTCGGCGACCCACTTGCTTTGGGTATAGCCGTACATGCCTTCTGGACGATCAGCTACGTCCTGTGCATGAATGATGTGATTATCGGCGTAGCCAATAGGAGAGAATACGCCCATGGTTGAAACAAAATGAACCGGCTTAATTTTGTTCTGACTGGCTAGGCGCAACAGCGTTTCGGTGCTTGAAACATTGGTCGCTTTCATGACTGAGTAAGGGTACATGAAGTTCACCATGCTTCCATTGTGGTAAATAATGTCAATAGTTTCTGCTAGCTGCTGAAACTGCTGATGGGAGAGGCCCAACTGTGGTTGAGCTAAGTCTCCTGGTAGCAGCATGATTCTTGGCTCATAGCTAGGCTGCCAGAGCGCATATTTCTGTAGGTTTTTAACGATTCGCTCTTTGGCGACAGCTTTACTAGGCGATCGCACTAAACAGTAAACAGTAGCTTGGGTTTGTTGCAGTAGTTCACGCAGCAAAAAGGCACCTAAAAAGCCCGTTGCTCCGGTTAAAAGAACAGCCTCTGGGGAGCTGATTTTGGCTTTTAACTCAGTTGTCGGAACAATGTCTAAAGCTAGCACGGCCTCTGCGCACAGATCGACTGGTGCTGTATCAACAAGCGCGCCTGATTTGCGATCGCACACTAATTGTGCTTGTCCTGCCACCGTTGGCGACATAAAAAGATTGATCAAGGCTAAGTCAATTTCAAATGCTTCCTGTAGCTTGAACAGTAGTTCCGCAGCTAGTAAAGAATGGCCGCCTAGATCGAAAAAATTATCATCAATGCCAATTTGTTTTACGGATAAAACATCCGCCCATAGCGTTGCGATCAGCCTTTCTTCCGGGGTGCTAGGGGCAATAAAATCCGATGAAATTTCGCGATCTAAAGGGGGGGCTGGCAGGGCCTTTCGATCTACTTTGCCGTTGGGCGTAAGTGGCCAAGACTCTAAAAAAACAAAGGTAGAAGGCACCATGTAGTCGGGAAGCTTGACTTGTAAGTACTGACGCAGCTGGAACTCAATTTTGACGGGCTTTGAACGAGTGGGCTGGTTTGCATAGATAGACCAATCCGGTGTTTTGGCAGGGGTTGTGAGCTTCATAATTGCCTGTCTTTGTCTATTGTATTGTTCTGTATTGTTCGGGTTATGTTTCGTTGCTGCGTTGTTTATCAAAGTGAAGAAAGCTTTTGAAAGATCGCATCAAAGGTTTTAGCTTGACTATCGTCCGACCAATGAATAGATACCTGATAGTTTAAAGCTTGTCCCAGTTGCCAAAGTTTTTCTGGATCTAGTCCGGGGAATGAAGAAGACTGCGATCGCACATATTCTCGTAAGTCCCCTACTGTTGCTATCGAGGCTTGTTCTGCGGATAATGCAGCCATTGCCTTTAATGTGGGCAGCAATCTGGCATTGTCAATTTGGCAAAGGGTCAACCGCTCCGGCTGTCTCCGCATAAGCTGCTCTTGCACGGCTTCTATGTCCATATCAGCCTGCCAGTTTATAGAAAGGGCTGAGGGTAATGCAGTATCTCGCTGCGATACAGGCTCCTCACAACCACCAATGTATAAAACTACGTCATAGCGAAACTGAGTCATTTCATTAAGGCATTGACCTCGCTTAAGCTGAATATCCACTTGCGTGATCTCAGGCAGGTGCTGTTGTAAAGCTGTAAAAAACTGAGGACTAATAACCAGCTCGCTTTCTTGTGTCAGCTTTGACTGAATTTGAGCTTTCAACTTTTCAAGCGGCAGCGTTTCTTCAGCTTGAAATAATTGAACTGCTGTATGAAAAGCCGACAGCAACTCCAGACTACGCACATCGCCAATGAAGATTTGACTGCCCGCAGATAGCCCTCGACAAGCTTGGGCTATCACCGCAAACAAATAGTCAATGCTAGGGAAATACTGCACCACAGAGTTCATCACAACGGTATCAACAGCCTTAAAATCTGCTAGCGAAAGACCATCGGCAGCGCCTACACATAGCTGAACTGAATTGGCTAAATGAGTGTCTTGAAGCGT
>JBGTIK010000233.1:0-4477 GCA_041745715.1 Phormidesmis sp.
CTCGCCGCTAGCCGCATTTCCGTAAACATATCCTCATCATCATTCAGCGTTGTGCCATCCATGCCCAGCCCTACCGTTACTTGAGCCGCCAATAGCTGCGCTAAGGGCGCAATTCCCGCTCTCAGACGCAAATTGGAGCTAGGGTTATGGCTAATAGATGCGCCCGTTGCCGCCAAAATCTCAATATCTGACTCACCGACCCAGACCCCATGTGCCATTGAGAACTGAGGGCTTAGCACCCCCAAATCGTTCAGATGCGCAATCACTGACTTGCCGTAAAAGCGCGGCCCCATCAGCTTTTCGGGCAGTGATTCCATTACATGCGTCTGCACCCCGGTTTCGAGCCGTGCGGCGGCATCGGCAATTTTTACCAGCAGATCGTCGCCCACCCATTGTGGGCCGGGAGGGCCAAACCATACGTCAATATGGGGGTGAGGCTTGTACGTTTTTACCGCATCGCTGATTAGATCTAAATAGTCATCTGCGGCCAGCGTTTGCTCCGCCGGGGTCAGGGCTTTTAGCTGCTGCTGCAAGGCGACCGGCAGGCTCGCTAAAAAAGCCTGATCTTGCTGCGGCCCATGTACCCAAAAGCTCTCATATTTAGCGCCCGGTGCTAACGCCACGCGAATTCCAGCCTGATCATAGGCCGTCAGCTGAGCGCTTAAGTCAGCCTCAGCCGCGATGGAGCCGCCAATGGTCGCAACATCCACCACGCTGGTCACGCCCGTTTTGAGGAGAGCAGCGGCGCTGAGCAAGGTTCTAATTGCCGGATCTTGAGTAGGTGCGCCGTTTCGCGCATATAGCCACAGCTCTAGAAAGTCATCTTCAATGCCCAAAAGAGAGTTAGGCACGCCGTTGCTGTGGTGGTGAGCGTTGATCAAACCGGGCAGCACGGCGTGATCGCTAGAGCCAAGGACGGTGGCTTGAGGATAGCGATCGCGCAACCTTTCCCACGCCCCTACCTCTAAAATTACCTCTCCTTGAATTGCCACCGCGCCATCGCCAAGCGTCCCACTCGGCGTAAACACCCAGCGCCCACGAACCAATTGAACAGCTGCTGAAGTCGTCTCTTGAATAGTCTCTTTCACAGTTTCTGGCAAACTACACCTCATAACTACGAACAGTTTGCGGAATCACTCGATACAGCACCGCGTAAGTAACAGCTGCCACCAAAATGCCATTGACTGGGCCAATGCCAATGTTCGCATTGCCCGTCGTGTAAGCAACTACAGAGCCTAATAAATAGGCCGATATTCCCGCCCAGTTAAACGCCGGTAAGCGAGACGACAGCAGCGGAAACTGCCCCCGATGACGCAACCAAAAATCCACTATAATAATGCCACCAATGGGTGGAATCACTGTCCCCAAAAAGATTAGATAAGTTGGCAGCAGATCGTAAATGCCTGAGAGGGTTAGTACCAGTGCCAGCGTAGCCCCGCCCAGCACAAAGGCATGACGCTTCGGCGTGCGAAACATATTGGCCCCCGCCACCGAAAACGCATAAATCGTGTTGTCTTGCGTCGTCCAGACGTTCAAAATCAGCAAAATTACGCCTCCTGCCAAAATCCCTTGGGTTGCCATGGCTTTAATCAAATCTTCGGAGCCATACACCAGCGTACAAAACGCGCCCGCAAACACCAAGATGCCATTGACCACCATAAACGCGCTCAGGGTCGCTATCACCGCACTTTTTCCCGAAGCGGCAAAGCGGCTCCAGTTCGTAGCCTGAGTGCCCCCCGAAATAAACGTGCCAATCACCACCGCTAGCGCTGCGCCCATCCCCATTGCCCCGGTGGGTACAGGAATAGAGGCGCTGCTAAAGTCACCCGCCGCCAACGCTAAGCTAATCGCCACCAGCACCAGCATCGCCGGAACGGCCAAGCGACTCAGCCAGTCAATCGCACTATAGCCAATGTAGGCCGTTGCACAGAAAGCATAGTTAAAGAAAAACACCAGCGCGACGTACCAAAAGCCGTTCGCAGGCACTTCCATTAGCTCTAGCAGCACCTGCACAATCACCGCCGTTGTAAACGCATACCAGCCAATTTGGGTAAAGCCCAGCACAAAATCAACCCAGCGAGAGCCCACATTGCCAAAGCTAAAGCGGGCCATCAGCACCGTGGTTAGTCCGCTTTTGGCCGCAATGTAGCCTAAAGCCGCACAGTATCCACCCAAAATTAAATTGCCAATAACGATCACTGCAATCAGCTGCGGTAGGCTAAATGCAGGCCCAATCGCGCCGCCTGCAAACAGCGTCGTTGAGGTCAGCGCAAAACCCATCAGCAGCAAAGCCAACGACCAAAATGGTTTGCGATCGCTCATCGGCACCGCACTCAGCGGATAGTCTTCAGTGGCAGCTTTTTCTGCCGGGGAGCCGGGCTTGTTTGATCGGGGCCGGGTAGACGATGACATAGCTTCTCTCAGCGCTCCTAAATGAATGAATACGACATTCATTATCTTTTAAGGCTTTTTGAAAAAGATAGTCGTATCGTTGATTACTCTCTGCCTAGTGACCAGCGCTGCAAAAATAGCTCTTGTCAGGCAGTCGCCGCAGGCATTGAGTACGGTTTGTATCGCTACTCTTCTGCCAAAAGCGCACAAAAAAGGAGAGCGATCGCCCTCCTTTTTCCAAACTTATCCAGACTTATCCAAACTTATTGGTTATTAGTCATCGCAGATCTAACCAAAAAGCCAGCTAGAACCGTCAGTCCAAATAGCCCATTAAAGTCCCCGGATCTTCGTCAATATCATTGCTCGCAATCGGGCGATGACCGGGCAAAGTATCCAAATCTGAAATTACCAACGTGCTGACCCCAACCGGTCTATGCCCCGGCAAAGTATCGGTCGTCGAAATTTCAAACGAACTTGCCATCACTGGGCGAATGCCTGCCGAAGTCAGTGAGTCAACCACATCAATATTGCTAAGCGTAATAGGCCGATGGTTCGGTAACGAATCAGACACAAAGACACGGGTGTGATCTGATAATTCCATAATTTCGTTTTTAGCTGCCTTGATCAATCCACCTTTTTCAGCAGAGCCCTCCTTAGAGGCGCTGCTAGATTCTTTGGAAGCGCTCGCCGTTACCTTTTTACGGGTGGAGGCGGTGGAAGCGCTGGCGGCGGCGTCTTTGCTCGTACCGTTGTCGTTGCTGCTCATGTCCGTTAACCTTATTATCTATTGGCGGAACCTTTGCCGAACCGAATATCTGCTCATGGGCATTAGCGAGGAGTCTGCTAGTGAAGAGTCTTCCTGCAAGCACGCGGCAAGCGTCGATTGGCTGGTTAATTTTAAGTATCAAACGCTATTAAACGTAACTAAATTCTCAAACCTGCCTTTGCAAGGCTGAAGATTTTAGAGCCGTATTTGACTAAGCTTAAGAAAACATTATAAGTTAAAACCGGTCTGATTCAGGTTAAGCAAAGGTAATCAGACCCATAAATAAAGCTGCTGCTGTAGGCAGTAATACAACACAGCCGCTATAATAAGAATCCACAAGGGGCTGAAACGGTTTCGACGTTTTGACGAAAGTCGTATTGTGATTCAGGTCAAGAGTGAGCCCACTCTTGTAAATAAAGGCTCAAACTTAAAGATACATGCAAACGACATCGTACCTTTTGCTCGTAAGCGCGCTCTTGTAGCTGCTGCCTAACAACCTCTTATAGGTTCGAGCGTCTGAGCTGTGACTCCGTTAATCAGCCCGGACTAAACCCCCAACGGATGCGCTGGCAAACTTTCTTTGGTGGGTGCGTCAGCTAAGACTTTCATCGAAGCATCCTGTTTCCGGGATAATGGAAAACTCCCGCCTTGAGGATTAGAAAGGCTACACCTGTGAATGAGCGATACGTGATTACTTGAAGCGGACACGGGTTCGACTCCCGTCAGCTCCACTTAAATGCAGCTAATACTAATAGCAGACAATAGCAAGCAACATAAGTGCAAGCACAAAAAAGAGGAGGCCGTAAAGCTTCCTCTTTTTTGTGCTTTTTTCACGATGTGTTAATGCTTTTTAGTATCTAAATGTTTTTAATTGGGGTTCTTCGAATCAAATCTCGCATCAACCCCTGCGGTCATTTTTCGCAAAAAAGTCCCCGTCTCTACGCAGAAACGGGGACTTTAGGGCTTAGACTTAAAACTCCCAAAACTGACTAGGCAGCTACAGGCTCAACCGGGTTGAGGGTGACCACGAGATCGTTGAAGTCGTTGTCGGTCAGGTCTTCAAAGCTCCAGACTTTGCCCTGGCGCTGAATGCGCCCGCTGCCCAGCACTGCGTCTTCGATAGTGGCGAGATTGCTCACGCTGCCGTCGATTAGCAGGGCTGGGGCGTAGTAAGTGCCCCCAGCCAAAATCAAATTGGCATCGGTCGTTTGCAGATTATCCACAAACAGCTCGGCGTCGATCAGGTTAGCTGCCGCCGCCGCTTCATACCCCGCTTCGCCGGGCAGCAGACCACCCACCCGACCCTGGGCGTCGGTTGCA
>JBGTIK010000234.1:0-2887 GCA_041745715.1 Phormidesmis sp.
GGGGCCAATATTTCAGAATTCCCGACGACGTTGGTGGCTGCGAAGGCCGCTAAAAGTAAGGGATTGCAGGTGCTGATGGGTGCGCCTAATCTGGTTTTGGGGGGCTCTCATTCTGGCAATATCTCGGCGATGGAATTAGTCAAGCTCGATTTGGTGGATTTAATCTCATCGGACTATGTGCCGCACAGTTTGTTGCAGTCTATTTTTGTAATGGCTGAAGTGACCGGTAAGCCAGTGTATGAGACGATGAAGCCCGTCACGATTAACAGCGCTCAGGCGATTCAGATGGAGAGCGATCGCGGCAGCCTAGAAACCGGCAAACGCGGTGATTTTCTCGCCGTACGTTACGATCCGCAAAACCACAGCCAAGCCCCAGTGCCCCTCCTCACTCAAGTGATTCGAGGAAATCGCCGTGTTGCCTGATTCCTTACTGCTTAGCCCATCTCAGCAACATGCCTTAGAGCCCGTTGTGCAATGCTTCACTACCCGGGGGTGTGAACAGTATGGCCGCGAAGCCGTCACCCAATTGCAGCACGCTCTCCAGTGCGCAACCTGCGCCGAATCAGCCGGTCAATCACCGCCGCTGATTACCGCTTGTCTTTTGCATGACGTCGGCCATCTGTTGCACAATCTCGGTGAAGACGCTGCGGAAAGAGGCTTAAATGATCGCCACGAATACCGAGCCCTCCCTTTTTTGAGCGATCTTTTTCCGCCGTCCGTCACTGAACCCATTCGCTTACATGTCAACGCCAAACGCTACCTCTGCGCCACCCAAACAGACTACTGGCAAGATCTCTCACCCGCTTCCAAACGCAGCCTAGAACTCCAAGGGGGCATCTACTCCGAAGCCGAGGCTATGACCTTCATCACCCAGCCCTACGCCAAAGACGCCGTACAGCTTCGCATTTGGGACGACTTAGCCAAAGATCCTAACTTTCAAACGCCTGATTTAGCCCATTTTTTGCCGGTTTTAGCAAGGTGCCTGTCAGCATAGCAGTGGTCTATACAGGGAATCTTGACACGCCTTTTCAATCGGCACTATCTGGATCTATCCCAAGCGCTCTGAGTCGTTCGGCTAATTTCTGATTTCGCTGTTCAGCAGCAGCAGCAGCCTGCTGAGCTTCTTTCGCGGCTTCTGCTGGTGTCAGCACTAGCTGCCCTGCTTCTGTAAAAAATCGCAGCTTATCGTTATAAACCGCTACATACAAACTTAGCTGAGTGCTCCATAAATAGCCGTTTTCGTTTGCAGAGATGGCCTCATACTTACCTCCCATCAATATAAAGCCAGCAAACTCTAGCGTATCGGGATCAAACCAAAAGTATTCCGGCGTGCGAAAGATGTCCTGATACAGCTTTTTCTTAGTTGTTCTGTCTACCGTAGCGGTACTGCTAGAGAGAATTTCAAAGATGACATTAGGATACTTGCCGCCTTCATCCCAAATTGTCCAGCTTTTGCGGGTGCGGCGCTCTGTATCTAAAGCAACAAAAAAGTCAGGCCCTCTGAAGTCACGAGATTTAATTTGATCAGGGCTGAAGTAAATGGTCAAGTTGCCGGATGCGAAAAAGTCGTTTCTATCGTCCCATAGCCACTCTAGACTGCTGAGCAGCAGCAAAATCTGACGCAGATGAATATCGGTTTCCAACGGTGGCTCATCACTATAAAGGTCGCTTGGAGGCCAAATAACATCCGGCGGCATGGCCGATTCGGCGATCGCGGCAAGCCCAGCATCTTTGGCTGAATCTGCTAGCTCAGCGTCTTTGGTTGAATCTTTGGTTAATACCATAGCAGACTCGCTTACCCCGGTAAGGATCTAGCCCTATTCTAAGCCTTCTGCTCAAAAAACTGAATTCCAATTTCTACCGTAGGCAAATAGCAGGATGTTGTCATTGTTTTTGAAGAGACTGACCGTAAGGGCAGAGATCTAAAATAGGGCAGCGATCGCACATCGGCTTTCGATAATAACAACATTTTTGTCCGTGCAGCATCAGTACTTCATGATTGTCATACACCTGTTGCGCTGACCATTCTGACGGTAATTGCGCTTCTAAGATTTTGTGCGATGGCCCTACGGCTACTTTGGCAGCAATCAAGCCGGTTCGCACCGCGACTCGATGGTGATGACTATCTACCGGCAGGGCCCGCCTGCGCAAAGTGCTAAAGGCCAATACTGCTGCGCTCGTTTTGGGGCCGACGCCGCTCAGCGTTTCTAGCCAAGTGCGGGCGGCTTCAACCGATAGGTCAGCTAAAAAATCAATCGATAGTTCGCCTCTTTCAGCGGTAATCTGCGCGAGTACGGCTTGAATGCGCGGCGCTTTTTGTTCGGGCCATGTGCAAGGAGCGATCGCAGTCTGTACGGCGCTAGTGTCAGCATCTCGGACAGCTTCCCAAGTAGCAAAGGTCGCCCTGAGCTGCTTAAACGCTTGGCCGGAGTCTTTGTTTTTGGTGCGATGCGAGAGTAAGGAAGAGATTAGCTCGCTCAGCGGATCTAAGTTGTGAAAATAGGCAATAGGGCAGTCGTACTCATGGCAGAGCTTGTTGTGGATGGCGATCGCTTTCTGCCGCAGATCGGGAGTAGCTGCTAAGTTAGTAGTTGTTAAGTAGAGTTGCAAGATGGATGCACAAAAGGTGAATTGCGATTAACGGTATCAAAATTCTCAAAAGCAAACGTCTGTCCAAAGATATGACCAAAAGCTGAAGGGGTGACACAATCGATCAATCTCATATAAGGTGAGCGATTGGCAGACTAATAGACCTCTTCAAAAATAAGAAAATTGCTCAGGGTTCTCTATTGCCAGCCACCGCAGGCTGGAATTTAGACATACTGCTCCCTCAGCCGTACTAATCCGCAGACACAGCCAATCACCTGCTCATACATCCCGGCGCTCA
>JBGTIK010000235.1:0-3659 GCA_041745715.1 Phormidesmis sp.
GCCTGCCACAGCAGCGGCGGATTGTGGGCCGCGTTGCCATAGATCAGCATTTGCGTACGCGGATCGTACTGGGCGCAAAATAGCGTCACAAATCGATTTGAGCTTTCTAAATCGGTGTGCATCACCCAGTTAAGATGCTGAAGCAAATGCCCTGGTGAATGGCTGTTGAGCACTTCAGCCCGCAGCATTCCGCGCAATAGCGTCATCATCAGCCCAGCCGGGACGCCTTTGCCCATCACATCGCCAATCGCAAAGTTCCAGGGCTTTTCTTGAGAGGCCAAGGTTTCGGGCGCTCTGAGCTGTTCGTAAGTGGTGGGAATAAAGTCGTAATAGTCGCCGCCGACTTTGTTGGCCGTTTGGCAGCGGGCGGCCAAATCTACACCCTCGATGGTGGGGCACTGTCTGGGTAAGAGCTGAGCTTGAATTTCAGCGCCTAGCTCTAATTCTCGATCTAGGCGTTCTTTGTGGCGAACTTCATGGGTGAGTTGATTGTTTTCAATTGCCACAGCGGTTTGATCCGCTACTAGGCGTACGAGCTTTTGGCGGGTTTCGCTCCAGGTGTAGTCGCCCTCAGTGCTAAAGACATACAGCCGACCGCGCTCCACGTTCTGCACGATAATTGCGGTGCCAAAAATTTGGCAGTTTGCGCCTAAGTAACGGCCTGCTTGACGATCTAGCGACAGCATGGTGGCATGGCTAATTTGGCTGGCGGTGGCTTCATCAGCGATCGCTCTCGAAGCCGAGAGGGTGGCGGTAATTTGGCGAGTCGCCATCTCCAGCGCTAGTCGCACGGTTTGGCTGTCATCATCATCAGCGCAGTGAAGCTGCTCTAATCGCAGTTGCCCATCTGGCTGAAACATCACCAGGGCCCCGCCGGAGGCATCCGTCACTCGGCTAGCGATCATCGGGATCAGCTCTAGAAACTGACTGAGATTGTTTAAGCTGCGGAGCGCAAAGCCCAGTGAGCCCAGCAAATCTTGAATTTTAGCCTGCTCTCGCTGAAGCCTAGCGACTAGCTCTCTGAGGGCGTAGGTGCTATTCGGTAGCCCTGGATTTGGCAGACCAGGACTCGGTAAGCCAGCACTAGGCACTACCGAGTTACCAGCACCGCTAGCAATAGCGCGACTGCTGCCCTCAGAGAAAGGATTGATAGGTGGGGTTGGCCTAGATTGCATGGGGGCTTTTGGGGCAGTAGTCGGCAGGGCATGGATAGAGTTGGCTCAAAATCAAAGCTAAAACATCGGTAATTGGGCTTCAGTAAACCCAATCTGGCGGAGCAAGTGCCAAAATTAGACCTCACGATAGCACTTATGAGCACAGAGTCAAGGCCCAAAAATTAGATAAAGGGGCTGGCGATCGCTTAGATCGGGTGCGAGTTAGGTAAAGCCATCCAAACGGAGGCTCTCGGCGCAAAACTTTAGGGCGACTGATACTGTGCTAGTGCATTGCGGATAGACCATCGGCGGCCGCTGAATCAAAATCAGCTTGACCCCTAGCGATCGCGCAGCTTGCCTTTTAACGGCTTCACCACCGGGAGTTCCCGAAGCTTTAGCGACGACGACAGAAATGTTCCACTGCTGCCATAAGGCTTTTTCGAGGGCTAGAGAAACCGGTGGACGCAGCGCAATCAGCTCTGAGGCATCGAAGCCTGCGGCTTGGGCTGAAGCGATGGCCTCAGCCGAAGGCAAGATTCTAGCAAATAGTTTGGCGCTCGGACGCAGATGTGAAAACCGTATGAGGTGTCGGTAGCCGAGCGTAAAGAGCACTCGTTGGTTACGCAGTAGGGAGTTGATGAGCGGGCTGCTCGTGAGGGTGTCGATGGCGTCTATGTAGGTAACGAGGGAGGGAGATCCTTGGGGAGTTGGGGAGTTGGGGCGATGGGGAAAGGATTCTGCTGAAATTGAGGGGCGTTCGTATCGGAGGTAGGGGAGGTTTTGAGCGATCGCCAATCGCGAAATTTCACTCGCAAAGGGGTGAGAGGCGTCTAAGATGCCGTGGATCTGCTGCTGCGCAATAAAGGCCGGTAATGTTGTCGGCAGCAGTTTGCCCACCCAGAGCCGGGTAGAGGCTGGGTAGAGGCGCGCGGCAGCGGCGGTGGTCACGGTGACAATGTAATCCAGCTTCTGGGCGCTCAGCTCTTTGGCTAGCTCAGCGCTTTCGCTGGTACCGCCAATCAGCCAGATCTGGGCCAGATCTGAAGTCGAGTTATGGGATTGAGTCTGGGGCTGAGTCATGCATTACGCTTAGGGCCAGCGCACCTTGTACAGGTGAAACAGCTCGCCTTCCTGCTGTTTGACGACGGTTGCACCAACGGTTTTGATGAGCGATCGCCATTCACTCAAGGGCTCTAAAAAGACCTCAGCCCCCAAATAAGTTTCCAAAATCGCCCAGTTTTCAGCCAGCTCACGCTCAGAATCGATCACATCAAATACCAAAAAACCACCGGGCTTCAGCAAAGGCCGTACCGCTTCCATCACCGCCTGCCAATAGTCCAGCGGGTAGTAGCAGCTAAAGCCAGTGGCAAATACGAGATCAAAGCTGTGAGGCGCATAGTCAAGCTGATGAGCAGGCCCTAATCTGACCTCTTTAAAGAGCTTGGAATCGAGCTGCGGCCCCCGCTGATGGAGAGTTTTCACCGCAATCTCGCTCACGTCTTGACCGTGAAACAGCGCCTGCCAAAGCTTCCACTCATAGATCAAAAAGCTAAATCCACAGCCCAAATCCAAACAGTGCTGATTTTTCTTGGGCTGAGCAATCTTCCAAAACGGCGAAGCAATGCGAGAATTCAGCGACCCTGCCGCCCAGTCTCGAAATACCGGCATCGCCTCGACTTCTTCAGGCAAGTCAAACGCCTTACCGGCGTACTCCGCATCAAAGCGCTGAGCGGCAGCATTAATCATCGGGAGCCAAGGCACCGATTTGGACTTTAGAACCTCACCCAAGGCTCCCTGAGTGGAGCGGCCTGTTTTTGAGCCTGCGTTCGAGTCCGTGTTCGAGTCAGCTTTGCGCCCCATAAGAGTTGCCTTAGTATAAAAACTGAGTGTAAAAACCTCTTAAGACCCCTTGATGGCCTTATTAAAATTTCGCCGATAGGACGGATTACTCGCCAAAAGAACTGGCCACATGAGCGTTAGATACGCCTTGCTAGAAGTAAAATCAGTGCGATTGAAGCCTGTCCAAAACTTCCAAGCGCCGCCGCCGTAAATGCCTATTAAAATAATGCCGACTAATGTCCCCATGAATGCCTCCTCAGCACTGTTGTAGTGATGATTGTGTTGGTGATTACTATAGCCATTGAATGCCGGATCTAATGCTTAGTCTATAGTTTTTGTCTGGAAATGTAACAAGTCCGGTTTCTTAGAACCATTCGCAAGAGTTTATTTTTCTATGGCCCTTTTATGGCCCTAGAATGTCTTTGAGCATAGTAATATCTCCGATTCTTCTGATAATTGCGTTGAGTAGACGATTACGCTAATCAATAGTCCGGACAGAAAAGCGAGAGAAATAGTCAAAAAAGCCACTCAGGCATAAGGTTTAGTTAACAGAACAAACCACCTGAATAGCTATGGCATCTATCATACCGGGTCTACTGCACAAAGTAGGCCATTTAGTAAACCCCGCCGACAGTTTCTGCTGACGCTGTTTGCAACTATCTACGT
>JBGTIK010000236.1:0-1525 GCA_041745715.1 Phormidesmis sp.
ACTATTTCGCATGAGCGCCGGGATGTATGAGCAGGTGATTGGCTGTGTCTGCGGATTAGTACGGCTGAGGGAGCAGTATGTCTAAATTCCAGCCTGCGGTGGCTGGCAATAGAGAACCCTGAGCAATTTTCTTATTTTTGAAGAGGTCTAGTAGGGCACGGCGCAAATCGTCGGGGCGCACCGCCCATTTAGAAATAATCTCAAACTGGTCGCGACTGCGTGATCGCTGTAATCCCTCCTGGATTTCTCGCACTTCTTCATCTAGGCGCAGTTTATCGCTATTTTTGGGGTTTGCAGTCAGAATCAGGATTTTTTTCACAGCTGTGAAATCCTTAGAATTATTGACATATTTACGTTACTACCACGCTGCTCCTGCTGCTGCTAAAAAAACTCAACATATTCAAATCGTCATGTTCAGACGCTCCCGTTACATGAATCCAATATATCTAATAAGTATTTATAACCAGTGAAAGGCTGCGAAGATCTGTAAGTTGCGGCACAATATGAATTAAGAAACACTTTTGTTGCTAAACTCGCGCTAGCCAGTTGAATAGCTCATCGGACGCGCTTTAAGCTATCAGAAAGTCATTAGGAAGTCATTAGGAGATTTGTGATGGTTGCT
The DNA here is from genome assembly GCA_041745715.1 of Phormidesmis sp. Classification (GTDB taxonomy): domain Bacteria; phylum Cyanobacteriota; class Cyanobacteriia; order Phormidesmidales; family Phormidesmidaceae; genus Phormidesmis. Next base: position 623 of record JBGTIK010000236.1, read on the forward strand.
GCTGCTCCCCCACTCAAAGAACCCGTTCAAAAGCGCCTGTCGATGCAGGTTGAGGGCATTGCCGAAAACACAACGGCGATTAGATCGCTTGATTGGGATCGCGATCGCTTCGACATCGAATTTGGCTTGCAGAACGGCACCACCTACAACTCCTTTATTATCCAAGGCGAAAAAACGGCGCTAGTCGATACCTCTCACGCCAAGTTCCGTGAGCTATACATGGCTGCGCTCAAAGGCGAAATCGACCCCGCTACCATTGACTACATCGTGGTGAGCCACACCGAACCCGACCACAGCGGCTTGATTAAAGACGTGCTGGCATTAGCGCCCAATGCCGTGGTAGTGGGTGCGAAAGTCGCGATCGCTTTCCTTGAAGATCTCATCCATGCTCCCTTTGAGCGGCAGGTCGTCAAGAGCGGCGAAACCCTCGATTTGGGTAACGGCCACCGGCTCGAATTTTTGAATGCGCCGAACCTGCACTGGCCCGACACGATTTTCACCTTTGATCATAAAACCGGCATTCTCTACACCTGCGATGCTTTTGGCGCACACTTCTGTACAGAAGACGCATTTGATCGAGACTTGGCCGCGCTTTCACCCGACTTTCGCTTTTACTACGAATGTCTGATGGCTCCCAACGCCCGCTCGGTGTTATCGGCGATGAAGCGCATGGATCAGCTAGATGGCGAAATTAATACAATTGCGACCGGCCACGGGCCTTTGTTGCGTCATAACGTCGCGGAATTAACGGGCCGCTACCGGGAATGGAGTACGCAAAAGAGCGACGCTGAGACGCTGATAGCGGTATTTTATGTGTCGGATTATGGGTATAGCGATCGCCTCTCCCAATCAATTGCTAGAGGCATCAGCAAAACGGGCGTCGGGGTAGAAATGGTCGATCTG
>JBGTIK010000237.1:0-13733 GCA_041745715.1 Phormidesmis sp.
CGCACAATGGTCACACTCGCTGCCGGATTAGTGTCAATGCAGATCCGGTGAGTCGTTACATGGAAGGCGGCACAGCGACCGTAGAGCAGCGATTACAGGCGATTCGTAAATTGGCTTTGCAGGGCTATCCGGTGGGGCTGGTGGTTGCGCCCATTATGGCGATCACCGACTGGCAATCTCACTACGACACGCTATTTGATCAAGTTTCTGAAGCGCTAGATTTTGAATGCGATTTGACTTTTGAACTGATTACCCACCGCTTTACGCCTAAGTCTAAAGAGGTGCTGCAAACGTGGTATCCCAACAGTCGCTTGGATTTGGCGGAAGGTGATCGCAGCCAAAAGCGCAACAAATTCGGCGGTGTCAAATACGTCTATCCGCGCGATACCATGAGCGAACTCAAAGCCTTTATTCAAGCGCAAATTACGACGCGCTTTCCCGCCGCCGAAATTTTGTATTGGACTTAGGTCAACCGCCCGTTATCCAACCAACAACCTAGACTGGTAAATCTGCCCTCGGATTAAATCGTTCAATGTTTCTAAGCTCCTGATAAAGCGCTTTTTCTTCGTCATCTAGCACTTTTGGGACCACTACCTCAATTTCCACAATCTGATCGCCATATAGACCTTGCCCCATCGGGTAGCCTTTGCCACTCAGCCGCAGCCGCAGCCCTGACTGCACACCGGGCGGAATCATCATGTTAATTCGTCCACTCAGCGTCGGTACAGCAATCGTGCTTCCTAGCACCGCTTCACTGGGCGTAATCGGTAGCCGACAATAAATATCGCCCGCTTGCAAGGTGAAGTAGTCGTGCGGCTTGACCTCGATGCGTAAATAGAGATTGCCGCCGTCAATGCCTTGGCCTTTGAGACGAATTCGCTGACCGGTAACCATCCCCGGTGGCATATTGACTTCGAGCGATCGCCCATCTTCTAATCTCACCCGTTCGCGCCCACCTGCGTAGGCTTTTTCTAACGGTACGGTCAAGTCGGCTTCGGCATCTCGCCGCGAGAGTGCAGCCGGTTGGGCTTTGTAGCGGCGGGCTGCTGAGGATTGAGTCGAGGATGGGGCGCTTTTTGAGCGATCGCGCCGTTCTGGACTAATTCGTTCTGTCCTTGACGCAGTACGGGCTTGCGTGGCAGGTTCAGGCGGGGCTTGCCACATTTCAGGTTCACCCGCTTGGTGCCGTTTTAAAAGCTGCTCAACAAAATTATCAAAGTCTTCAAAACCGCTATATTCAGCCTCTGCTTTCGAGGTACGGCTACTACGCTTACTGCGATTGCTGCTCCGATTGCTACCTAGAAAGCCTTTTTGGTTCCAATAGCGGCTGTATTCTTCGTACTGCGATTTTTTATCGGCGTCTGAAAGCACATCATACGCTTCCCCAATCAGCTTGAATTTTTCCTCAGCATCTTTATCACCCGGATTTAAGTCGGGGTGATATTTCCTGGCGAGGGCCCTGTAGGCCCGCTTGATTTCATCGGCAGCCGCCTTTTTAGAAATTCCAAGAATTTCGTAATAATCTCGAAAATTTTGCATGAAAGCGTGTCTTAGCGCGAACCATTAATTCGGAGTTAGTTCAAAGATTGATCAACCTGGCTACCCAAGTCTAGGGAAGGTTTCCGCCCTAAAACCAATCGTCCTCATTGTTCCAATTGTCTTTTTGAGGTCTGGCGCGACCTGATGAATCATTGCTATTGCGGGCTTTGCGGTAGCCTGCTTGAGGAGGGTCACTCTGCGGATAGCTAGAGGAGCGATCGCTATCTTGGGGGTAATCGTTAGGCGGATAGTAGTTAGGCGGATAGTTGTTAGGTGGATAGTCGTTAGGCGGATAACCGCTTTGAGAATAGCTATCTTGCGAGTAGCCATCTGGCGGATAGCTGCCTTTTGAGTAATCGTCTTGCGGATAGCGACTGTCTTGCGGGTATGCTGGTCGGTCTTGAGAATAGTCGCTTTTAGCATATTGATCCGCGCCATAGCTATTCGGGTCGTAGGCATCGCGGCTAGGGTTCTGAGAATAGGGTCTTGGCTCAGCGCTGTCTGGTTGGTAGCTGTCTTGGCCATAGCTGTCTTGGCTATTGTAATTATCTCGCCCGTAGCTGTTTTGGCCGTTATTGCTTTGGCCGTAATTGTCTTGACTGTAATTGTCTTGACTGTAATTGTCTGGTCGGTAGCTATCTGGCCTGTAATTGTCTGAGCGATCGCGCTGCTGACGATACCCTTGATCTTGCCCTTGGCCGTAGCTGCGCTCGTAGGGCTGATCGCGGCTGTAACGCTGATCATCATCGGGTCGGTAGCCCTGATCGGGGCTGTAGGTGTCTCGGCCATCGGCATCTCGGCCATAAACATCTGAGCCGTAGCTAGGACTTTGGCCATAACCAGGACTCGCCGGGAGGTTTGGCGGCGGCGCATTGCGTGGTTTTTCCCAATCGTCACCCCAATCATCCCAACTGCTGCTTTGGCTAGCACCAGCGCGATTCCAGCTAGGGGCATCCCACTGCGCCTGATTAGCGTAGCTATTGGGCTGATAGCTACCATTCCCATAGCCGCCATTATCATAGCCACCATTTCCATAGCCGCCATTGCCATAGTCGCCATTGCGGTAATAATCGTCGTCTTCCCCGGCAAAGGCCCGCTTGAGGGTACTGCCAATTTGGCCTAAAATGCCGCCGCCTTCTTCATCTAAGTCGTATAGATAGGCTTCGCGGTTCAGCTCATAGACCTCGTTTTGCAGATCGGACTGAGTAATATCGATGCCGCGCTCATCGGCCTGCTCTAGCGCCGCACGCAACTGCTGCACGAGTCCTTCAATTCGGCGACGGCGATCGCGCCCAAACTGCATCCCAAAGTCAATCGCCACCTCCCGCAATACCCGCTCAGCTTTAAACGTCAGCGCCTCAGCCCGATTGCGCTTTTCAATCTGCTCCCGTTGCAGGCGATCTGTTGCCGCGTTTGCTTCCGCCGCTCGAATCATCTCCTGAATATCTGCTTCAGACAAATTCGACGCTTCTTGCACCGTAATGCTCTGCTGCCGCCCCGTGGTTTTATCTAGCGCCGATACCTGCAAAATCCCATTCGCATCAATATCAAACGAAACCTGCACCTGTGGAATGCCGCGCGGCGCAGGCGGAATGCCCATCAGCTTAAAGCGACCCAAGGACTTATTGTCTTGAGCCATTTCGCGCTCACCCTGCAAAATGTGAACTTCTACCACAGTCTGATTATTTTCAGAGGTAGAAAACGTATCGGAGCGGCGCACCGGAATTGTCGTGTTGCGAGGAATCAGCTTTTTCATGACCCCGCCGATAGTCTCGACGCCGAGTGACAAAGGCGACACGTCCAACAGCAAAATATCCTTGACCTCTTGAGTCAAGATTCCGGCCTGAATCGCTGCGCCGACGGCGACGACTTCATCTGGGTTGACATTGCGATTGGGCTCACGGTTCATCACCGAGCGCACCAGATCTTGCACCATGGGCATTCGGCTAGCGCCACCGACCAACACAACCTCATCGACTTGGCTAGGGGTGACATTGGCATCGGCCAAAGCTTGCTTCAGTGGACCGCGCAGTCGGCTGACCAAATCTGTGCAGAGTTCTTCAAAGCGCGATCGCTCTAGCTTTGTCTCAATATGCTTAGGCCCCTCTGCGGTAGCCGTAATAAAAGGTAGATTGATGGCGGCTACGGGCACGCCAGACAGCTCAATTTTGGCTTTTTCAGCGGCTTCCCCTAAGCGCTGGAGAGATTGGCGATCGCGCCGTAAATCCACCCCTTCTTTCGTCAAAAAATCTTCCGCTAGCCAATCGACAATGCGCTCGTCAAAGTTCAGCCCACCGAGCTGCGTATCGCCACTAGTCGAGCGCACTTCAAACACGCCATCACCCACATCTAGCACCGACACATCAAAAGTGCCACCGCCGAGATCAAACACCAAAATTGTTTGGTTATACTGCTGATCAAGTCCGTAAGCCAAAGACGCTGCTGTCGGCTCATTGATAATCCGCTTGACTTCGAGGCCCGCAATTCTCCCCGCATCGCGCGTTGCCTGCCGCTGCGCATCGTTAAAATAAGCAGGCACCGTAATCACCGCGCCCGTGACTGGCTGCCCCAAATACTGCGCCGCTTCTTCGGCTAGCTTGCGCAAAATCATCGCCGAAATTTCTTCAGGCGCAAAGTCTTTATCGAGCCGAGCGCTACGAATTCTGACATTGCCCGACTCACCGCGCCGCACCGTGTAAGGCACCCGCTTAGAATCGGGCGATAGCTCGTCATATTTACGGCCAACAAAGCGCTTGACGGCATAAAACGTGTTTTGAGGATTCAGCACCGACTGCCGACGGGCCGCATCACCCACCAGCTTTTCGCCTTCTTTACTGAAAGCGACGACTGACGGTGTTGTCCGCATTCCTTCGGCATTCGCAATCACGACGGGCTTACCGCCTTCCATCACTGCCACTACAGAATTGGTCGTACCGAGGTCTATGCCAACTACCTTACCCATCCAATCGGTCTCCCCTCATCTGAGCTTTATCTATACCATTGGCTGTATCACCGATCACACTGGTTTCAGCAGCGGATAACCGTAATTTTTCAACCAATCTTTCAACCGCAGCTTAGCCGTAGCCAAGTTTTTAGTCTTTCTATCATAGGCTTTCTATGTGGCCATCGGTTTGCATCGTTTAGGGTAGCGACTGTCATCTCAACCATACTTTAAATAAAAGCCTGCATCTATTCCGCGTTTATTGATACTATTAGAAACCAATGCGGATGTGGCGGAATTGGTAGACGCGCTAGATTTAGGTTCTAGTGTCCTCGTGACGTGAAGGTTCAAGTCCTTTCATCCGCATACAATAGAGGCTTAATCAGCTTTTTTAAAGCGCTCAGGCATTTTTGTCTGAGCGTTTAGTTTTGATACCTGCTTGCTCCCGCTGCAAGCTGAGTGGTCTCGCCGCCAACCCACCCATCAATTTCCACCCGCTCACGCCTATCTGCCCTTTCCTACCTAAAGCGCAGGCAAGGAACCATCCCGGCAATTTATACTGCTGTAGCGGCCTATGCGAAAGCTATAAACCACTCATCCGGCAAGCGAATTGCCTTTTTCAAGACCGTAATTGCGTACACAGATTTAATTAGTTTTTTTAGTATTTTTTTTGCAATCTTTTTAGCCTCTTATATATAGGAGAAGATCGGTTGGCTGTCTCCTGCGAGACAAACCTAAGGCAAGGCGCTAAAAAAACGCTGAAACTCGCATAACAGGGTTTGAATTTGCGATCGCCCTCCTCCACCCCAAATCTACCTGCCAAATTTCACTAATTTCACTTAAGGACACCTAACTACCGTGCTGCTATCCAAAGGTTTTGAAGTTGAGATGTATACCGGAACGCCCGCAGGCGAGGTCGTCGGCTTTTCAGACAAAATTGTGGCGGAGCTAGATGGATTTGTGCGCGAACCTGACAATCGCAATGTGGAATATACAACTGCGCCCTTTTGCCGTTACGAGCACTTGCTGTGCGAACTGATTAAGCCCAGGGTCAGACTCAGAGCTTTTTTAAAATCGTTAGGTGACTACACTATTGTTCCCGGTAGCACCTTGCCACTAGGCGGAGCTGGCACCTTTCACCGCTCAGATCCCAAAAATCCGTATCATGACTACATCGAAAATACTTACGGCACCGATGTCGTCACCGCCAGCATTCATATCAACGTTGGCATGGCCGAACCCGAAGCCCTCATGCGTGCTTGCCGGTTGGTTCGCCTCGAAGCGCCTTTGTATTTGGCCCTAACCGCCTCTTCGCCTTTTTTTGATGGTAAAGTCACTGGCTTTCACTCCACTCGCTGGCATCTCTTTCCGCAAACGCCCACCCATGTGCCCCTTTTTGAAAGCCACCTCCACCATATTCGCTGGGTAGAATCGCAGCTAGCAGCAGGCTCCATGCAAAGCGTGCGTCATTTGTGGAGTTCGGTGCGGCCCAATGGCGATCGCCGCCCCTACAATCTCAATCGGTTAGAATTGCGCATTTGCGATCTGGTCACTGACCCCTTACATTTACTGGCCGTTACCGCTCTATTGGAATCGCGAATGCAGCAGTTAATCGCCCATCCAGAAATAGATCCATTACAGAGTAGTCAAATCAGCGCTCACAACCGTAGTGAAGACCTATTAGCGATCGCCCTGAAAAACGAACAGGCCGTTGCCAAAAGCAGTTTAGAAGCCGAACTTATTCACTGGCAAAGTGGCAAAGTCATCACTGCCCACGACTGGATTCATCAGCTTTACAACGAGGTCTATCCCTTCGCCCACCAATCTGGCATTGCCTGCTTCTTGAACCCAATCAAACAGATTTTACGGGATGGCAACCAGGCCCAACGGTGGCTAGCACAGGCCGATAAAACCAGCCCCACCGACGTAATTCGGCAGGCTATCGCCCAAATGCAGGAGCAAGAAGCAATGTTAGCTCATGAGATCTGCCAGCCTATCGCTGCCTAGAAAGTCGCAGCTATAGTTCGCAGCTATAGTTTTAGACTTACTTTTTTCCCGACCCCGTTTTTTTAGGCCCCATGCCCCAGATTGTTCTTGTCCATCCCGAAATTCCGCCTAATACCGGCAATATTGCCCGCACCTGCGCCGCCACTGGCACGCCCTTGCACCTAGTTCAGCCACTCGGCTTCGATCTCAGTGACAAATACCTCAAGCGCGCGGGCCTCGACTATTGGCCGTATGTGGATTTGCATCTGCACGAGTCGCTAGAAGATTTTTGGCAGCAAGCCCAAACAGCAGGCGGGCGGCTCATTGGCTTTAGTGCAAAGGGCTGCTGCGGCTATACCGAAATCACCTACCAAAGCGATGATTGGCTCATTTTCGGGAAGGAAAGCCAGGGGCTAAGCGCGGAAACCCTTCAACACTGTCATTCTGTCGTCACCATCCCAATGGACAAAGGGCACGTTCGGAGTCTTAATCTTTCCGTCAGCGTTGCCGTCGGTCTATTTGAAGCGATTAGGCAGATCGGGGCATAGTTTATCCACTCGTCGCGACTATATTATTGGGCCAACATATTTGCAAATCTCATAGCACTCACAAGTTTTTCTCAAAATCCGGTTTGTTTTTGAGAAAAAAAGGGCTTTTCCGATAAGGATCTCTTATGAAAAAAGGCTTTTTCAATTACGGGTTATGAAGAAAGCCCTTTTTCCTGTAATTCCCGCTAGAGCAGGCTAAATCGCAATCACCACAAGACATTCAGCCAACATTTGCGGCGCGCTTCCCAAATTTCAAAAATTGGATGCAGCATCAGGAAATTTGCTTGATTAGCACTGTGCCAAAAAATAGATTGACCACTGATTCATCCCCCAAAAGCCGCATGATTGCAGGTATTCGTGATTTTGCAGCAATTGACGCAAACTGTGCATGAGCGAACGGAGCTAAAGGCAAAGTACAGGTTTTCTTCCTTTTTGGGCATTCAGAGTAGGTCGAAAGAGGGATGATTGAAATTCGCATTAAGTCGTGTAAACTTGCCTAAGCTGAGTAAGCGAGTGGGCTTATTCACTTTTTGAGCCAGTAGTGAGCGGGGTGATCCCCTTGTCACTGCAAGGCTTTGAGCGCTAGTTAGGAACAGCACTGCTGTTATTAGAAGAAAATCGTTATTGAGCTGATCAATTTTGCTGTTAAGGCAATTCAAGCGTTTTAACGGTTAAAAGCTGATTATTAGGAGGTTTTTCCTTGAAGAAGGCAATTTCACAGGAAGCGGTCAATGACTCAAGTCATTCACGTATTCCAGAAGGAAATGAGAGCAACACGACAGCTAGCAGCTTTAGATCGGCTGCGATGCTAGGGATTGCCCTCTCGGTAGGTGCATCCGGAGTGGTCGTATCCCAAACCAAAGCATCGGCTGCGGTGACAGCACCGACAACTTCTGCCAAAACTGAGGCTTTTTCAAGCAATTCTAGAGTTTTGTCGCCTGTACCTGAAGATGCATCCCTACAGATTGCGGGTTATCACACCGTAGGATCGGGTGAAAGCCTGTGGCAAATATCTCACCAGCACCGCGTCGGCTTGCGGGAACTTAAATCAGTCAACGGACTGCCGGAAGAGACATCAATCGCAGTTGGTCAGGTTTTGAAAGTGCCAGAGATGGCTCCAGAAATGGCCAGAGAAATGGTCGAAGAAGTGGGAGGCGAAGCTCAATCTGCTCAAACGATGGTGATCGCTGACATCACAGCCGACACCACAAAAGGTTCTGAAGACCTCTCTGAAAAAATTTCTCCAGAAATCACGCTCAGCAGCGACAATCAGCTCCCTCAGCAAAGTATTCAGCAAAGCAGTATCCCGCAAAATACTGATGAACCCACAGCCGCCGCTCAAGTATCAACACCTGCTCCCTCAATCCAAATTGAGATTGCCGAGGCGATCGCTCAAGCAGAGACAGCAGATAACGATTTACCGGTTATAACAACAGCACTAGCGACCCCTTCTACCGCTACCAATCCTCAGGCTAATGGTCAGAGCCGTTATCAAGCTAGTTATCAGGTTCGAGCAGGCGATACACTCAGCAGTATTGCCACCTCATTAGGCACAACGTCAGCAGCGCTGATTCGCGCCAATGGATTGTCTAATCCTAATGTGATCTATGCAGGCGCTACGCTTAGAGTGCCTGCTGCTCAATTAGCTGCGCCCAATCAGTCCTTGACATCTCAATCTCAACTGATCCAACCGTCTCAACAATCCCAACAGCTTGCTAGCAAAGCAGCCTCACCCACGGCGAGTACTAGCAACAGCGAACAGTTGCGTTCAGCTACTGAGCAGTTAGCGGCTTTAAGAAGTCCAGCCAATCGTCCCGATGACGCTAGGCTCTTAGCAGAAATTCGTAACGCTTCTCCTCAAGAAGCTGCCAGAGTAGGCGGTGAACAGGTGAGCGCACAAGATGTGCTCAGCGCTCGTGCAGAGGAGACAGGCAGCGCTGATCCTTACGTGGCCGATCTACTAGAAGAGGTTGAAGGCATTGGCGACTCGTCTAGTCAGGTTGCTGAAATTGACAGCAGCAAGCAGATGGCGAGTGTTCCAGAAGACAATACGCCCCTCAACAATCCCTTATCTTCAAGGCCCGTAGCCCCAGATCGATCCTCGCAGCAGGTAGCTATTTCTAACAGCTCGGCTGCTGCTAATTCTGAGCTTTTGGCGGCTGCACCGCTTAACCCAGATACTTATATTCCAGCGCAGCGATCGCAGACAGGCCAAGTAGTCTCGCCTGATATGCCTTTACTGCCTTCTTCAGACCAGTATTTACCGGAAGCGCCTAATCGCTTTAACGGCTATATCTGGCCCGCTAGAGGCACCGTTACTTCCGGCTATGGCTGGCGATGGGGGAGAATGCACCGGGGCGTAGATGTTGCTGGCCCAGTCGGGACACCCATTGTCGCAGCCGCGCCCGGTGTAGTTGAGCAGGCAGGTTGGAACTCTGGTGGATATGGCAACCTAGTAGAAATTCGTCATCCTGACGGCAGTATGACCCGCTACGCTCACAACAGTCGTTTGAATGTGAGCTCAGGCCAGGAGGTCGCTCAAGGTCAGCAAATTGCTGAAATGGGCAGCACTGGCTATAGCACTGGCCCGCACCTGCACTTTGAGATGCATCCAAACGGTGGCGGGGCTGTTAACCCGGTTGCCTATCTTCCCAGTCGGTAAGGCATTAGAGAAAGGCTAAACGAAAATCGCTGAAAAGCGACCAAAAAGCAAAAGCCTGAGGCCACCAACAAACCGGATGCCTCAGGCTTTTTGGGCCTGACTCAATGAATTATAGGAACCACAGGCTAAGCTGACTGACTCTGCTATGAACCAAGGGACGCTCTTTCTCGTCCTCCTTTCTGATTCATGGCTTGCCTGTCTTATCTGGGTGTTGTCTATAGGATTTCGTTTCGTGTTACATTTGTTCAGCTATGGTTGATACCGTTTGTCGAGGTTAGTCGAGTCAATCGATTATCAACTCATCAGGCTCTGTAGCTCAGTGGTTAGAGCAGGGGACTCATAAGCCCAAGGTCGCAGGTTCAAATCCCGCCAGAGCCATAAAATCTTACCAATTTCAAGCCAAACATCTAGGTGTTTAGCTAGATGTCTAGCGCTTGTGTAAATTCACTTGCACGGATGCTGCTGTAAATGTTGTCATACATGGCGCTGACAGCGTTGCAGTAGCGGATATTTTCGAGACTAAGGAACCATTTCCAAATTGGAAAATTTTGGCGACGTTTGCTATGGAAAAAACATTGAGACGATTGCGTTAAGGTTATACCCGTTGGCAGGAGATCTCTCCTTATTGATAGACGCAAATCCTAAGGCTGGTTTGCTTCTATAAGGAAGTAACTTCGGGAGACTCTATATGCAATATGTGAATATCGGCCTCAGCCAAGAGCAGCGCCAAGGTGTAATTGATTTGCTCAACAAAGACTTGTCAGATTCTTATTTATTGGTGATTAAGACCAAGAAATACCACTGGGATGTGGTAGGCCCTCAGTTTAGAACACTGCATGAGCTTTGGCAGCAGCAGTATGAGGCAATCAGCCTAAATATTGACGCGATCGCTGAGCGGACTCGTCAGCTAGGCGGCTACCCTATCGGTACGGCCAAGGGCTTTTTAGAAAATGCAACGCTGCGCGAGCACCCAGGCGATCTGCCGAATGCTGAAGAAATGGTAGAGCGTTTAGTCGGTGATCACGAGCAAGTCATTCGTAATTTGCGTGAGCACATTGACCAGTGTTCTGACAACTATCACGATGAAGGTACTGCGGACTTCTTGACTGCTCTGATGGAACAACATGAAGAAATGGCGTGGATGCTTCGCTCCTTTATTGAGGGCACTAGCTTATCTCCGAGTGGAGAGCGTGAGTCTAACCTCAAGACACCTGCTGCTGCCTAACGTTTCATCATATTTCAACACTTTTAATAGGCAATAAGAGATATCAAGATGCAAGAAGAATACAAGGCAGAGCGGACGATTTCAGCTGTCTTCAAAGAACAAAAGCAAGTAGATGATGTCATTCGTCGCTTGCTAGATAGAGGTGTATCTAAAGAACACATTTCTGTTATGGGCCAAAATTTTCAGAGCGAGACTCGCATTTCTGGATTTTTGACCAAGCGAGATGTAATTTTGGGTGGGCTTCGTTCTGGAGCTGTTTTTGGGTCACTCTTTGGCTCATTGTTAGGACTGCTGACGGGTGTTGGCGTGTTGTTTGTCCCGTTTGTCGGGCCGATTGTAGCAGCTGGGCCAATTGGAGCTCTGTTGTTAGGTGCGACTAGCGGCGCATTAGCGGGCAGCGCTGGAGCCGGTCTGGCTTCTGTTTTGGTGGCTATCGGCTTGCCGGAAGAGAAAGCAGCGATTTATCAAACGCGTATTCAGGCGGGTGAGTTCGTGTTGATGGCAGAGGTGCCTTCAAACCGCTCAGGTGAAATTCAGCTATTGGTAGAAAGCGCAGGCGGACAGGAAATTCACACAGTTGATCAGCCGCTTCCGAAGGCATGTACAGGGCTGTGCGAAGGCGTAGAAGGTCTATCTCCAGAAGTTCGCAACCACCTATCGGAGACTGCTCAAAAAGACTTTGTGGAACAGTACAATGAAGTTTATCGTGAACATGAAGATAGCCTAGAAGCTGAAAAAGCTGCATGGATGAAGATTCACGAACGCTATGACGAGGACGAAAATGGCGTTTGGTCTAAGCAGAAAGTAGTTGCATAGTTTATGTAGTCTTGCGCTTTTGATCCAGCTTTTGAACTGATAAGCGTTTGAATAGTGAAGGTTCTTGGCAGTGATGTTGAGAACCTTTTTTGATGAGTAGGAACGAGCGATGATCGCGCTACACTCTGCCGCCAATTTTTCACCCATTTACTAAGCTATGCCTACCGAGATACTTCACAATCCACTACTGGATAGATGCCTGTAAGCACTAATTTCCCTAATATAGGCAAAGTTAAGTTTAAGAGGTTTACAAATGACTTTATTACTAGAAGTAGCGAATGAGTTGGTGACTGATTCACAGCCTTATACTTTCTCGTTGGTTACGGTTGGGATTGTAGGCTTCATCGCTGCGACGACTATTGGCTCGATTGCTTGGTACAACTCAAAGCGCCCAGCGGGTTGGGAAGGCAAGGAGCGTCCTGATATCGTTCCTAAAGTTGAAAAATAGGTAGTCGATTATCGAGATTTTTCTATTTGGTTAAAGTTACCCCTGTAAATGAACAATTATTTGCAGGGATAACAGTTCGGCGTAGAGCATCGGCTGATGCTCTACTTTTTTGTGAATGTCTTTGCAAACGACGCTTTTGCCAATAAAAAAGGACTAGAAAATAATTTTTTCTAGTCCTTTTTTGAGTTTTAACTTGAACAGGATAAGTTCAGTTTATTTGTAGTTTTTACTGCTGGTCTTTCAGATCGCCGGGTTCATCGATATACATTTCAGGTTCGATAGCGTAATTGTTAGCTAGCCCTTCATTGCTAACGGTTTGCCCTGCGGTTACATCTATGTTGTCTGTGTCCGGCTCTTCGTCAGAAGTAGTGTGCTTATAGTCTTTACCTTCTCTTTCCATGCGAGCTTTAGTCTCAGCCGGGATAATGCCGCGATCAAAACCATCAGATTCAATGTCATGCTCAGGTGTCATATTTTTTCTCCATGATTCAAAGTGGTAATGTTTAGAAAAGCGCTTAATGTCTTTTTAGCGCTGTTTGCAATAAACTCTTCTGTAATAGATCCAGTATCTTTTAATGGATAACGTTATCTATCTATCAAAAGCAGGAGAAATTATTTGGAGCGTGTAAAGAAAGTTAAAAAAGACGACCCCCAGACAGTGATAGCCCAGGGGTCTTTGATGATGATTAAAGCGATTTTAGCGATTGATGCTGATTAGAGCGTTTCTTTCTTTCAGACAAAAACAAACCACGCTAAGTATCAACGGCTATTAATCAATTGCTTTTTTAACGCTGTCTTTTGCATCTTCTGTTGTATTGCGAGCAGAGGCTTCTGCTTGCTTTGCTTTACCTTTTGCTTGCGCTTCCTTGTTATCGGTTGCTTTGCCAGCAGCGTCTTGCACTTTGCCTTCGATGTCTTTGGCAGTCGCTTTAGCTCTATCTTCAAGACTCATAACGTTGTTCTCCAACTACTATTGATTGCCCAACCGATGGGCTTTACATCTAATATAATAGGCACCAGCTTACAGATAAGTCTCTATCTAATGGGCGCTTTTACTGAGGCTATCTGTAGGTCAAAAGGCGTATCTCAAACTTATGACATTCAACAGTAATACTCACTCGGAGGAACCTGTGATCAAACAGCCCTTTGATAAGCCGCCAGATGAAGAGGAACTAGCCGCAGAGGCATCAACGCCTCAAAAGCACGTTCAAAAAGCGCATGATCGACCTGTCGCTCGGCGGCTTCCTCTTTTGGCTTTGATTCGGTATTACTTACCGGCAAGGATTCATCACCCGGTGATTAAAACAGCGCGCCGAGTTGGCCGAATATGGGAAGTTGATGGCGCGGATTGGCACTGGATGGCCAATAACCCACTGCCTTTAAAGAGTCTCAACCGCAGTTTGTGGCGTACGGCTGAGCCTTCTTTTAATCCGACATTCCGCACTTCCAATTGGCACATTGGGTATTTAAACGAAGCAATAAGAATCACAGCCATTTTTTCTAGCATGGTTCTCAATAGTTAACCTTAATTGAGAATTTTTATGACTTAGTTCATTTGAACTGCTAAG
>JBGTIK010000238.1:0-2884 GCA_041745715.1 Phormidesmis sp.
GTGATTGACAAACCCTGCGGCTTGACTCAACTTCCATTCCAAAAAATAAAGAAATCATGAATTATCAGTGTTGCTGGTTACAGAAATTGCGCGTAGCTTAACCACCGATTTTGGGTTGGTTAAGTTTGTTGTGACGAGGTACGTACCGATAGCCTCAGCAATCGTAAGAAATGTGTGAAATCTTGTCTATTTAGTGGTGCTACCCCCTTGTGAAGATATGGAGGTTCCTGCTTGAATAAAGAATAGTAAAGCAATCAGCTGCTTAGGTTTTTCTACGGAACTTTTGTCTGCCTGAGTTTTTTACATGACTAGCCAAAGTACTGAGCAAGGTGCTGAGCTTTGTATACTCATTTATGACCGTAACTGCTCAAACATGACTGCTCAAACATAACTGCTCAAACATGACCGATTACAGATAATTTCTCAAATATGACTGAAAGGCTACAAAAGCTATTGTCTCAGCGTGGCATTGCTTCTCGTCGGCAAGCCGAAAAGCTGATTTTAAAAGGTAGAGTTACAGTCAATGGCAAGATTGCTGAAATCGGCCAGCAAGCGGACACAACGGTGGACAGCGTTTGTGTTAGCGGCGTGGAGTTAGGTCAGCCACCTCTTTGCGTTTACCTTTTGCTCCATAAGCCGAAAGCTGTTGTCTCTACCTGCAAAGATCCTCAAGGGCGAAAGACCGTCATAGATTTTTTGGATGCGCCTATGCGAACGGGCTTAGGCATTCATCCAGTAGGTCGATTAGATGCCGATTCGACCGGAGCCCTCTTGCTGACTAATGACGGCGAACTGACGTATCAGCTCACTCATCCTCGTCACCAGATCAGCAAGCTGTACCAGGTGCGCGTGAGGGGCTTGCCTACAGAAGCTGCTCTTCAGCAGTGGCGAACGGGCGTTATGCTAGCTGAGCAGAAGACCTTGCCTGCTCAGGTTGATGTCGTCAAGCAATTACCCAACGATCAAACTCTTTTAAGGGTGCGATTGGTCGAAGGGCGTAACCGTCAAATTCGTCGTGTGGCTGATTTGCTAGGCTACCCTGTGACAGCGCTGCACAGGATAAAAATTGGCTCACTCCGGCTAGGAAATATTCCCCTTGGCCACTACCGTTTACTAACAGATGAAGAAATTGTTCAGCTCAAGCGAGAAGCTGCTTTATCTAAGGCCGCTTCATTTGCTAAAGCTTGAGCTTGATTCTAGTGGTCAGCTATGCTGCCTCTATCGCTTCTGTATAGTCTGTGCCTCAAATGAGGGTTCTCTTTACTTAACCCCTTTTTAAACCTAGCTTCTCTCTTTTATTCCTTCCTGGAACCGTCGTCACCGAATTACCGCCACTGAACTACCGCTATCGAACCACCGCCACCGAACTTATGAAGCAGAAAGCTCGTATTAAAGAACCCACCGCTCAGCAGCTACAGCAAGAGCAGTTGCTTTCACTTGGCAGCCTTTTGCAGCAGGCACGTTTACAGCAGGGGCTATCGCTAGAGGCGATTGAACAGCGGACACTGATTCGCCGGATGCTGCTGTCTGCTTTGGAGCAGGGCAATTTGGCGGATTTGCCGGAGCCCATTTATGTTCGGGCTTTATTGCGCCGCTACAGCAATGCTTTGGGGTTAGATGGTGAGACAATTTCAGGTCAATTTTTTACGCGCCCAGTGGTGCAGCCGCCGCGCAGCTCTTGGAAAGACTCACCGGCAGCTCAGTTGCGCCCGCTGCATTTGTATGCGGCTTATGTGCTGCTGATTATGGGGGCAGTGAGTGCGCTTTCGGGATTTTTGCAAAACAGTGCGCCGAATGTAACTGCTCAGCCAATTTTGGATCCAGCGGCGATCGCGCAACTGATGCCTAAGCCAAACGCACAGACTAAAACGCCTCCTGTGGCTCAAGTCGATGCCAAACCCAAGGCTCAATCGCGCCCGGTAGAGGTGAATTTGATGCTGACAGGGCAGTCGTGGGTGCGGGTGATTGCCGATGGATCGACTGAGTTTGAGGCAATTTTGGAGCAGGGTGATGCCCGCTCTTGGGCGGCGGATCAGTCGATTACGGTGCGGGTAGGCAATGCGGGCGGCGTGATTTACTCGTATAATCAGTCTAAGGCTGCGCCGATGGGTGAATTGGGTGTGCCTGAAGAGAGAACGTTTGGGCCGGATGTGAGTTTGGTGACGACTCAGTAATCAGCATCAGGTAATCAGCGTCAGTAGGATTAATCTGTCCATTAGTCTATAAATCCGGCATTCAAAAGCTGGTCGGTTGGCCGATTGATGGGACTTTCGTGGCTGGGCTATGAACTGCTCTGAGGCTGGTTTTGATCGGTAGGGTGACGGTGACAGCAGTGCCTTGCTGGGGTTTGCTGGTAAGGGCGATCTGGCCTTGGTGGTTGTCGGTGATGATTTTGGCGATCGCGAGTCCGAGTCCTGATCCACCGGCGCTGCGAGTGCGGGCTGGATCAACGCGATAGAATCGATCAAAAATGCGATCAAGATCGTCTGTAGGGATGCCGATGCCGGTATCGGTAATCGTGACTGAGATCTGGTGAGTGCCAATGCTGGCGCTGACGGCGATTTTACCAGTAGCTGTGTAGTGAATGGCGTTGGCAATGAGGTTGGTGAATAGGCGGGTGAGCTGATCGCGATCGCCCTGCGTTAGCACGTCAGTATCCGGAAAATTGCCGGTGAGGATTAAAGATTTCTCTTGAGCGAGCGCCTGTTGTTCTTCAATGACGTCTTGCAGCAGTGAAGTCAGACTAAAGCTAGTGCGCTGCATGGGGACAAGGCCGCTTTCTTGCCGAGCGATAAACAGCAAATCGTCTACTAATCTGCCGAGGCGGCGGGTGAGCCGTTCGATGACTTCTAGCTGATGGCGCTGAAACTGCTCATCGGAATCG
>JBGTIK010000239.1:0-7073 GCA_041745715.1 Phormidesmis sp.
TAGCATGGTTCTCAATAGTTAACCTTAATTGAGAATTTTTATGACTTAGTTCATTTGAACTGCTAAGCCATGAAAGTCTTTCCAAAACAGGGCTCTATCATTAATACCTGAGTGTGACACTTCAAAGGGCGGAATGTGGGGTCTATCTGTAACTAACGCTTTGGGTTGGTACTTGGTCTAAACATCTCAAACTTTTACGCAAACTTTCAATTTAGCTCACTCCCTTTATAAAGCCCTTCATAGAGATTTCGGATCAAGCTGACTACACTTCTCTAAACCGACTGCTATTTCTAGGAGTAGAATGCCCGCTTATGGCCGTATTTTGCTAACTAAACGCTCGCGTTGAAACAAAGCCTAAAGAGAAGCCTAACTATACTCACGCGCCTACTTAAGATTCCTCCCCAAAATTACTTTGTCTACTGAATTTTACTGAGAACGCTACTAAGAATAGGTATCAGTGTGATCGTACCTTACGTACCGCAAGCAGCGATTTCCGGCAAAAATTTCCTATTGAAACAATATTTCTACGGTTTTATCAGTATCAAAGGCCAGGCTATGTATCTATCAATACAGATGCTGCCCTCACAAATGCAGATTTCAAAGTTAGCTGGCGTTAGCTTGAGCCATCCTTATAAAAGGAGGATTCATTCTAGGATGTCTGTGTTTTAGGATCTCCTTAATAAGCACATTTTTCTGCTTATTAAGGCTTTCTTGAGACGTCCTGACAGCATAGAAATAGCGTTAAGTAGGCTTTTGAGAGTCTTTAGCAACCGTTGGTGGCGCTGCAATTTGAATCGATAGCTGAGCTGAAAGCCAAGTCGCTATCTGGACTCGCTGGTTGATCAAATAGATGCTGATAAGTGTTAGCACAACCCCGCTCCACTGAAGCGTACTGAGGCTTTCGGAAAGCAATAGCGTGCTGAACAGCAGGGCAAACACGGGAGTTAGAAACGTCAGGACACTCAGGCTAGTGAGATTTCCTTGGGCGGCAATATAGAAAAATAAGCCATAGGCAATAGCACTCCCAAACACAGTCGTATAGCTCATCTCCAGCCAACCCGGCAGCGAAATGCCTTGCCAAGGCGCAGTCCCATCAGCCAAAGCTTCTTGAATGACGCTTGCCATCCCTACCGCCGACAAATCGCTATACTCAGCGGCATTTCCAAACAGCCAATCCAGCACAGCCGCAACCATCAAAGGAGCACCGCCAATTACCATATGCCAGCCGGTCGCGGCCACCGGATCGGCCCAGCGCACCACATAGCGGATCAAAATAGTGCCCACTGCCATCGACAGCGCGGCCATCAGCATCAGCCACTCGCCCTGCTGAAATAGCCCTGACCAGATTTCTTGCTCCACTGTAATGACTGGCCCTGAAGCAGCTCCTACGTTAGAGATATGCCCTTGAAAAAGTCCAATAATCCACTCATCCGGCAAGCCAATAAAGCTGATACCAACCAAGCCAATCAGTAGTCCGATCCAGCCTAAGGGGCCGATCCACTCTTGAAACAAAAAGCGGGCCATCACCGCTACCGCTAAAGGCTGAGAGTCAATCATCACAGAGCCTAGCCCAGCGCCTGTACGCTCCAATCCTTTGGCCAAAAAGCCCTGAAAGAGCGTGCCATCGACTAAAGCAAACAGGCTAATCCACAGCCATGCCCGCCAACCCTTCGGCTGCTGCTTGCCTAAAAGGACAGAAACCGCCACGACTAGCAAGCCAGCGGGCAATAGCCGGACACCCGCTAAAAACAAAGGTGTGGTTTCTTGCATCACGCCCTTCATCGCCACCATCGCAGTTCCCCACAAAAAGAAAGGGGTAATTAGGATGAGCGGGTTAGCGGACAAGTTGAACAAAGGCTGTCGAATGGGGAGCCGAGGGGCATCGTTGAGATCATTATCAATAGAGGAGCGAGGAGCCATTCGTTATTTCTAGAGGTTGGGGCTGAACATTCTTGTGAGCCGTCAAAATGCTCAGCCTAGATGTCTGTCTAGGTGCGCATGGCAAGTCGTATACTTACTTTAAAGTAATGTAAAGCACAGTGTGCTGCTGACTGGCGATCGCCCGCAGATTTTTATCCCGAGAATTCTATGATTTGGCCCTTTAAACCTCGCTATCGCAAACAAATTGCTCGCATTGAAGTAGTAGGAGCCATTGCCGGGGCCACCCGCAAGCGGGTTCTCGAAGCACTTGAAGAAATCGGGGAGAAAAAGTTTCCAGCGCTGCTGCTGCGCATTGACAGTCCTGGCGGCACGGTAGGCGATTCTCAAGAAATTTACAGCGCCCTCAAAAAGCTTCAAGAAAAGGTCAAAATCGTCGCTAGCTTCGGCAATATTTCCGCTTCGGGCGGAGTCTACATTGGCGTAGGTGCGCATCACATCGTGGCTAATCCCGGCACGATTACGGGCTCAATTGGCGTGATTTTACGTGGCAATAATATAGAGAAGCTGCTAGATCGGATAGGGGTGTCTTTCAAGGTGATCAAGTCGGGGCCTTATAAAGATATTTTGGCGTTTGATCGGCCTCTGACGCCCGCTGAAGAGACGATTTTGCAGGAGCTCATTGACACTAGCTACGGCCAATTTGTGCGAACGGTAGCGGAAGGGCGGAACCTCAGCGAAGAGAAGGTGCGTGAGTTTGCCGATGGCCGAGTCTTTACCGGTGAGCAGGCGCTGGCGCTAGGCGTGGTCGATAGACTCGGATCCGAAGAAGACGCGCGTCGGTGGGCGGCGGAACTAGGCGGCCTCGATCCTGACAAGGCGGAGTGCTACACCTTTGAAGAGAAAAAGCCATTACTGAGTCGGCTGCTGCCGGGGAATCGGTCGGTTTTGGCTGGACTATTGCCGGACTATTTGCCTGCCACAATGGCCCGATTAGACTTTGAGGTAGCGACTAACGGACTCCCTTTATGGCTCTACCAGCCGCGCATCGGGCGTTGATTAGGGCTTGATTAACTGACTTGCAGATCAATGGTTAAATGGTGAGGCGTGAGATAGTAAAAGGAATCAGCCACTGTGGACTGGCAGATACGAGCCGTTCGAGGAGCAACCACCGTTGCCGAAAACTCTGCTGAGGCTATAGCTGAGGCGGTAACAGAAATGCTAGATGCGCTGGAGTCGCAAAACCAGCTAGATCCAGCGCAGATCATTAGCGCGACGTTTTCGGTAACGCGGGATTTGGATACGATTTTTCCAGCTGCTATTGCCCGACGCCGTAGTCGCTGGGATTGCGTACCTTTATTAGATGTTCAGCAAATGCACGTTGAAGGCAGCCTGCCGCGCTGCATCCGGCTGATGCTATACACCTACCTGCCCGTTCGTCAAAGCGAAGTCAAACATGCCTATCTTCGAGGAGCCCGCGATCTGCGCCCCGATCTTTATCTTGCTTCTGACGTACTTATTTAAAGTAGAGTAAAATTACGTTTCTACATTAGCAGTAGTTGCTAGCCTCGTTCGCTCTTTTGACAGAACTCGAGACAGCACAATTCTCTCCGTAGGCATTCAAAGTTGAGCATGCAAACCAGTACGCTTTTGCCATAGACGCATTCAAGGAATTTAATTCCTTTAATTTCATGGCATTAGATACACAAGTTTCCAGCACTGAGCGCTTCGATGCCGATATCTCTCAGCAGCTCTCAGAGTTTAGTGCGTTGAGCACAGATGACAAGCTTGGGCTGCTTTGGGTGCTGTATGAAAATATGGGCGACTCGATTACGCCCGCAGCTCCTGGCGCTGCGGAGCCGCAGTTTACACAGCAGCTTTTAGATGATGTGATTGCGATGGAAGAGAGCGATCAGCTTGCCTTCATGCGAGACTTGGTAGAGCAAAAGCAAACCGAAGAAACCCAAGCCTATGGCGCTTTCACTGAAAATAACAAGCTATTGTTTTGGTACCAGCTTTCCGAAGGAATGGACGCGGGCAACATTATCCCGGTACCCGAAAGCTATGAGCTACCGGCTGGGGCCGCTAAGCTGTTTAATGAGATTTCGTCTCTTGAATTCAATCAGCAGATCACGCTTCTGCGCCAGGCAGTTCTAGAGATGGGCGCTTAAGCAGTCTTTTCAGATCTATAGCCAGAAACACGGCTTAAAAATAAACCCCTGTCGCTCGCTGCGGCAGGGGTTTTGAGTAGATGTCGGCGCGACTATAGCGCTTGTCACTGGGCTGAAGTACGCATTGCTCGCTAAAAGCCTCGTAGAAAAAACCAAGTTACTCGCGACGGACGAATGTATCCGTTCGCCGCTATATCTTCAATCAGCAGCACTCATTCGCTTTTCTCAGATTTGTGATGAAAACGAATACCCAAAAACAAATCGTACATAAAGCCCATAAATTCTTTAGGCTGCATGAGCCCTAGAGACTGTGGCGATCCCTTTTCATCGAGCAGCGGCTTCATGACTTCGTAAGCAGGCTTGTACTTGTACCAAGGGATAGAAGGCCAGAGATGATGAACGAGGTGATAGTTTTGCCCCATGATTAGCAGGTTCAAGATGCCGTTAGGGTAGACGCGGGCATTTTTCCAGCGGTGCTGCGTTTTAAAAGGGCGATGGGGTAAGTAGTCAAAAAATAGACCTAGCGCCAAACCCACAACCAAAGCGGGTGAAAACCAATAATTGAAAAGATAGCTGATAAAGCCAAAGTGAACCGCCGCATAAATAAAAATGCCGACGACCAAGCGACTTAAAAACCACTCTAAAAGCTCGTGTTTTTTCCAGAGTCGGCGCTGGAAAAAATAGATTTCGTGGTAAAAAAATCGAGCCGCGATCAGCCACAGAGGGCCACCCGTCGAGACGAAATGATCGGGGTCATTTTCGGGATCATTCACATGCGCATGGTGCTGCAAATGCACGCGAGTAAAAACCGGGAACGTAAATCCGAGCATGAGCGCACTGCCATGACCCAAGACTGCATTGATGATTGGATTACTGTGAGCTGACTGGTGAGACGCATCGTGGATGACCGTCCCGACTAAGTGCAGTGCCACCGTATTGAGCGCGAAACAGATCCAGCTAGGCAGATGCCAGCTAAAATATCCAATCGTTGAGAAAGTTACGAGCAGAACAGCCCCGACAAACATAAGCAGATCCGCGCTTAGGCCACCATCTGCATCTAGAAACCGCTTAGGGACTCTCCGGGTAACTGCCAGGGGCTCTATTGCCGCCGACACCATACATTCGCTCCTTCACACCAGGGGTTTTGACTATTCTTTGACTATTCTTTGACTGTTGGTTAGGTTGACATGCCTTGAAGCAGGCACGTGTTCGGTAGTATACGCTACCTGAGATGAATAATAAAGTTTTATGACGTTAAAGATGCCTTTGCTTGGGTGTAATCAAAAGCGGAGTTTGCGCTTTTGATTAACGGGTCGGTCTGCCGTTGATCTAACCTGTGCAAGCTGTAAACAGTACAACCTGTAAAGGATTGAAAAAGGGCTGGGGTGACTAACTGTGCGGGCAACCGTTATTTTCACTTATTGTGAGTGATTTTGCTTACTTTGTCTGATTGTGTCTGATGGGTGATTATTTTTGAGCGAGTTTATTTTTCAGAAAAATGAGAGTGATCGCCCCTTTCACAGCAAATTTATTAGAAGCGCGTAAAGGTTGAGTAGGCCAGATGAAGAAGGGCGTTGAACAGGGCCCTGCAATGGTATCGTTTGAGCAGATATTTTCTTGTATTTTCACTGACTTAACCCTATGCAATCGCGCCCTGCCCTGCGTCGCACCAAAATCGTCGCGACCATTGGCCCTGCCACTGAAAATCCAGACACCTTGAGAGCCATCATCGAGGCGGGCGCAACTACTTTGCGACTCAATTTTTCTCATGGTGACCAAGAAAATCACCAAAAAAACATTAAGCTGATCCGCCAAATTTCCTTTGAATTGAATCAGCCGGTCGGCATTTTGCAAGATTTGCAGGGACCCAAAATTCGCTTGGGCAAGTTTCAAGACGGCCCGATTTATCTAGCTAAGGGCGATCGCTTCATCCTCACCAGTCGATACATTCCCGGCACCCAAATAGAAAGCTCAGTCACCTACGAACCCTTAGTCGAAGAAGTGCCCGAAGGCGCGGTGATCATGCTCGATGACGGCAAGGTGGAGATGAAGGTTGTGGGCAAGGACATGGCCCAGTGCAATCTGATCTGTGAAGTGGTAGTGGGCGGCAAGCTTTCTAATAGCAAAGGCGTGAACTTTCCGGGGGTGTATCTCTCAATTAAGGCACTGACGCCAAAAGACCGTGAAGATCTGATGTTTGGCCTCAATCAAAACGTCGATTGGGTAGCGTTGAGCTTTGTACGCTACCCGCAAGATGTTTTGGAAATCAAAGAGCTGATTCAAAATGCGACCAGTCGCCGGGTGCCGGTGATTGTCAAAATCGAAAAGCACGAAGCAATTGAGCAGATGGAGGCCATTCTCTCTTTGTCAGATGGGGTAATGGTGGCCAGAGGCGACCTAGGCGTTGAGCTACCAGCGGAAGACGTGCCGGTGCTACAAAAGCGGCTGATTGCGACCGCTAATCGCTTAGGCATTCCGGTGATTACGGCCACTCAAATGCTCGATAGCATGGTCGAGAACCCCCGCCCAACCAGAGCGGAGGTGTCAGATGTAGCCAATGCGATTTTTGATGGCACCGATGCTGTGATGCTCTCCAATGAAACGGCGGTGGGGCAGTTTCCGGTAGAGGCCGTCGCGACGATGGCGCGGATTGCGCT
The DNA here is from genome assembly GCA_041745715.1 of Phormidesmis sp. GTDB lineage: Bacteria > Cyanobacteriota > Cyanobacteriia > Phormidesmidales > Phormidesmidaceae > Phormidesmis. Next base: position 6,707 of record JBGTIK010000239.1, read on the forward strand.
GCGCACCGAAAAAGAGCAGATGAAGCGAGTCACAGAAGAGTTTAGCGCTAGCCATACGATTCCGAATGCGATTAGCCAAGCGGTCGGCCAAATTTCGGCTCAGCTCAGAGCTTCGGCAATTATGACCATGACCCGCACCGGGGCAACCGCACGCAATGTCTCTAAGTTTCGGCCCAAAGCGCCGATTTTGGCGGTGACGCCGCTGGTTGATGTGTCGCGACAATTACAGCTCGTATGGGGTGTAAATCCGCTGCTGGTGGTGGATTTACCTTCGACGGCGCAGACCTTTCAAGCAGCGATGAATGTAGCCCAAGAAAAGCACCTAGTGCGCGATGGCGATTTGGTCGTGATGACGGCAGGCACGTTG
>JBGTIK010000240.1:0-2945 GCA_041745715.1 Phormidesmis sp.
CAGGCTGGATTCGAACCAGCGTAAGCATAGCTAGTGGATTTACAGTCCACCCCCATTAACCACTCGGGCACTGACCCCCGCCATCTACGGCTTATAAAATGTAGCATACGATGCGCCCGCTTTGTCAGTAAAAACAAACCACCGACCGATGCTGATATCGGCGGCTTTTCCGTAAGCTGTGAATGCTTTTACTAGGAAGGGCTATGTCGTCTTTTGCGCCATCTCAGTTGCCATCTCAGTTTGAGATTCACACAGCATTTACCCAGCTGCGCGAGATCATGCAGGCGTATCCGAAAGCGGCCATGTTTCAGCTAGCGGCAGAAGGCTACGACTCTCTATTTGAGCAGCTAGTGTCTTGCATCATTTCGATTCGCACCTATGACGAGGTGAGTTTGCCGGTATCGCGGCAGCTGTTTGCCAAGGCCAATACGCCGCAGGCCATGAGCGAGCTGTCGGTGGTGGAGATTGAGACGCTGATTGCGAAAAGTACGTATGCAGAGCGCAAGGCACAGCAGATTTGGGCGATCGCTCACTCCATCCTTCAAACCCACAGCGGCGAACTCCCTGCCGACGAAGCCATCCTTCTCAGCTTCACTGGCGTTGGCCCCAAATGCGCCCACCTCGCCTTGGGCATTGCCTGCCATCAGCCCTACATCAGCGTCGATGTACATGTGCACCGAGTGATGAACCGTTGGGGCTACGTGCAGACAAAAACGCCTGAAAAAACGACCAAAGCCCTTGAAGCAAAGCTGCCAAAGGAGTATTGGATAGAAACAAACCAACTGCTGATGCCGTTTGGTAAGCACATTTGTAAGGGGCAGTATCCAAAATGCAATGCCTGCGTGCTAGCAGATATGTGTCCTAAGATTGGGGTGTAGTCTTTAGCTGTAGCGATGACTCCTATTACAAAAGAGCGAAAGAAGAGCTTTTCTAGTTTTACTTTTAAAGAGGCTTGCAAATACTTAGGCATCACCGAGTTAAAGCGCTGGACGATTGAGGCCAAGCCAGTTCCGATCAGCGACTTCTTTCAGCAGAGGTTAGAAAGGTTACAGGTATTTGACTTGGAAGACTTCGAGGTTTCTCGAACGTTACTTATAGACGCTATCTGTGAAGAAGGCTTGTTAGAGACTCGGCGGCTAAAAGTATGGAAATGCGCATATCTAGAGGGCGCAGATGTTTGTGGGAATGCAGACTATTTGATTGCTGAAAGGCGGGCCTACTTAGAAGCGCCTTTTGTCTGTGTGATTGAGGCGAAGCGAGATGACTTTCAGCAGGGGGCTGCTCAGTGCCTGGTAGAGATGCGGGCCTGCCAGTGGACGAATCAGCAGTTAGGCAAAGTGATTGACATCTACGGCATCGTGACTAACGGTGAGGGCTGGAAGTTTTACCGGCTGACAGCGGGCGGTGAGGTGAGCGAATCCTTGACCTCTGGTGCTAACGAGATGTCGATGTTGCTAGGGCAGTTGAGGGCTTTCTTTGAGATGTGTGAACAGAACCTGACTTAGCTGGATATGGCTGGATATTGGCGATCGCAGATCTGTCACGAAGCCGGTAACGATAAGATAAACCTTAGCGATAAGCCTTCGCTAGCCGTTCACTGTTCATGACTTGTAACCTATGCAGATTACTGATTACCACGCGCAATATTTTGCCCATGAGCTAACTAAGCGGTGCTCTTCGGACAAGTTGGAGAAGCTGGTGAGCACGTTTGCTGGGGCGCGGGTTGATCTCAATCCGCATCAGGTGGAGGCGGCGCTGTTTGCGTTTCGTTCGCCGCTGTCGAAGGGCGCTTTGCTGGCCGATGAGGTAGGTCTAGGAAAGACGATTGAGGCGGGGCTTGTAATTGCACAGAAGTGGGCAGAAAGAAAAAGGCGAATTTTAGTGGTTACGCCTGCTAGTTTGCGCAAGCAGTGGCTGCTAGAACTCAAAGATAAGTTCTTTTTGCCTGGGAAAATTTTAGAGACAAGGTCTTATAACAAGGCAAAAAAGGACGGCTCGTACAATCCTTTCGACGATACGGAGCACGTTGTCTTTTGCTCCTATCAGTTTGCTTGCAACAAGGCAGAAGAGGTGGAGAGCACACAGTGGGATCTGGTGGTGATTGATGAGGCTCACCGGCTTCGCAACGTGTATAAGTCTTCTAATGTAATTGCTAAGAAGCTGAGAGAAATCTTTCAGAAGCGGAATAAGCTGCTGCTGACGGCGACGCCGCTACAAAATTCGCTGCTAGAGCTGTATGGCTTGGTGAGCCTTATCGATGAGCTGACGTTTGGGGATGTGAAGAGCTTCAAAGAGCAGTTTACGGGTCGGCAAGGTTCGAGCGAGGTGTTTGAAACGCTGAAGAGTCGGCTGAAGCCTATTTGCCACCGAACGCTGCGCCGCCAGGTGGATGCTTGTGTGTCTTTTACGGCGCGGTTGTCGCTGTTGGAAAAGTTTGATCCAGATGATTCTGAAGAGGTTTTGTATGAGCTGGTTTCAGATTATTTGCAGCGGGACGATTTGAAAGCGTTGCCGTCGGGTCAGCGATCGCTCATGACCCTGATGCTACGAAAGCTGATGGCATCTTCTACATTTGCCATAGCCGGTGCTCTAACGACAATCGCTACTCGCCTACAGAATGAGCTGAACGACGCCTCGGTTGACCCCGAGCAGCTCACGATGGCATTAGAAAATGACTACGAAGGGCTGAATCAACTAAAGGAGGAATGGAACGAGGACTCAGCGGAAGAGTCTGAACAGGCTGTAATTTCTGAGGCTCAAAGAGCTGCGATAGAAGCAGAGATTGCTGAGCTAAAGGAGTTTGCGGAGATTGCTGAGTCGATTGAAGAAAATGGAAAGGGGAGAGCGCTGCTAAAGGTGCTTGATATTGCCTTTAAGAAAACGATGGATGTAGGCGGGGCTCAGAAGGCGATCATTTTCACTGAGTTTCGCCGCACGCAGGACTA
>JBGTIK010000241.1:0-15311 GCA_041745715.1 Phormidesmis sp.
GGTTTGGCTCATTCAATACGGCCAAGCGCACCCTCAAAGGGTATGAGGCAATGAACATGATTCGCAAAGGACAGATAAAAGATGCCGACAGAGGTGATGTCATGGGACAGATCTCTTTCATCAACGAAATATTTGGAGTAGAGGCCTAATAAAGGATGCATCGATAGGAGGATTCTCTACTTGCTAACTTTTTGCAACAGAGCCCTTTTTAGCCGTTTAGCGAAGTATCAAGCAAAAGCAAGAGAAATCAACGCCGCTTGTGAAGCTTTAAGACTTCCCCCAGCACTGGATATTGACATTGAGGATGATATTCGTGTCAGGCTAGATCCGGTTTATCGTATGGAGGGCTTCGGCGTTGTAGTTGGGTTGCCACCCAAGCTGTCTTTCTATGTGCACTATAAAAAAAGACAGCCCAGAGCATGTAGCCGTTGGTAAGTTCTCAGTACCAATTGGTTTTGGCGATATCGCCAAAATTTGACCACGACGACATCATTGTCCAACCTGGAAAAACAAAGAAAACATGTAGAGAGGGAAGGCATGACAAATGCTTTCCCTTTTTTGGGTTTGAATACCGATGGGATAGGTTGCAATGAATTACAGCCAGTTACCGATCAGAATAAAGGGTGCCCAGTAGTAGGGATGTTGGGTAATGCCACCGGCTGCAATGACTTCAATTTGAGCGGCTTGTAAGGCTTGAGCTTTGCTGAGAGCAGGATCTGACAAATGACCATAAAAGCTAGTGATCAGATCAGCAGTGGCTTTATCATCAACTGACCAGAGCGAGGCGATCGCACTCTTCACACCCGCTCTCACCGCTACACCCGCTAACCCCAGCGTGGCCCGGTCGTCACCAATAGAGGTTTCACAAGCCGTAAGGGTCAGCAGCTCAATCGGTGCTTTGTTCACAGCAGACACGCTACGGATAAGGGTATCGAGCTCACTAATGGTCAGAGCCTTATTGGTTTGATCTTCGTTTTTTTGGCCAGTCACGATAAAGTTATCCTCTGGTTCGGCCCCGAAACTACCGTGGGTAGCAACGTGCAAAATTCGGTAGCTTTTCTCTTGAAGTGCCTGTCGTAAATTAGGTTCTGAGAAGTCTGAATTCTTAAGAATTTTGCTGTTAGGAAACAGCGCTTCAACATCTTCTATTTCGTCTTCGACTTTACTGAGGGCTAAGTATTGTTGATTGCCAACTTGAGATTTTTCACTGAGACCCACAACGAGGGCATTTAAGTTACCGCGATCTAGTCCACCTGAGTTGGTAAGGGTCAAGCTGGGGGTGGTGGCGATCGCATATTTCTCTATCAAATACTGCTGCCCGTCGTAGAGTGCGGCCATCGGGATACTGCGTAGAATGCCATCGTTGATAAAGACCAGCGTATTGACTTCAAGGGCATTTAACTGAGCCTCAAACGGACGCACAATCTGGTCATAGAGCTGAGAGGTAGGCGTAAAAGCTGCGCGCTGAAATCGTCCACTTTCTAGAGAGATGCGGTAATCATTGACTTCTTTAGCTAGGGCATTTTCATCCACGTCTAGCCATTCGACTTGCCGTTGCCCATCTGGAAAGCTAGCAATGACGGCTGGTCGGCCAGACAAGATAGCTGTGCTGATGACCGCCGTTGCCAATTGTTTTCCGATTACATCTACTCGGGTGGCGGTGGGGACAATGACGCAGTCATTTGCAAAGTAGTTTTGTAGCTCGGCTAGCTTGAGCGCATCTAAAGTTACCAAAACTGTGTCCACGCTGGGCTGATCTGCCGCAGCGACTGTGACAGAAGGCCGGACTTCTGCCAACTTGAGCTGAGCAAATTCTCGGTAGAGGGGCTCAACGCGATCGCGGAAATCAAACTGAAGGTCTTGGTTGGCACTGAGAATGTCAGCTCGGAGGGTATTGAGTATATCCAGTGCCTGAGCGTAAGCAGTAGCGGCGGCTTCTGGTTGATTTTGGGCGTTTAGAATTCGGCCTTGCTGCCAAACCCACAGATATAATCCGTCTTTCGCAGAGCGGTCTTGATCGGCAGCGAGGCGAGCATCTTGAGTGAGCGCAAGGGCTTGATCATAGTTTCCGCAGCGCTCGTACAGGTTGCCTAGCTGCCCTAGGGCAAAGGATTCGGCGCGGGGGCTTTGGATATTTTTGGAAATGGCGATCGCGTCTTCTAAAAGTTGAGTTTGCTGAACAACAATGTCAGCGGCAGGGCACTGGCGGCTTTGGGTAGGCGGTTCTAAATAGCCAGCGATGGCCAAGGTATCAAATGCCTTGTCTTGAGAATTTGGCAAGGGGGCGATCATCTGGCGGGTGGCTTGCCAGACTTGGCTAGCGGCTTCTGCTTGGCCGGAGCGTTGGTAAATGGGAATAAGGTTGAGCTGTGCTCGCACTTGGACAGCGATCACAGCATTACCTTGCGCTATTTCAATACTGCGCTGCAAGAAGGCGATCGCTTGCTGGGTTTGCTCATTTGCTTTTTCGGTTAAAGCCCTTTCGTCTTGACTATCACCTCGCTTGGCGGCGGCTAGGGCACGGCGTGTGCTGACTTGAGCAAGGGCACTGTGGGTGTTGCCCAAACTGTTGAGAATAGATGACTGGTAGAGAGGATTATCTAGGTTGGTTTCAATAATGAGCAGGCTCTGCTGTAGCAACGTTAAAGCCTGCTCGTAGTTGCCAGTGAGCCGGTAGGCTTCGCCTAGGCTAGCGAGGGCGGCGGCTTCACCGCTGGCATCTGTGAGTGATCGGGCAATGTGCAAGGCACTGTCTTGAGCGCAGGTATCTATATTGTCGCCGCACAGGAGTGCGATCGCCCTACGGTGCTGCCCCAGTCGGCTGTATGCCTGAGATTGCTCAGTGCGTGCTCGACCTAGAGATTGTAGATCGCCGAGTTGCTCGTAGCGCTGTATGGCCTGCTCCCAGTTTTCAATCTCTTCGGAAAAGCGTCCGAGTTGGCGGTGGGCACGGGCCAGGTTTTCGAGCAGGATGCTCTGGTGGGCCAAGTTATCGGGCTCCACTTCGGCTAAGGCTTTCTGCCAGTTGGCGATCGCGTCGTCATAATCTCCAGCTTGGTACTGGGTTACGCCAGATTGTACGAGAGATGGCGCGTCTTGGGCTTGAACAATGAGTCTTGAGGAGGGAATCGCACCTGCCCAGAGACAGAGCATAAAGCTAATAGTGAAAAGTAGAGCAAAAAACTTTCGGAACTGCAATTTGCGACAGGGCAGCGGCATAGCGATTCTCAGGCATGAGGAGCCTTTTAATTTTATGGGAGTTGTCCTTGTTGAAGGCGATCACGCAACATGATTTTTCATTATAAAAACTATCCAAAAAAGTCCTGTTATGCGGAAATTGCCAATTCCTGTGGTATTTAGCGCAAATATCCAAGAAAAAACCGGCTGCAAAAGCCGGTTGTAGAGGGAGTCTTTATGATGCTTTAAAGAAAATTTAAAGGGCTGTAGCTTTTGCGCTCAAGCGGCTGCCATCTCTACTTTTAACCCTTTTATCTCGGCATACTGATCGACACCTTTGGCAATGCCTTTGGCGGCCTTTTCTACCATTTTTCAGATAGTTTCTGCATCTGAAACAGCATCAATAAAGAAGGCTTCTGTCAGGCAAGCCGCTTTTACGCTAGCGGGTACACCAGAGAGAACGGCTAACCCCTGACGCTTTACGTTCCGATTAGGGAGTTCTAAGGCGCTTACTAAGCAAGACAGCAGGGTTTCAGCGAGTTCGATATCTTCGTCGGTGCCGTTGCGATGCACAAGTACTTCTGTTCCTTGTGCCTTTTTATCAAAAGCGTTCAGGTGAAGGCTCACAAAGATGTCACTACCAGCCGCTTGCTTCCCAATAGCTATCAGGGTATCGACAGGGTCTAAGATTTAAACTTCGTATCCTTTTTGACGAAGAATATCGCCAGCGATATTAGCCATGACGGTAACTTCCTTATATTCAGTGGTACCTGGGCCGCTTGCCCCTTCTTCAAAACCTTTTTTGCCATCGCGGGTGAGATACGGGCCGTGGCCTACTTCGAGGGTAACTTTTGTCATTGGACTGCTCCTAAGAAATGAGTGGTTTTTAGACGAGGAACAAAGCGTTCTCTTTGCTTGTTGCTATTGTTAATCATGCGGCCTCAAAACGACTTTCTCTTTCGTGAAAGAGGACTTGCATTTTTCGGCAATGGAGCCAGCAGAGAAGCTCATGATTCGATGTACCTGTGAAGGCGAGCTACTCTGCGATAAGGCAAGCCTACGATGCCCAGCCCTCGGCCTATCGAAATATTATTTTCGTGTAAGTAAATTTATGAGCAATCTCGGCTCAATACCAAGCGGCCATTGGCTAACCGATAAAGAGATTGAGGCTCAGCAATGGCGTCTCCTATTGCCCAGCCTTCATGCTCTTCAGGGGTGGTTGAGGTTTCTGTGGAGAGGCTGCGTACCGTGCCAGTAGGGATAGAGGCAATGCCAGCGCTGCCGGGTTGCTGAGGAATGCCGTCAGCACCCGTCAATACTAAGCGACCGCTGCCTTGGGCGATGGGGGCAATGCAGCTGCTGGCGACTAAGGTGTCGGTATCAATCGGGGCGTCGGGTAGTTCTGATAGGCTGTTTTCAATAAAGCTGACATCGGGGAAGGTGATGATGCCGGAGGCGAGCTGGCCGGAGGCGTTGACGTCTACACGGCTGTTGCCATCAAGTGAGTCGGGGGCGGTGCTGGGGAGGGCTTGTTCAAAGTTTTGGCCAAAAAAGGCGGGGAGGGTGATATTACCGCCTGCGCCATCTTGAGCAAAGGCAAGAATGTCGCTGTCATCAAGGGCGACGAGGGCATCTGCCACAATTAAAATGTTGCCGCCATTGTTTGCACCACTAGCGACATTCGTGCGAATATCGCCATCACCTGTTAGGCGAATGGTGTTGGCATTGATGGTGATACTGCCGCCTGCGGATTGCTGGGCATCGGTGCGAATGTCGCCATTGTTGACGATGAGTTGCAAATGGTTATTTGGGGCCTGATTAATGACAAGATTGCCAGCAGGGCCAGTGCCTTCTGCGCTGATTATCAGTGCACTGGGAACCACTGTTGAACCAATATTGCCAATTCCAGAGATATCTATAAGCTCTGAAGCGTTGATAGTAAGTGTGCCACCAGGGCCGCGTTCAGATGAGGCGGCACCTTCTTCAACTAAGGAACCCGCTCTAATCTGTCCGCCGTTTTGAACCAAGAGTTGAGCAAGGTTGAGGGTGATTTCTCCGCCGGTGCCGGTGCCGAAGGTATCGGCTGAAATGCGCGCTCCATTTTCTACCGTTAGCTTTGGAGTGGTGAGGTGGAGGTTGCCGGATGTCCCTGTGGTGGGAGTGACGGGAGCCCCATCTTCAGTTGGTAGCGCTGGATCAGCGGCTACAGAAATAGCGCTGCTTCCCTGTAAGAAATTTGCGTTAGGAGAAGTTCCACTGAGTAAAATAGATTCTGTTGCAGTGATTTGTGCATTCGAGCCTTGCCCGTTACCGAGCACCCGATTCGAAATTTGAGCACCATCTGTGACATTTAACTGTCGGGTTGCAATAGTAAGACTGCCGGAGCTCGCAGAACTCCCTGAGTTAACAGCAGATGAAATAACAGATGGGAAGTCACTCTCTGTGCCGTCAGTGCCTGACAAACTAATAACGTCGGAGACAACAATGCTCAAATCGCCTGCGTTACCGCTGCCAAAGGTTGATGTGGCAATTTGAGCGCCATCTTGGATCACTAGCTGGCGGGCTTGAAGACTCAGTTCTGCACCATTGCCGGTAGCGTCTGGTGTGAATACTTGAACAAAAATACCGCTGCCATCTAAAACATTGACAAGATTGCGGGCAACTATGTTGACGCTGCCGGTATCTCCACCTTCTGGGCCACTGGTTGCAGACCCAAGATTAGCGCCTTGAATCACGCTGAGGTTGTTTGTCTCAATATTGATGTTGGCAGCGGCGGCGGGGCCGAAAGTGAGCGTGTAGATTGAAGACACCTGCCCAATGGCCTCGTTTGTGCCTGCTAGCGTTACAGAATCAGTTGCAGTGATATTAACTGGTAGGCCCGTCCGAGGCCCAAAGTTAAGGGCAAAGGCTTGCGAAGCGTCTGTTAGGGAAATGTTTTGTCCTATTAGGGCAATTGGCCCGCTGGTGCCGTCTACTAATATTTCAAAGTCTGAGGTATCAATAAGGGAAAAGTCTGACAGGGTAATATCTAAGAAATTATCGACGTTATCGTATCCTAATACCCATCCCAAAGCGTCAGGCGTTAAGCTCACATTGTTGTTGCTATCTAGGCTACCAATTTCAATCCGCCCGCCTGGAGCTGTCAAGTTGCCGCCTTCAAGGGTCACATTGCCACCGACTAAAGCCAATGTCTGCCCAGGATTGACCTGTAATCCTACGGGTGCAATTGGCCCAGCTCCCAGCACGGCTCCTAGGGCATTAACTGCGCTACCGGGGCTGGCACTAGAACGGTTAATGATTGAGGCGGGAGGTGTTTGATCGAACTGTAACCCTATGGGCACCTTTACTGACAGCAAAGGATTTACTTGCGCGTCACTGGCGATAAACTGACTGCCATCTTCAAAGGCGATGCCTTGCGCCGTTGTACCGATAAAAGAGCCGCCTAAATTAAGGGAGGCTTCTTCGCCAAATACGATGCCGTTGGGATTAATTAAGAATAAGCTGGCTGAGCCATTGGCTCGAATTATACCGTCGATATTGGAAAGGCTGTCGCCTGTGACTCGACTAAATATATTTTCGACGGTGAGAAAATTATTAAAAAAGGCCTCGCCACCTACTGGGACAGAAAATGTCTCAAAACTATGAAATAGGTTATTACCGCTAGTGCTTCCTCCCGTGATGTCACAATTAGTACAATTTTCAGGGACGATAGACGGACTAGCGAGGGTGGCATCAGGCACAATCTGTGCAGACACTTGCTTTGCCAATAGCAGCCCGCAAGGAAAAACTTGCCCAAGCAATATCATCAAGAGACTTTTCACAAAAGTAAGACGAGCATTTAGCATCTTAAGGCGATCCCTCGCTAGAGCAGAAACAGTAAACATATAGAAATTGCCTCATTTTCAGTCGACATAAGGCAGTTAACACTTTAAGTTTCAGCTAACTGAGTCATTCCATAACAAAACCTTTGCCAATTTACATAATTAAGGAAACAGAGAACCTTTTAAGAAATCTGTAGTACACTAGCTTTCAGTAATAAGCGTGCGACTACTAAAAATTTATGATAAGGCGTCAAAGCTAACAGAAATTTGCCCATAACAGATTATGGGCAAATTTCATATATCTCCTGCTTTATAGGCCATCATTAAGATCGTTTTGTTGTTCTTTTAATGCCGTAAGCAAGTCCTATGATTAGCAAACTTGCAGTGGCAGATGGCTCGGGGATAGTGGTAGATGGCTCAAGGGGAGAAAAGCCATTTTCGTCAGCTACTGTTCTTTCCTGTGCGAGACCTGGTATTGTATCAACAAAAGATGGCAAATCAGTCTTGAAGTAGAGTTTTCCAAATGAGAGTATTTCTTCTTTTGGCTTACTGAAAAATACTTCAAATCTTCCTTCCACATATCCTGGGTCTTTTGAGGGATCTTCTGAATTTGAGCATGGAGCTAGAGAAGCTAACTCCAGAGCTGTGCTAGAGAGACAACCCTTAAAATCAATGAGAAAATTTGTATTAATATTACGGAGCCCTTGATAAAGTGTCTCCACATCGCTGACAGGAATGAAATCAGCACTAGCAATATTGCTTAAATTTATGACACTGAAATCTATGTCGCCCATGGCATCTCCCTCACGTATTTCATTTGGAGACGTACATTTGGAAAAATCTGTTAGAGGACAATCCAAGTTGTTAGTGCCAAACGTTACTTTTGCATCTAGATTAGGAGCTTCGGATAGCAAGTTATACGTTGACCCTCCGTTACCATCTACGCTAGGATTTATAATGATTCCAAAATCCTCGAACTTTCCTGAAATTGGGACTCCCTGAGAACCGATAATTACGTCACCTAAAGCGTATTCGACAGAGAAAAATCCTCCGTTTGTTGACTTTGGTTGTCTATTAAATCTAAAAGCATAAGCCGGGTTAGCTGATAGAGTAATGAGGGCACCAGCCATAAATAGGGATGACAGAAAAACTTCTTTAAAACCATTCACAAGTAGTCTTTTCATAGTTAAGCCTCGTTCTATTAACTTTCGTAATATTGCAATCAACTGAGGCCTAATAGAAACTAGATAACTATGCTCAGCCTGCGAGATGTTCCTTGAAATGATCTAATCTACCGTGATTCTCGAATGAAAATCGATCTAATCTTTGACTTATCGTTTAGCTAGAGCACCAGTCACATTTGTTTCTGAAGAATACTGGCATATATCTTTATTTTGTATGCCGGTATTCTTCAGAAACACTCGCATAATAATACATGTGTAACATCAGTTAGAGGTACCTGTTCGTAAAGACTTTACGACAATTTCATCAACTCTCTTGATCAAACCCATAAAGGTAACAATTCCATAGAGCAGGTAGAACCTCTAAAAGGACAATGGATGAAAATTGACCAAGAAGTAGAGGCCACTCTCGTGCAAAGAATTGGCCGAATTACCATCATCGACTAACGGAATCCCAAAATCTAATCGCGCAAACCATTCCTCTGAAGGCTGCCAGCGCAGCCCCAACCCCGTTCCCAGCAAAAACGACGGATCCGGATTGATCGTTTGACTATTCCACCCCGTCCCGGCCTCTAAAAAAGGCGTCAGTTGCAAAGTGTTTGGATTCCTTGATACTGGCACCCGCAGCTCTAGCGATCCCGTAAACGCATTATCCGTCACCAGCTGATTTTGGGCATAGCCCCGCACCGTCCCAATGCCCCCCACGCTAAATCGCTCAATAGGCAGCAAAGAATCCGGCGTTAGCTGACCATTTACCCTGGTCACCATCAGCAAACGCGGCGACACTTGCTCTACCCACTGAAACTGGCCCTGCCAAGCAAAAAATCGTCCATCCGTACCACTGTCATTCACCGTCGCATCGAGCAGATCTAGCCCCCAACTAAACTGAGACCTTGCCGCCAGCACCCTTCTATTGTCCCGCCTCACCCAGTCTTGATAAAACCGCAGCGCACTTACCTGTGATCGCCCATCCTTTGGCCCCACCGAAAACGAAAACGGTACATCGTCCAAAATAAAACTCCGACTTTGCCGCCAGTCAAAATCCAACCCCAGTGCAAACTCCTCATCAGGACTTCGCCACAGCGGCTGCCGCACCCCTAGCGAAACAGACGTTGTATCACTGCGAATGCCAACATCATCAAACGCATCTTCCACGATGCGGCCATCGCTGTTATTAAACCGAGCCTGCACAGTACCATTCAGCGCATTGATCGGCACCTCATAACCAACGTCATATAGCTCAAGCCCCTCACTCAGGCTGAAGGCTCCCGACAGGCGATCGCCTATTCCAAAGATGTTGGCGTAGCTAGCCGCAACCGTACCTTCCTCAGAGCCAATGCTAGGAGCCCGGTAATTGTCTACTGTAAAGGACAGATCAAAAGCATCTGCTTCCTGCGCCTCTAAAATAAGCAGACTCAGGCCCGACGTGCGCCCCACAGTCAGCTCCGCATTGACCTGAATTAACAGAGGATCAAGCTGCAAAAGCTGAAGCCCATCTTCAAGATCAGTTTGATTCAGCGGCGGATCGACATACCGCGCAAGGCGATCGCGCACATATCCCTCATTCAACCGTCTCAATCCATTGATTTGAATGTCCTCGATCTGCCCTTCTACAACCTGAATTTGTACAACGCCCTCGTTGAGATCTTGATTATTGGGCAAAAAAGCACCCGAGGTAATGTAGCCTGCATCTACATAGAGCTGGGTAATGCGCGATCGCAGCGTGAACAGGTCAGTAAGCGTAACTTGCTGATTGAGATAGCAATCGACTTGAAAGGCGATTTCCTCCGCTAAGACGGTGCTACCCAACACCTCAATTTCAGTAACCGTAAAGCTTGGCTCTGATGACACCGCTAACGACGGGCAAACCGTCAGGTCTGTAACATCGCCCGATTCGGCAGGAGTCACCTGTAGCGGTATCTCTGGTGGCAGTGGATCAGCCTCTAAGGACTCAGGCAAGGGTATGGTGGGTTCTACCGGTGAGGGTAAGGTTCTGTTGGGGGTTTGTGCGATCGCTAAAACATTAAAATTGATGAGGGTCACGAAAACTGTCATCAAACCAAAAAAGTGGCTGGAAGAGAAACCCATCGTTTTAATGCCGCACAGCGGCGATTTAAACACCATGTCCTAAACGCCTATCTTCAGATGAGTATAAAGAATACAGATCTATCGCTCAAAGCACTAGGTTTCGTAAAATCTCAGTAAATTTTCACAACAGACTCGTCGCTCTGTCAAACATTTTTGAAGTTGTAAGAGCTTATGGGTTGTGCCTTAAAGGATTGTGGGGCTGATAAAGTGGAGACATCCTAATAGCCCTATAAAAGCGATGGAATGTAGGCTTTGTGGTCATTAGACCCCTTGCATAATTACTTTTGTGATATGCTGACTGGTTTTAAACAAAAGGGCCTTTGCCTGCACTGTTTGGCTGGCCCTAGTTAAAGGGCCGATATTAAAGGAATTCGGCAAAGCCTTTAATAGTACCATTAAATCTATTATGCAAGAGGTTTACTGAACGCAAGGCGCAGCAAAAAACTCACTTAATCTTGCCAAGGCCACTGAGCTATGATTAATCATAGCCTTAGCTTCTCCAGGAACATTGCTATGACAATCAAAGAACTACTTATCCGCGAAATTGAGCAGGTTCCCGATCCTGTCTTGGAGGAGGTGTTCGATTTCCTGCTACTAGCAAAAATGAAATACCACCGCCAACAAGAGCAAGCACAACCCTTCACTGACTTTATAGAAACATTAGTAGCCGACATCCCCGCCGAGGTGATCAACACACTCCCGTCTGACGGTGCCGCTGAGCACGATCACTATTTATACGGCACATCCAAAAAAGAGCAGCCATAAACATGCGGCCCGTTTTCGCGGATACTTTTTATTGGTTGGCTCTGCTGAATCCAGGTGATGATTGGCACCAAACGGTGCTACACCACGCTCGCCAAAGCTCAGACGTTCCAATCGTCACGACAGACGGCGTTTTAGATGAAGTACTTAATTACGCTTCAACGAGAGGGACACTGATGCGACAGAAAGCATTAGCCCTTTGTCGCAGAATCATGCGAGAACCAACTATGAAGATTGTTGTCTACTCTCCAGAACTACGGCAGCTAGGCTTTTCACTTTATGAACAGAGGCCAGATAAAGCCTATAGCTTGACTGATTGCATCTCTATGATTGTGATGCAGCAAATGAATATTCGTGAGGTGCTAACCCACGACAAACATTTTACTCAAGAAGGATTTGTGATTATTTTTCGAGATGACGTGCTTTTGACAAATTGATATTGACAGACTCGCGTTCTGTACTTTTGTCCATTTACGCTGACGGCAGCCAGTCCTCTGCCAAACATTGCGACAAAGTATAAGGGCATGTTGTTGGAAAAACAGATTCACTTATTCCAGCCTGCTGAACAGCCTGACGACGAGCACGTTCATAGCTACTTTCAACCTGCCTAGCTAGATAGCTTTTCAAGCTTGGACTATCTTCAAAAGCCAGCTCAATTTGAACACGAGCATCCGTTATTGAGTCCAGCCAACTATCAGAGCGACGCTCTGGTTGGTACTGCCATTTGAGCAAATGCAATAGCAAACGAATAAGCTGACTGACAACGGCTCTACGGTCACGCTTACCCAAATCCTCAACTTCCTCTATTAAACGCTCAGTATCTATTTCTGCCCAGCGCCCTTCTCTTAGCAGCTGAGCCGTTTGGCCAGTCCAAGTATCAAAATCTGCTGAGTAAGCCGAGTTCATGCGCTAGCGCCCTTCAACAATTCCCTTCAATCATACTTCAAGGCACCTGAGCGACTACACCCACGAACCACAACGCTCTGCCCTGACTAAAGCTGATCTGCTAGCTGAATAAATTCCTCAGCCTGAGAAATAGTTTCAAACGCCTCTCCCGCTGTGACCTTATTAACAGTGCTGTAATCGCCATCAGTGCGAATTTGTGCCGCGTCAATCAAATAACGATGAAACTTAGACGGAAGGCGTTTTGTTTTTGCAAACGTTTTGCCAAAAGCCCCAATCACAGCAGAGTGACTAGAAAAGGTAAGATTTTCGCCCAGCAAAAAAGCTTGCGCAATATAAAACATGCTGTAGTAAGCTCTCGATGCTGCAAAGCCAAACATAATCTGGTCTGATAGCAAGTGTGCTGCTGCCAAGCTTTCTTTTGCTTTTTCTACCAGTCGCGCTTGTTCTTCCGTCATACGGTAATACCTTCACGCCGAATATTCAGCATTAGCGGACTTTGCCTTTCTTTCCAATCCTGCAACTCTGTCCAGATGCAAGTAATCAAAACGTCGTGCTCAAGACAAAGATTCGCCAAAAACTCACTGATCTTTTTGCGTTCAGTCGGCACATCCAATCGGTCGGCCAGTATAACAAGAACGTCAATATCAGAATTAGCCGTCGCTTCCTGCCTAGCTTGAGAGCCAAATAAAATCAGAGATGCCAAGCGATCGCCATACAGCTCCAGAAGCTCGCGCTTTAACTGATTCAAAATTTCTTGAAGCTGTGGATGTGTCATATCGTCAATTAATCAAACGTAACCCGAAGCCAAGTGCTTACGCGGAATAGGTGCATCTTACAACCAAATAAGCTGACTTTCCTCAATGCGCAATATAGGTGGCGATCGCCAAAACCCAGGCAGGATAATCAATTTATAAAATATTTAATTTATTAATTCGTTTGTAATATTTCGTTACAACATATGTTAAGGTATTGACATGCAGACAGACAAAAGCGCTTATTTTTTACGCTTCTACCTGTCATATACATATTCCTTTCACCCCGCAATCATTCAATGGTTTCTACTACTACAACTCTTCAAAGAAGCGGCAACGCTTCGCTGTGGGAGCAGTTCTGTCAGTGGGTCACAAGCACCGAAAATCGCCTCTATGTAGGTTGGTTCGGCGTGTTGATGATTCCGACGCTACTCGCTGCTACCGCCTGTTTCGTCATCGCCTTCATCGCTGCTCCTCCGGTTGACATCGACGGCATCCGCGAGCCCGTTGCAGGTTCGTTGATGTACGGCAACAACATCATCTCTGGTGCGGTTGTGCCGTCTTCTAACGCTATCGGCCTTCACTTCTACCCCATCTGGGAAGCGGCTTCACTTGATGAGTGGCTCTACAACGGTGGCCCTTACCAGCTGGTGATTTTCCACTTCCTGATCGGCATCTTCTGCTACATGGGTCGTGAGTGGGAGCTTTCCTACCGCCTCGGTATGCGTCCTTGGATCTGCGTTGCTTACTCTGCGCCGGTCGCGGCGGCAACCGCTGTGTTCCTTATATACCCATTGGGTCAAGGTTCATTCTCTGATGGGATGCCTCTTGGTATCTCCGGGACATTCAACTTCATGTTGGTCTTCCAGGCAGAGCACAACATCTTAATGCACCCCTTCCACATGTTGGGAGTAGCCGGTGTGTTCGGTGGTGCACTCTTCTCAGCAATGCACGGTTCTTTGGTTACTTCTTCACTCGTTCGTGAAACGACTGAAACTGAAAGTCAGAACTACGGTTACAAGTTTGGTCAAGAAGAAGAGACTTACAACATCGTTGCAGCTCACGGCTACTTCGGTCGCCTAATCTTCCAATACGCTTCATTCAACAACAGCCGCTCATTGCACTTCCTTCTCGGTGCATGGCCTGTCGTCGGCATCTGGTTCACGTCTTTGGGCATCAGCACGATGGCGTTCAACTTGAACGGCTTCAACTTCAACCAATCCATCATTGACTCACAAGGTCGCGTGATTGGTTCTTGGGCTGACGTTCTCAACCGTGCCAACTTGGGTATGGAAGTGATGCACGAGCGCAATGCTCACAACTTCCCGCTTGACTTGGCTGCTGGTGAGTCCGCTCCTGTCGCGATGACGGCTCCTTCTATCGCTGCCTAATCTTCGGATTACGACTCGGTTGACAGCTGAATAAACTAAAGAGCCCCCGGTACGCTGTATCGGGGGCTTTTTATTGCGGGCTATAGCTGTAGCAGCATTGTAGGGGTACACGCCAACTTACAGGATGTCTACGAAGGTACTCAAAAAGCCAAAGGCACTCGGCGTAAGTACGATAGCTGTCTTGGTGAGCGTTCCCTAGCGCCGCAAAGCGACGCGGGGTCTCACCGCAAAGTGAGTTTAGATGAGCTTACTTGTTGGCAATCTCTCGGCGACGTCAAGCCGGGCGTTTGCCTATTTGCCGCCGTCATTTGGTCGATGAACCTGAAGCGAAAGCTACGAGTCGTTTATCTGGTTAAACCAACGTAATCCAAACAAACCTTGCAAAGCATTATTGTTCTCGCCTGACCTTGAGTTTGACCCGATTCAGCTTTACGAAGCTTATCGCGCGCGCTCCAAATCGAGTTCATTTTTAGAGAAGCGTTAGCGTAGCCATGCCGCAGGCTATAGCAGTTTATGGCCCTTGTCCATTGTCAAGCCCGGAGCGAGAAGAATCTTAATTTCTATTTCAATGCTACGTTGACCGCGCTCACTCTGGCTAAGTGGCAGGTCTATCAGCAGCATAATCAGCGCAAGCCGTTTATCTTTTTACTCGTCTCTTATAAACGCCGCAAACTCAATCACCACCTGCTAGAGCAGTTTACTCGCAACTTAGACTTGGACGAAACTTTGATTAAATCGCATCCCAACTGTCAGAACCTTTGTGACTATGGGACTCTAGTCTCCCAATTCTGAACGAAGTATTGCTTATTCCGAACTCAGGTTACTTAAGTAGGTATGCCAAATTAAATGTAGGATGCTGATGCCTGAAAGCCTTTTTTGACCGACATCTATCTGAAAATAATTAGACTGACATACTTATCTTCGACTTGATTACTCTGAATCTATCCAACAAAGCGGTTACAATCAACAATAAAAATAAACAACCTAATGGAAAACAACAATCAAATCTTCATCGTCACCCAAGTCGAAGAAACCGAAGAAGTCATTATTGATGGCGATCGCAGCACCCGCACCGACAGAGGCGGCGGCTGGAACCCTCCCAGTCGAGGCCCCATCGAGTCCTTTAGTCACACCTTCAAGCGCCAGCGCATCGGCCTCAACACCAACGACCTCAAAGCCCAAATGCAAAACCTCCTCAGCGTCGTCAACGACCTCTTCGACCCCGACCAGCCC
>JBGTIK010000242.1:0-7794 GCA_041745715.1 Phormidesmis sp.
ATCTCACAGGTAGTTTTTGATCGGGGCGGCAAGCTCTATCACGGTCGAGTAGCGGCTTTAGCTGATGCGGCCCGTGAAGCTGGCCTTAAGTTTTAAAGGCAAATCACTCGCGCATACATCTAAAGTTTGAAGGTTTGAACACATGGCAGACAGTAAAGAACGAGATCGTCGGAGCAATAAGAAAAATAAAGCCCGCGAAAAGGAATCTGAGTGGCAAGAGCGCGTGGTGCAGATTCGCCGCGTGACCAAAGTCGTAAAAGGCGGTAAAAAGCTCAGCTTCCGCGCAATTGTGGTCATCGGCAATGAGAAAGGCCAAGTTGGCGTGGGTGTAGGCAAAGCCAGCGATGTTATCGGTGCGGTCAAAAAGGGCGTTGCTGATGGCAAAAAGCACCTAGTAGAAGTGCCGATGAACAAGGCTTATTCGATTCCGCATCCTTCCAATGGCAGGGCTGGTGGCGCAAAGGTGTTCATGCGGCCAGCGGCTCCCGGTACGGGCGTAATTGCCGGTGGCGCGGTGCGAATTGTGCTTGAGCTTGCAGGTATTCGCAATATTCTAGCGAAGCAGCTTGGCTCCGATAACCCGCTCAATAACGCTCGGGCGGCGGCAGCAGCGCTTGACTCGCTCAGAACTTTGGGTAGCGTGGCTGAAGAGCGCGGTATCCCGATTGAAAAACTCTACGCATAAGCGTTAGTTCTGTTATTACTTTGTTAGCCTATCTCAGCAATCTCAGCATTAGATTCGCGAGCACATTTGCACCGTACCCGTAAAAAACTATGAAATTAGAAGACGCAAGGCCCAAGGCGGGCTCAAAAAAACGCAAAAACCGTAAAGGGCGTGGCATTGCCGCAGGTCAGGGCGCTAGCTGCGGATTTGGAATGCGCGGGCAAAAGTCTCGTTCGGGTAGCGGTACTCGCCCCGGTTTCGAGGGTGGCCAAATGCCGCTTTATCGCCGTGTGCCTAAGCTGAAGCATTTCACGATTGTTAATCAAAAAGTCTATACCGTGATTAACGTCAGAGGATTAGCTGATTTACCGGCAAGCAGCGAAGTCACGCTGGCCTCCCTGATGGAAGTCGGGATCATCACGACTAATGATGGCCCTTTAAAGGTGCTAGGCGACGGCGATATTTCGGTGGCACTGACTGTGAAGGCAGCGGCTTTTACGAAGTCTGCACAGGAAAAAATTGAAGCGGCAGGCGGTAGCTGCGAGATTGTCTAGGCTATTTCAAGAATTTTGAAAAAGAAATCAGGGGGCAAGGGGTCTATTTTCTGACGAAGGCTCCCTGCTCCCTTTATTATTAGAGATAGCAAGATTAGACTAATAGGACGTGTCTGTTTTGATGCAGCACGAAATACTTTAAAAGGTTTTCTGAAGGTTTATAGATATGGTTGTGAGTCAAGGCAAGTCGCCCAGCGCTCAAGAAACGTTTTTGCAGATGGCCCAAGCTGCAGGGCTACGGAGCCGCTTGCTGGTGACGGTGGGGCTGCTGGTGCTGGTACGGCTGGGAATTTATATTCCGGTTCCGGGGATTGATAGAGTCGCGTTTTCCGACTTTGTATCCGGCGGTGGCGCGGGCGGTGTGCTTGGCTTTTTGGATATTATCGGCGGCGGTGGCTTATCGCTGGTCGGCATTTTTGCTTTGGGCATTTTGCCCTTCATTAATGCCTCGATTATTATGCAACTTCTGACGGCGGCTATTCCCGCTTTGGAAGATCTGCAAAAGAACGAGGGTGAGGCCGGACGCCGCCGGATTTCTCAGGTGACTCGGTATGTGGCCTTTGGCTGGACAATTTTGCAGAGCACGATGCTTTCTTGCTTTTTGCTGAGAGATTTTGCCGATAACTTCGGGGTGTCGTTTGTTGTGCAAACGGTGATAGCGCTGACTGCAGGCTCGATGTTTGTGATGTGGGTCGGTGAGCTGATTACTGAGCGAGGCTTGGGAAATGGGGCTTCACTGCTGATTTTCTTGAACATTGTCTCCTCCTTGCCTCGGGTGCTAGGGGAGACGGTAGATCTGGCGCAGACGGGCGATCGCAGTACCATCGGCGGCATCGTCATTTTGTTCTTGGTCTTTATTGCCACTATCATTGGCATTGTGTTTGTGCAGGAAGGCACCCGCCGAATTCCGATCGTTTCGGCGAGAAGGCAAGTAGGCCGCAAGCTGTATCTCGAAAAAAGCAATTACCTACCGCTACGCCTAAATCAAGGCGGGGTGATGCCGATCATTTTTGCATCCTCCATGCTAATTATTCCAATTTCTCTGGTGCAGTACATTCCAAGTCCTGCTTTTGCAGAATTTATGAGTCGTAACTTTAGAGCGACGTCACCGCTATATATTTTGGTGTATTTGGTGATGATTGTGTTTTTTAGCTACTTTTATGCGTCTTTGGTGGTAAACCCTGAAGATATGTCGCGTAACTTGAAGAAAATGGGCGCAAGTATTCCAGGGATTCGTCCCGGTAGAGCCACGACTGACTACATTGGGAAGGTGCTGAACCGGCTGACCTTTTTGGGGGCGATTTTCTTAGGGTTAGTGGCAGTTGTGCCGAGTTTGGTTGAGAGTGCGACTAGAGTGCAGACCTTTCAAGGGTTTGGTGCAACCTCACTGCTGATTTTAGTCGGTGTGGCGATTGACACCGCGAAACAAATTCAAACCTATGTGATTTCACAGCGCTACGAAGGCATGGTGAAAAGCTGATGACCAGACTGATTTTTTTAGGCCCACCGGGGGCAGGGAAAGGGACGCAAGCAAAGCAGCTTTCTAAAAGCTGTAAGGTGCCGCATATTTCCACAGGCGATATTTTGCGGGCGGCGGTCAAGGCCAAAACGGAGTTGGGTCAAAAAGCAGAAGGCTATATGAATGCTGGTGAGCTGGTGCCTGATGAGCTGATTTTGAATCTCATTCGAGAGCGTTTGAACCAGGCGGATACGGCGAAGGGATGGCTGCTTGATGGCTTTCCCCGTAACGTTGAGCAGGCTGAGTTCTTAAACAATCTATTAGATGAGATTGAACAGAGCTGTGATTTTGTAATCAACCTAGAAGTGCCGGATGACGTGCTAGTGGAGCGGATGTTAGAGCGCGGTCGAGTGGATGACAAAGAAGAGGTCATTCGTAACCGGCTGGAGGTGTATCGAGAGCAGACTGAACCGCTAATTGCGTTCTATGAAAGGCAGCAGCTATTGCGCTCAGTCGATGGGTCTCAGTCGATGAAGCAGGTGAGTGAAGCACTACAGGCAATTGTCACTTGTGATGTGGCGGTATAGAAGCAGCCGATAGCGATCGCAATAGAGGCGAGTAATCGGTGTTTTTGCGCGGATTTGCTACCCTGAAGATAGTGATATTTTTGAATAAAAATAGTTGAGTGAAAATAGTTGAGTGAAGTTAAAGGAAGGGCGAGTTGTCTAAACAAGATTTAATTGAAATGGAAGGGACGATTACAGAATCGCTCCCGAATGCGATGTTCCGAGTTGATCTCGATAATGGGTTCAATGTGCTTGCCCATATTTCCGGCAAGATTAGGCGGAACTACATCAAGATTTTACCGGGCGATCGCGTCAAGGTAGAACTCACCCCCTACGATCTCACCAAGGGACGCATTACCTATCGACTGAAAAAGCCTAGGTAAAGCGCAGGCAGATCATAGTTACGGATTTCTAGATAACCGGCTATACAACGGGTAAGACAGGTGGGCTTGGCAATGCGAATGGTTAATCTACCATCCAAGCAGCAAATTCCTGTGCTTGGTATGGGTACTTGGCAGATGGGCGAAAGCCGTAGCAGCTTTCAGCGCGAAGTAGACGCGCTGCGCTATGGGCTAGCTCTGGGGCTATCTTTGATTGACACGGCTGAAATGTACGGCGAAGGCGGGGCCGAAGAAGTTGTTGCCCAAGCGATCAGCAATCGCCGATCGGAAGTCTTTTTAGTCAGTAAGGTTTATCCTCATAATGCTTCTAAGCAAAGAGCGATCGCAGCCTGTGAAGGCAGCCTCAAACGCCTGAATACAGACTATCTCGATCTTTACCTTTTGCACTGGCGCGGTTCTGTGCCGCTATCAGAAGCGTTAGAAGCCTTTCAAACGCTGAAAGCTGCGGGTAAAATCCGTGACTATGGCGTAAGCAACTTTGATGTTGAGGATATGGAGGAAGCGGTTCACTTGGCCGGAGGTGAGGCGATCGCAACCAACCAAGTGCTTTACAACCTGACTCGACGAGGCATTGAGCTGAATTTGCTTCCTTGGTGTGGGACTCAAGGCATTCCCCTGATGGCCTACTCCCCCATTGAGCAGGGGCGTTTGCTAAACAATGCAGCGCTCAAGGCAATAGCACAGGCAAAAGAGAGCACACCTGCTCAGATTGTGATCGCTTGGCTCCTCCATCAAGACAACGTGATTGTGATTCCTAAGTCCAGCCGCATTGAGCATATAGACCAAAACTACGCGGCGCTAAACTTGATATTGAATGCTAAAGAGCTAGCGACCCTAGAAGCCGCTTTTCCAGCCCCTACTCAAACTACGCCATTAGCAATGCTTTGATTGCCCTCAGGACTTAAGGTGATGCTCAAACAGAAACCATTACGGCGTGTGCTTGCTGACCACAACCTTAGCCCTATTCTATTCACCTATAGCTCGAAGCTCAGCTGCCTATAGTCTTGGGGATCGGTCAAATTAGAGAGCGTGATGCCTAAAAGCCTGACCGGTCGATGGGGCGTAACATGAGCCAACAGCAGGCTTTTTGCCAGCGACAAAATGTCGGCAACAGACTGAATAGGCGTCTCTAACGTGCGGCTGCGTGTGATCACATCATAGTTGTCATACTTGATCTTTAGCGTGAATCTGTAGCCACCTCGTCTATTTTGAATCAGACGCTGGTGCACCTCTTCAGCAATGCTTTGCAGCGCCGCTTCCATCTCGATTTGCTGATGTAAGTCTTTAAAGAAACTTTTTTCCGCGCCAATAGATTTACGAATGCGATTGGGATTTACCGCTCGATTATCTTCTGCTCGAACAACTTTGTAATAGTAGTCACCCGCTTTGCCAAAGGTAGCCATAAGCTGGTGTCGCTCCCGTGTTTTGAGATCAGCGCCCGACTCAATCCCCAGCGCTTTCATCTTCGCAGCCGTCGCTGGGCCAACCCCATGAAACTGTTCTATCGGCAGCTTTTCGATAAATGCCGCCGCTTGCCCAGGTGCAATTAGAGACAGTCCATCAGGCTTATCTAAGTCGGAGGCAATTTTTGCCAAAAACTTGTTGATAGAAACCCCTGCTGAGGCGGTGAGCTGAAGCTCTGCTTTAATTCGCTGCTTAATTTGGCCCGCAATCAGCATCGCTGAACCGATGTCTTTTTTATTGGCTGTGACGTCCAAATAAGCTTCATCTAAAGAGAGCGGCTCGACCAAATCGGTATAGTCAAAAAAGATAGCTCGAATCTGCTGTGAAACCGCGCGGTAAGCTTCAAAACGGGGACGCACGAAAACCAAATGCGGACAGCGCTGCACAGCCGTACGCGCAGGCATTGCCGAATGAATGCCGTACTGGCGAGCCTCGTAGCTAGCCGCTGCTACCGCACCCCGCTTTTCAGGCGTACCACCCACCACCACCGGCTGACCCCGCAAGTCAGGGTTATCTCTTTGCTCTACCGATGTGTAAAAAGCATCCATATCGACGTGGATGATTTTTCGATAGGCGGTTGTAGAAGGGTCTGAAGCTTTCACAGATTTAGCAAGTAACCTAATCTGAAGATAAGTTTAGAGGTAGTGCGATCGCCCGCAAAGCTATGGGAATACCCCCGCGAAAAAGACAGCGCCTACTGCAGGCTGCTCAGCGCGGGAGTCAACTGGCTAATGAATCAGCCGCTTTTTGATTTCGGACTTCACGGCATCCGCATCAGCCGGTAGGTGAACAGCAGGATTAGCATACTGACTCGTCACCTCTTCTAGGCTCGATTCATGGTAGCCAACTTTAAAGTCGGTAAACTTCAATCCGTGGGCCGTGCTAATCACCACGGTTTTGTCACTTGATTTAATCACGCCACGCTTGAGCAGTTTAGTTAGCACCGCGAGTGCGACGCCCGTATGCGGGCAGGTGAACATGCCGGTCAAATCAGCGTGCGCAGAAGCATCGGCCAATTCGTTCTCAGTAGCCTGTTCGACGATGCCGTCCGTTGCCGCGATCGCCTTAACAGCCTTCTCATAGCTCACCGGATCGCCAATCCGAATAGCATTAGCCAACGTACTTTGCGCGGTCACACTGATTTTTTCTTTGAACCCATTTTTAAAAGATTCATAAAAAGGATTGGCCCTGGCAGCTTGCGCCGCGACTAACCTAGGCATTCGAGTAGTTAACCCTAGATCCATCATCAGTTGAAATCCTTTGTGGAGGGCGCTGATGTTACCAAGATTGCCCACCGGAATGATAATCCAGTCCGGAACTTCCCAGTCAAACTGTTTGGCAATTTCAATGCCGACCGTCTTTTGACCTTCAATGCGCAAACTGTTCATCGAATTAGCTAAATAAATCGAATTATCCTGCGTCACCTCTTGGACGATTTTCATACAGCCATCAAAGTCGGTATCAAGGGCAAGCACATGAGCCCCATTGGCAACAGGCTGAATGAGCTGCGCCGTACTGACTTTACCAGCAGGTAAGAAGATAATGGCCGGGATTCCAGCATAGGCCGCATAAGCTGCCAACGCGGCGCTGGTATCACCCGTACTCGCACAGGCAACGGCTTTTACATCACTGCCCTGAGCCATCATTTGTTTGACCACACTCACGAGCACAGTCATGCCCAGGTCTTTGAAGCTGCCAGTGTGGCTATTACCGCAGAGCTTGATCCACAGGTCAGGCACGCCTAGCTGCGAGCCCAATCGTTCTGCCCAAAATAGGTTCGTGTTGCCTTCAAACATGCTGACAATATTCTCGTCAGCTAATGAGGGAATGACCCACTCACGCAGTCCCCACACGCCGCTACCATAGGGCCACTTTGTGGTGCCGACGCGCGAGTCAAATAGCTGCTGCCACTGAGTCGCACTGCGTTTTTTGAGCGATTCGCGGTCATGATGAACTTCCAGCAGGCTACCGCACGATGGGCAAGTATAAATCACATCGAAGATCGAGTGTTTGGCAGAGCAGCCTGCGATACAGCGAAAATAAACGGTTTGATTATCAATGAGCGATTTAGGTTCGACGGCTGACAGCATATGTGGTTTCCGATGGTTAGGTAACGGGTTAATATTATGTTCGCTGTAAAATGGGTAAAGAGGCAAGTATTGATTGCTAACTAATGCCTTGCGGCCAAGTTTTACGGTCAAAATATCTTAAGAATGCTTGCAGAGCCAGATCGAATCATAGATTCGTTAGCGTCAACTTCACAAAGTTATGCTTTGAGTTGCGGCCTACGCTAGGAAATTATTTGCCTCGACTTCAGTCCCGGTCGCACGCATGATTTCCAGTTGTTCAAAGCCTCAAGATTGCGCTTTCATCCACAGACGATGAATCTCGAAGACAAAGGCTATCAAGAGACTGTTCGCGACTACGCCAACAGCTTGATCCCCTATAAAAAGCCTAAAGACGGCGAGCTATCCGAGTCAGAGCACAACTACAATCGGGCGCTGAGCAGCGAACGCATCTGCATCAAGGATGTCAATCGACGACTTAAGGTTTTCAAGATTTTGGCCCCGCGCGATCGCAATCGGCGCAAGCGCTATGGCCTACGGTTTCACCTGATTGCGGCGCTCTACAATCATGAACGCGCCATCGCCGCTTGGCAGTCTGAGTGAGGCATATCAGTTAATCG
>JBGTIK010000243.1:0-16748 GCA_041745715.1 Phormidesmis sp.
TGATCAGAGAGGGAAAAGGCTTCTTCGACGTGATGGGTAACTTGAATAAAAGTCAGGCCAAACTGCTGCTGAATTTTGCGCAGTTCTCCTCTCATGCGCACGCGCAGATTTTCGTCGAGGGCGCTGAGGGGCTCATCGAGCATGAGTACCTGCGGGCGGTTGACGAGGGCTCTAGCTAAGGCAATGCGCTGCTGCTGCCCGCCGCTGAGCATATTGGGCTTGCGATCGGCGGTGTGGCTCAGACCCACTAGCTCCAAAATTTCGTTTACCCGCTGGCGGCGTTCTGGCTGGGGTACGCGCTTCATTTTGAGGCCAAATTCTACGTTTTGCCAAATGGTTTTGTGCGGAAACAGCGCGTAGTTTTGAAACATCATGGCGGTGTTGCGCTGGGCGGGCGGCAGGTGGGTGACGGCGCGATCGCCGATCAACACTTCACCATTCGTCACGTCTTCATGGCCAGAAATCATTCGTAAAGCCGTTGTTTTACCGCAGCCGCTAGGGCCAAGTAAGCAGCAGTAAGCACCCGCTGGGATGTCTAGGGTAAGATTTTCAATGGCGGTAAAGGTACCGTATTTTTTGGTAACAGATCGCAGCGAGACACCGGCAGCGGCTGTTTCTAGGGCTTTCTCGGTGCGATCTGAAACGGTATCTAAGGCTGGGGCAGAAAGCTGTTCGGGCTGAGTAATGAATGGCTGAGCGTTTAGAGACATTTGGCCTGACCTGATTGAGGTTAACCTAACTGTTTGGCCTGGGCTGGGCCGGTGTTTTTCTGAACCTGCGTTTTTCTAAACTTTATCCCTTGAGTAGGCGGTTTCTGTATACATGCTCCGTCCACTGTATACAGACGGCAACCTGTAAAACTGTATCGGACGTATCCAAATTGACGATCTCTGCGACTCCGCTGCCGCGTCCGGCGGCCCTGCACGAACAGACCTATCAAGCCTGGCGCAAGAGTATTATTTCAGGCGATTTGGAACCGGGCGATCGCGCGTGGGCAGTCCGAAGCCGCTGTTGCCGCTGTTAAAGATTACAGATCACCTCATGGACAGCAAACGTCGAGTTGTTGAAGCGATCATTGACCTACAAAACAGTTAGCCTCTATCTTTAGGACAGACTTATTAAGACAGTCACTTTTGAAACACCTAAGACTCTCGGATTTCTACATCTGTTCACTTTTTTATCTCTGACGTTCATAAACAGTTCATTTCTACCAGCTTTCCCCAGGTAATCTCCCATGCCAGATACTAAGCATGTTTTCATTTGCGGATCAGCGCTACGTGGTCAGCCCGATCACCAAAACTTACAGTCTGCAACCTTCTTGAAAGAGGCCAAAACTGCGCCTAAGTACCGCCTACACGCGGTTAAAGACGGCTGGCATCCGGGCATTTATGAAGTCGAAACCGGCGGCATTTCAATTCCGGGTGAAATTTATGAGCTGACCTGCGCTCAATATGACTATCTCGTTTCGACTGAGCCGCCGGATATGTACCCGGCAGAAGTGAGCTTAGCGGATGGGAAAAGTGCGATCGCAATGCTCTATCCCAAAGCGCTAATTGACGCTGATGGCTGGCCCGACATCTCAGATATTGGCAGCTGGGCGGATTATAAGGCGCAACAGAAGTAGGAGAAGTTTTGAGGTGAGCCGGGTGCGAACTTAAATCAAAGGACTAATTCATGAGCAAGACGCTGATTAAAGGCGGTCGGATTGTTACCGCCGTCGACGATTATGTGGCAGATATTTTAATTGAGCATGGGAAAGTAGAGGCAATCGCCCGCAGTCTATCAGATACGCTAGCCGTCGAAGGCGCGGACATTCATGATGCCACTAATCTGTTGGTGATGCCGGGGGGCATTGATGTGCATGTGCATATGGAAACCCCGATGGGCAATGACGTTTACACCTGCGATAGCTTCGAGAGCGGCACAAAATCAGCGGCCTTTGGTGGCACCACAACTATCATTGACTTTGCCCATCAGTTTCAAGGAGAAAGCCCCAAAGCCGCGCTTTATAGGCGACTGGCAGCCGCCGAACCGCAGTGCTGTGTAGATTACGGCTTTCATGTGATTTTGACCGATGCCAATGATGACGCGATCGCTGAGCTACCTGATTTGATCAATTTTGAAGGCGTTTCTAGCTTCAAGCTATACATGGCCTATCCCGGCGTGATGATGGTCGATGACGCC
Organism: Phormidesmis sp.; assembly: GCA_041745715.1. Lineage (GTDB taxonomy): Bacteria > Cyanobacteriota > Cyanobacteriia > Phormidesmidales > Phormidesmidaceae > Phormidesmis. Next base: position 2,185 of record JBGTIK010000243.1, read on the forward strand.
GGGATCTATAAAATTATGCGCAAAGTCGGCGATCAGGGCGGCATGGTGAATGTTCATGCCGAAAATGGCATTGTCATTCAAGCGCTGATTGAAGAAGCCTTAGCGGCGGGCAATACATCGCCCAAGTTTCACCAGCTCACCCGGCCTCGGCTGATGGAGGGAGAAGCCACGCATCGCGTCATTCGGATTGCTGAACTGGCTGAAGTGCCGGTGTACATCGTGCATCTTTCGGCCAAAGAGGCGTTGGACGCTGTAGTGGAGGCGCGCGATCGCGGCATTCACGCCTTTGCCGAAACCTGTCCGCACTACCTCTTTTTAGACGAATCAGAATATGACCGACCGGGGTTTGAAAGCGCTAAGTATGTGATGACGCCGCCGCTCAGAGATCACAAATGCCAGCATGAGCTGTGGCGAGGGCTACAGTTCGACGATTTGCAGATTGTCGCCACCGATCACTGTCCTTTTTGCTTCAATGAAAACCCAATGGGTTTGCTTAAATCTAAGCGATTTGGAGAAAACAACTTCAACCAAATTCCCAACGGCGCACCGGGCGTAGAACTACGGCTAGAACTCCTTTATGACGGCGGCGTCCGCGAAGGCAAAATCAATCTCAATCGCTTTGTGCAGCTCACCGCCACTGCTCCAGCCAAAATGTTTGGCCTCTTTCCACAAAAAGGCACGATTGCCGTCGGCAGCGACGCCGACATTGTGCTATTCGACCCCCACAAACAGCATACGCTCAGCGCCAGCACCCATCACTCTAATGTAGACTATTCTCTTTTTGAAGGTCGTCAGGTACAGGGCAAGGTCAAAAAAGTGTTTCTACGAGGGCAGCTCATTGTCGATGGCGAGAAGTGGCTGGGGCGATCAGGCATGGGCCAATATTTGAGCCGCTCAGCCTCTGGACGGGTGCTGTAGGTTGTAACAGCGCGTAGAAGGCGCTACCAACCAGTCTTCAAGACTTGTTCAGCCGTCAGTCTCAGCTCTGGAGAAGTAGCTGGATTTCGTACTCCCTATCTCCTAAAAAGCAACGTTAGCCTTAAAAAACGTTAGCCTTAAAAAACGTTGCAATTATCAGACCGCGCGGATGTATTAAAAATTTTATTATTGATGAATTTGTGGCGATCTTCCTAGCGGTTACAGAATTTGATACCGCAACCTGCTCACTTATTGCTGCCGCTGTTACTACGAAAGGTGTCCTCACCCATCTTTAAACCCGGATCGCAATCTTGCCAAACACCTGCCGCTGCTCAAGGCGACGAATTGCTGTCGGGACTTCGCTCAGGTTGTAGCACTGATCGATATAAGGAACAATGCTTCCATTGTTGATAAGTTCGCTTAAAGTAACTAGGTCTGCTTGATTAGGTTTTGATGTAAGGCATTTTACGGTGCGATGGCGAAGCCTTTCCTGTGAAGAATCGCTCATTTTAGAAATCACCGGCCCCAACAGCATCACCTGAAGCAAACGAGCGATCGCGCCACCCACCAAAACATAAGCTCCTTCAGGTTTTAACGCGGGTAAATAGTCAAACACTGAGCGGTAGGCCGCTGCATCAACAATTAGATCATACGGTTGCTCGGTTTGAGTCGGGTCTGTCTGTGTGTAGTCAATCACATGGTCTGCGCCCAGTGACTTTACCCTGTCCATTTTTGCAGTGCTACAAACCGCACTCACTTCAGCGCCAAAGGCTTTGGCAATCTGCACCGCGAACGATCCCACACCGCCTGATGCCCCGTTAATCAACACTTTTTGCCCTGGCTGGACTTGCTTAATGTCGCAGAGGGCTTGGAGAGCCGCCAGTGCAGCCCCCGGAATCACCGCTGCCTCTTCAAAAGTTAGCCCATCAGGCTTTTGTATCAATGCTTCTTCTGTCGCACACATATACTCAGCGAATGCCCCAAATCCACACTCAGTAAGATCTCCAAACACGTCATCACCAATCTGAAAGCGAGTCACGCCCTTACCAACCGCTTCAACCGTTCCCGCTACATCAAAGCCAAGAATCTTAATCTTCGGCTTCCACAATCCGCCAAAAATAAAGCGAATCAGAAATGGACTTCCTCTCATCAAATGCCAGTCCCCCGCATTCACAGACGCTGCTTTTACCCGCACTAGCACGCTGTTGTCCTCCACAGTAGGTTTGTCTATCTCCAGCAGCCTCAAAACATCTGGTGAACCGTACTTAGTTTGAACAATTGCCTTCATGGCCCGATCCTTTAGACTTACGCCGTAAGCCTAACATACGGCGTAAGTCTATCGCAATAGGATGTAAGTAAAACCCTTTATAATAGGCTGCACATCGCGATAGAGACCGTAGAAAAAGCCCAATGACTAACAAAACCAGCGCCAGTCAAAGCACCCGATTACCTTTAAATCGAGAGCGGGTGCTAGTAGCTGCTTTGCGTTTAGCCGATGAGCACGGAATTGAGTCGCTCTCTATGCGCAAACTTGCTCAGTCGCTGGGCGTCAAGGCTATGTCGCTGTACAACCATGTGACCAACCGCGACGATCTAATAGATGCCATTGTTGATCAAGTTGTCAGTGAAATTGAAGTGCCTGAGATCGGTTCGGACTGGAAAAAATCTATGCGCAGGCGGGCAATCTCTGCTCACGAGGTATTGTTGTGCCACCCTTGGTCAACTATGCCGCTGGTATCACGAATAAATATAGGCCCCGCTATGCTGCGCTATTTTGATGCGACGCTAGGATGCCTTCGAGAAGGGGGATTCTCGTTCGAGATGGCAGATCACGCTTGCAATGCTATAGATAGCCACATATATGGTTTCACGCTTCAAGAATTGAACTTTCCGTTCGAGAAAGCAGACTATGCAGAGGCCGCCACCCACTTCGAGCCACAGCTCCCGGCTGATCAATACCCTTATGCACACAAGCTAACGCATCTGGTTATGGGCGGTCGCTACAACGGCATTCACGATTTTGAGTTTGGGCTAGATATCATCCTAAACGGGCTCGACGGGCTCCGAGATGACGTTGAGTAAGAACACCCTTAAAATTCTCAACCGCGCTTTCCGAAAAGAAGTCTGAAAAGGGAGCAAAAGGGTTAGAAACTTTCTGATAGCCGCTTCCACTCATGAATGAGCTTCAGTTGTTCATTCACCTCATTGAGATCAACATCCTCTGGGTCAAACGAACCGCCCACCCATTCCAACATTTCCTCATGTTCAGGATTCTCCGGGTCTCGAATGGCCTCTAGAAAGCTCTCATATCCCCAGGTGCCGCCGCAGTCTTCGGGCGGACAGGCGCGTTTGGCCTTAATGCAAATGGGATAATTAATTTCAGGATCTGCTTCAAGCACTTTTTCGACCAAAATCTGATGATCCCAGCTATCGCCAAAGTCATAGAGATAAGAAAACTTAAACTTCTCGCCCGGAATCAGTTTGCTGAGTTTGACCTTTGCTTCATCACGCATTCCCATCCCATCAAAATCGAACTCAGGCATGGGCACGCCGTACTCCACCCCCTGAATGTCAAAAGAATGTAGATGCGAATTTGTCCAGCCCATTGATATCTGAATCACATAGTGAAGATGCTCTAATAGCTCATCGCTACGCACCTGCACCCGCCGCCAAATCGGCGGACGACAGTCTCGGAGCGTAACCTTCATCTGATAAATTGAAGATGATTTAGACGGTTTGCGAGAAGCCATAACTTAAAAAAATCAGAGCAAGTACTTGACAAACTACCCCATTAAAATAACGGTGTCAATCACATGGATAACGCCGTTACTCGCTGTAATACCAGCCGCTAGTACGGTAGAATTTTTGACTTCAAAAATGGGCTCAGTGCGTACCGGAATGGGAGAGCCTTCGAGAGACATCAGCGCGGTTTGTTGGGCTATGTCTTCTTTGTGCCAAATGCCAGAGACAACGTGAAACTTTAAAATTCGAGCTAGCTGCGGCGGATTATCGACCAGTGTTTGCACCGTGCCGGGGGGCAGCTTGGCAAAGGCGTCATCATTGGGGGCGAACACCGTAAAAGGGCCACCTGTTGCTAGCACTTCCACTAGCCCAGCGGCTTGCACGGCGGCAACCAGGGTCGAAAATCCGTCATTTTGAACTGCAATATCAACAATGCTAGGCATAGCAAATCCTTAAAAAGTAGGAGACTGATAACTGTTCAGTAATCACTTAAACCTTACCGATAGCTTTGACTTTGGACATCGCGCAGTCTCGCTTCGGGTCGCTTAAAGCGATCTATTTGCTGTTCAAAAAACTGACGATTGGCTTTGAGATGATCGAGGTTAGGATCATCCAAGGGATACAGCAGAGCCGTTCGTAGCGCCTGAATCACCGCTGAGGTGACATTGTACATAGAGCGCTGAAAGGTAATTCCAAGCTGAATCAGCATGTCATCTTCACCGCGTCCGTGCTGCTGATATTCTTCAATCAGATAGTCAGGCAAAAAGTGCAGCATGTCCTGCATTAGCAGGGTCGGCGGAATTCCCGCACTGCCAACCGGGAAAACGTCGGCGTAAAGAATGCCGTAGTGAAAGTCTTTTTGATCGCTGGGCACCTGTCCGGCTTGAGCATTGTAAGACTTAGTGCCGCGAAAAGGCGCAGTGCGGTAAAAGACAGCCTCTACATAGGGTAAAGCTGCTTCGTAGAGCCATGTAAAGCCTTGAGACTTAGGAATGATTTCGTAGCATTTGCCGTCAATGTAAGCATGGTGATAAATCGGGCGACCGGCGACGGCAAAAATGCCATTCACCAAAAAGTCCATTGCTTCGGGTACGCTAGTCATTTTACCTTCGTCGTACAGGTCGCTCATTTCAAAGAACACGGGAGCCATGACCTCCCAAAACAAACCCAAATTGGCGTAGTAGGAGAGCTTTTTGACCTGCTCTAAAAACATGTCAGGAAAGAGCTTGTAAAGGCCGAGCATGAGCGGATTGCCTTTGAAATAGGCGCGGATGGCTATATCGCTATTCTTTTTGTATTCATCGCTGTCGAGATAGGTGTTGAACTGTGGATTGATATCTTCGTGCCACAGCATAGCTTCCATGCAGGCTTCAGCAAATTCCATGTTCACCCGGTCATGCCAAAGATGGTGAAGCAGCTTGGGCAGTTTGCGCTTGAGTTCGCCTTTTTCCATAAAGGCTCTCAGCTCAGGGTGAGCGTCCGCTTCGCCGCGCCAAATGCGTAAATCAGCGCCGTCTCCTGCATAGGCGTTGGGGCGATCAAGATACTTGTCGGAGATAAAGTATTTGAAAGCAGGCAGCGGATTGAGAAAGACTTTTTCAGCAATGTAGAGGAGATCTCGCCAGTAAAATTCCATCGGCACAGCGTAGGCTTTATAAATGCCGATGATTTGCTTGAGATTGTCGGGTGTGTCGGGCAGCATCGAGCCCCCGGCTTCGAGACGATGAATCACCTCAGAAAATTCGTGAGTAGAGGGCGATAGCTTAGGAGACAAAACAGCGGTGTTGTTCATAGTCATTGCATCGTTAAAAGGTCTTACAAAAATCTCTTCAAATCTCTCAGAAGTCCTAAGAAGCCCTAAGAAGTCCTAAGAAGGTGGTTCAGTCGCAACTTGCACTTCGTGGGTCATCGGTACAGCGGCGACTAGCGATCGCGATGTTGCCGCACTCCAATGCACCAGCCAATTCGGCTGAAGCCCTAGCACCACCACCAAAGCCGCTAGCACCAAAGCTGGAACCTGCTCAGTGGCACTAACTTTGCCGTAGTGCGCCTTTTGATTATCGAGCCGACCAAAGCAGGTGCGGTTGATCAAAATAACAAAGTACACAGCCGTCAAACCCGTACCCACGACACAAAGCAGCGTCTGCACCGGAAACACGCTGTAGCTTCCCTGAAAAACCAAAAACTCTGTGATAAAGCCCACCAGACCCGGAATGCCCGCACTGGCCATGCCGCTGAGCACCAGCAGCGCGCTCACTACCGGCAGTCCTCGCAAGGGATTCATTAGGCCATTGAGCTGATCGAGCTGACGGGTGCCGACTTTGGCTTCGACTACGCCGACTAAATGGAACAGCAGCGCCAAAATCAGGCCATGAGACACCATTTGTGAAATTGCGCCAACCATACTCAGCTCGGTAAACGCTGCCCCGCCCAGCATGACGTAGCCCATGTGCCCAATGGAGCTGTAGGCCACCATGCGCTTGATGTCTTTTTGCGCGATCGCCGTCACCGATCCATACAGCACACTCACTGCCGCCCACACCGCTAAAAACGGCGATAGCAGCGACCAAGCCTGTGGAAACATTCCCAAACCAAAGCGGAAAATGCCGTAAGTGCCTAGCTTGGCTAATACGCCGCCCAGCAAAATGGCCACAGAAGGAGAAGCTGCCACATACGTATCCGGCAACCAGGTATGAAAAGGCACCAGCGGAATTTTAATGCCGAACCCTACTAACAACAGACCTAATAGAACAACTTGAGTGGGTAAAGCCAGATCGACTTGCAGCATCTGCTGATACGAAAAGTCGGTGCTGTTACCTAGCCAAGCCGTACCCAGAAAAGCCGCCAAAATCAGCGCCCCTGCCAGAGCGGTGTACAGCAAAAACTTTGTCGCCGCATAGTCGCGCTTCTCTCCACCCCAAATTGAGATTAAGAGGTAAAGCGGCACCAGCTCAATTTCAAACAGCAAAAAGAACAGCAGTAGGTTTTGGGCCAAAAATGCACCCGCCACACCGCCGCTGACAAACAGAATCAGCGAATAGAAGAAACGCGGTCGCTCCATACTGCCCATACTGCTGTACAGCGCTACCCAGGTGAGCAGGCTGTTTAAGGCGATCATCATCAGCGAGAGCCCATCCAGCGCCAGATCGTAGTTTAGTCCTAGCATCGGTAACCAGGGCATAAACTCTTGCATTTGAAAGGCGTCATTAGTCAGATCAAACTGTGTAAAGAGTCTGATCGTCCAGAGCAGCACAGCGCCAGAAATCACCAGCGCGAACGTGCGAGACTGCTGAGCTGTGAGCTTAAAAGGCACAAAGGCAATCAGTAAACTGCCTATAATCGGGAGCCAAACGAGGGTGCTTAACATGGCTTTATAAGGGTGTTTTGAGACTGATAGGAGAAAATTTTTTGTACGTGTTTAGCGTTGGTCGGTGGGTCGCTTAAGGTGCTGACCCACCCCGTCGCTGCGCGCCACCCCTCCGACGGAGGGGGGACCGGCTGTGTGTTTAGAGATACGGGACTTGGTTCCCTATGGGAACCGTAAGGGAGTGGTTTTCGATGTGTACGCTAAACAGTTACGTTTTTTTCAGGCTAAAGCAAATAGAGAAGAGGCGTCGAGTCTATTTATTGACGTTGATTAAGTGACCTTGATTAAGCTCGCTAGGTGAGGTAGCTCCAGCTTAAATAAAGGCTAATAGCCGCCACAAAAAACGCAATCGTCAGCGCATAAAGCTGTAGCCGACCAGCATTGACATACTTTAGAGCTTCGCCGCTAAACAGCGATGAGATGCCGACAAAGTTGACTAACCCATCGACAACATAGCGATCTAGCCAATCGGTGATTTGAGACAGTAAGCCGACCGCCGCGATCGCCGTCATCTGATACACCTTGGGCGTGTAAAAGTCATAGGCCAAAAGATCATTCAATACAGGCGGTAGCAGCTTCGCAGGCTGTTGCACTCGGCGCAAAACATAAAAGAAACTCGCTGTAGCCAATCCGGCCACACTAGAGAAAAACAAAGCCCAGCCCAGCGGCCAGCTAGAGGCCAAAGATCGCTCCACATCAGCCGGATACAGCGCCAGCGCTCTGATAATCAACGGCATGTGCAGAGTAAAACCGGCCATGATTACCATTGGCAGCACAATCAGCCAAATCGGCTCAGGCGAGCGGGCCGTCATGGGTTGGCGATCGCCCGCAAATATCAGTCCAAACATCCGCATCATCGCAAAGCCAGCCCCCGCATTGGCCGCTAGCACCACCGCCATCAGCGTCCACTGCTGCTGCTGCCAAAGCCCCTCCATCACCGCCATCATTGACCAAAATCCGCCAAAGGGTGGCAGCGCAATCAGCCCCGCAATCCCAACCAAAAACGACAGCCCAGTAATCGGGCGACGGCTCCAAAGCCCGCCCATCTGCGTCAGATCTTGGGTAATGACTTTGACTATAATTGAGCCCGTACTCATCAGCAAAAGCCCCGTTGCCACCGCATGGGTCAGCACCAGCAGCAGCGCCGCCGTGACTTGCCCAGTCCCCACCGCCACAAATATCAGCCCCATATAGGCGCTCGCCAAGTAAGAAAGCACCCGCTTGGCATCAATTTGAGCAGCGGCAATCAGCGTGCCGCCCAAAGCCGTCACGGAGCCAATCGCGATCGTCAGCCCTGTCGCAAAAGGAGACAACGCAATCACCGGCTGTAGCTTCACCAGCACCCAAGCCCCAGTGGCCACCACCACCGAATTGCGCAAAATTGTCGTCGGCAATGGCCCTTCCATCGCTTCATCGAGCCACAGATGCAGCGGAAACTGAGCGCATTTACTCACCGGCCCGGCCACCAATGCCGTGCCAATCAGCGCTAACGTCAGCGGCTCAACTTGAGCAATTTCAGCATGAGTTTGCGCCCACTGAGTCAATTCACTAAAGTTCCAAGTACCCGCCAATGGATACAGTGCCAGCACCCCCATCAGCAGAATCAAATCGCCAACCCGCTTCGTCAGGAACGCATCGCGCGCGCCCGTGACCACCAGCGACTGATTGAACCAAAAGCCCACAATTAAATAGGTGCCCAGCGTCAAAATCTCCAGCAAAATGTAGCTAAAGAACAGCGAATCACACAGCACCAGCGCGGTCATTCCTGCTTCAAACAGCGCCAACAGCGAAAACATTCGCCCCCAGCCCCAGTCCCTTTCTAAATAGCCCACCGCATAAATCTGCACCAGCAAATTCAGAACGGTAATCGCTAAGCTTGCACCCAGCGTCAACGCTGACAGCTCCAGCGGTAACGTCAAATTAAGATCAGCAATTTGCAGCCAGGGAATTTGCAAAAACTGAGCAGGCTGACCCCACACGGCTACTAGGGCCACAGCGCTATGAATGAGCGCAAAAACGGTCGTCAATAAATTGAGGTAGCCCACGGGCCTGGGGCCAGAAAGCCGAATTAAAGCAGGCGACCAAAAAATCGAGAGCGCTGCCCCCAGCATGGGATAGCAAGGGATCAGCCAACTGGTATGAGCCAAGGTATTGGCAGTGATCATGGACGTGAGCCTCAGTGGAAAGTTTCAAGCCGGAAATCTCCCGGAAATTTCAATCAGCTTCACCGCAAAGTCTGCATATACAGCGTAGAAATGCCTAGACGTGAACGATCACAACAATAGATTCCTATCTATGCCATAAAATAAAAATGCGGAGTTACTCAATAAATAAAGCATACCATCGTCAATATCTATCTCTGTGACAAGTATCATTGAATAATCTAAATGGTTGATCAGGCTTTACTTATCACACGTTTGCATTTCAGGGCTCTTGGCTCTAATGGCGGCATCAGCCCTAGAACCTGGTTGGGCTCAAAGTCCGGTTTCATCCGCGTTTCATTTTTCAGCGTCATACTTGTTAATAGTCATGTCAAGCAGCCCACTGTAGGCAGTATTTAAAACCGACAGTTTGCTTGCCTTTTACCACAAGGATGTGTTGTTTATATGCGCTTGAACCAAACTTACGCTCTTCTGCTCTCTCTAGGGGTACTAGCTTCTACCTCTGCGGCCCTAGTAGGGTGCAGCTCTCGCTCTAGCTCTCAAATGCCGGGTCATAACATGCCAATGGGTGATTCGATGCCGATGGCAGACCAAATGGGCGATCATATGATGACAATGGAACTTGGCCCCAAAGATGCTGAGTTCGACTTGCGATTTATAGATGGGATGATGTTGCACCATCAGGGAGCCATCAACATGGCCGAAGCCGCTTTGCAAAATTCTCAACGCCCCGAAGTCAAGGAGCTAGCGCAAAATATTATCGCTGCGCAAGAAGGCGAAATCGCCAAAATGCAGCAATGGCGTCAGGCTTGGTATCCAGATGCCAGCGCTGAGCCGGTGATGTACGATGCGGGTATGGGCCATAGCATGATGATGTCTGACGAGATGCAGTCGGGTATGCGCATGGATGGTGACTTGGGTAAAGCCGATGATGAGTTTGACCTGCGCTTTATCAATGGCATGATTCCGCATCACGATGGCGCGTTGGTGATGGCGCAGCAGGCGTTGAAAAACAGCGATCGCCCAGAAATCCAGCAGCTTTCCAACGACATTTTGAGAACCCAAGAAGCCGAAATCGATTTGATGAAGCAGTGGAAAAAAGACTGGTATAGCCAGTAGATATAGCCAGTAGCCAGCAGACAAAACCTAGGGCGCTTTAACCGATGGGTGAGTGTGATCATCTATCGAAATAAAGCGCTTGCGGTGATGCCGCCGGATATTTGTCCAGGCTAGAACAATCGTAAAAACTAATGTAGAGAGCAGAACTACGCTAGCACCGCTAGCAATGTCAAGGTAGTAGCTCAGATAAATGCCAAAGAAGGCAATCACCGCCCCAATTGCGCCTGAAATAATCATCATCACGCCAAAGCGATCGCTCAATAGCCTCGCCGTCGAAGCCGGGATCACAATCGCCGAAATAATCAGCGTCACCCCCAAAATTTGCAGCGTAGACACAATCAGCGCCGCTAGCATCAGCGCAAACAGCGTATCCATTGAAAATACAGACACGCCGTGCACTTGAGCCACTTCTCGATCAAAGCTCCAGAATAGCAGCGGACGATAAAACACAAAAATCAGCGACAGCAGCACTACCGTAACTATTGCCACAATCCAAACATCTGTGGGCGTAATCCCCAAAACGTTGCCAAACAAAGCCGCTTCAAAGCTGCGCGTAAATGAGCGGTAAGTGCTAATAACGGCCACACCCAGGGCAAAGCTAGCGGTGGTAACAATGCCGATGGCCGCGTCGGCATAAACCCGCTTACCGGTTAAATACTGGATGATTAAAGCCGCCACAAATCCCCAAACGCCAGCGCCAAAATAAAAATTTATCCCCAGCACATAGCTCAGCACCGCTCCCCCCAAAATGGCATGAGAGAGGCCGTGAGCAATGTAGCTCATGTGGCGGGTGATAATGTACACACCCATCACCCCACAGAGCAGCCCTGCTAACACGCCTACCCCCATCGCGCGAATGAAAAATTCATATTCAAACGGACGCAGCAGCAGATCGAGCATAGGGTTAAAGCTAGGTTGAAACTGACGTGAAGAACGGACTTAAAACGAGAGAACGGGCTTGAAACTAGCGCAGCACGGCAGGTAAATTGGTTTTCATCTGATGCCGAACGGAGGTCATACTGCCTGCAATCATAATGCGATCGCCGTCATGATTAACCACCATTGCGCCGCCAAAAGTTTCTGCCAAAATCGAGGGTGTAAACACATCCATCGGATCGCCTTGCGTGACAATGCCATGATTAAAGCAAATCACCCAGGGTAAATGAGTCGCCACCGAATTGAGATCATGTGTAGAGAGCAAAATCGTTAGCCCCTGCGCATTCAGCTCAGCTAATAGATGCAGCAACTCATGCTGAATATGCAGATCAGAACTGCTCGTCGGCTCATCTAATAGCACAATATCGGGCTCTCCAACAAGCGCGCGGGCTAAGAAAACGCGCTGCTGCTGCCCGCCTGAGAGTTCACCGATCGAGCGCTTAGCAACATGCGCTACCCCAACCCGGCGCAGCAGCTCTTTGGCGATTGTGCGATCGCGCTTTGATGGAAACGGAAAAAAGCGCTGCTTGCGGTAGCGGCCCATCATCACCACTTCTTCTGCTGTCACCGGAAAATTCCAATCGACAGTTTCCACCTGAGGCACGTAACCCATCTTAAACGGCGGTTGCCCAGCTTGCAGCCGCTGCTGCTGAATGCACACTTCACCAGCCCAAGGCTTCACCAGCCCTAATAAGGCTTTCATCAAGGTTGTTTTACCGCTACCAGAGGGGCCGACGAGCCCCGCTAGCTGACCTGGATACAGCGACAAATTGACATGAGAAAAGACTGGACTTTGCTGATAGCCACAGGCCAAATTTTTAGCTTCGAGTAGAGGTAGTACAGGCATGTAATCAACTTTTAAGAGCTTTAATCGTTCTTCTATAAATCTTCAATCAACTTTAAATCATCCTTTAGGAGCGGCAGGGCCAACAACATTTGTAGTGTCAAGCTGATCGACGAGGCTGGGATCGCCGCCTAAGTTCTCTGCCAAAATTCGCAAATTATCGGCCATCATGCCGATGTAAGTATGTTCGGGATTGTCATTTTCCATCGCATTGGCAGAGCCTTCTCCAGGCAGATCATCATCGCTGGTATTGGCGAGCTTAACGTCTGCTTCTTGAGCAATCTGTTCTTCCACCTTGCTAGAAAACACTTCAGAGCCAAAAATCGCTGGCACGCCCGTCTCCCGAATTTGATCAATTAAAGCAGCTACATCTTGAGCCGAGGGTTCATTAAAATCAGAGGGCTGAATCGCCCCAATCACCTCAAATCCATACTCCTTTGCCCAGTAAGGCCACGAATCATGATAAGTCAGAAGCTTGCGATTTTCAGCCGGAATGCTTTCAACGACTTCGCGAGTTACGCGGTCAAGCTCTACTAGCTTGGCGAGATAGGCATCCAAGTTCTTCTGATAATAGTCAGCGCCTTCTGGATCGAGCGTCGTTAGCTGCTCAGCCGACTCTTTGGCATAGGCTTCAGCATAGGCGGTACTGACCCACAGGTGTGGATTGGGTTTACCCCCGGCCTCCGGGAAGCTGTTGTCAAATACCCATTCCTCACGGCTAATCGTATTGGTGCCAAGCTCGTAAATGTCCGTGCTTTCGGCCTTAACGGCTTTTGCCAAATTAATACTGGGATCTTCCAAATCTAGGCCATTAACCAAAATCAAGTCAGCTTTAGCCAGCAGGTCACCATCGGAAGGTCGCGGCTCAAATGTGTGGGAATTAGTGCCTTCTGGAACGATCCCGGTGATTTGAATGCGATCGCCCGCAATATTACTCGCAATATTAGTCAGTGGCGCAACAGTCGTCACCACCAAAGGTTTCGTCTGCTCGTTAGCCTCACTAGCAGCACCAGATTCAGTCGTATCACCTGATTGTGGAGCCACAGCAGATTCAGATGACGGCTTCGCGCAGGCCACCAAGCTAAGGCTAAGCGCCAGGAAAAGAGGAAGAATTTTCATAGGGGCCAGAAATTCAATGCACTAGCCAGTAAAAACGATCCAAATCACAGAAACAATCCCCCCCCCTAGCATTTTGAGCCGTGTTAGCGCTAAATATCAGTCTATGGAGTGAAGCTCACTTCAAAATAAAAAAAAGACAGAAACTCACTCAAAGAGGAAATTTCTGTCACAGATGTTCTTGAATTTTATCAAACTACTTTTCGAGACTTTTGAAGCAAGTGATTTGGTCAACTCAACAGGTCGCTCAAGAAATCCAGCCTGAGCGCTGATTGAGCTGTAGACCTGCGGGCAGCACGGAGTCAGCGCTTGACTGAAGTTGTGGTGAGTTAGGAACGTTCTGGAAACTATCAGTGGCTGATGGGTCGCGAATGTCCAGCAAAATATTCGCGGCTTGATCTGCATTGGGTGCTTTTGCCAACGCCTCAGCCAATTTATTGACTTCTTCATCAATGATGGCTTGAGCCTGCTGGTCACTGGTGGCTGTATCTAAGCGAATTAGAGTCGCTTCTAAGCCATCTTGCAAAAGCTCAGAATCTTTAGAGTCTGGCAATTGAGCTAAAACTGCCTGGATTTCTTGCTCTACAGTTGCTATGCCCGCAGACTGCTGAGCAGACTGTTGAGCGATCGCAAGAGTTGACGTTGCTGAACCGTTTACAGTCTGAGGGACGCTAGATACAGGCGCATCAGACACCGGAACAATAAATGTGAAAGCAGAAATTACGAGGCAACCTACACACATATACTTAATTCTCTCAAAGAAAAAATAGTGAACTATCGACAAAAAACTACTCGATAGCTTGGCATAAAGCATAAGTATACCCTAGTCAAATAAAACATACCAACCACATTTAATCAATAGACTTAATCGGCAATAGTTGCAACCCTTGCTACACAAGGGTTGCAGAGATCGCTTAAAAATTGCCTAAAGTGCCTGCTGAGTAAGGCTTTGAGTTCATTTTTGCTCTCTTATTGCCAATAATGTCTAATATCGTTTTTACATTGCTGGTTTGTCGCTATTTTCTGGTTGTCGTGGCTGCCTCGTGCGATAACTGCTTTCTAGAATGCAAGACATAATCTGAAAAAATCTGTTGTAGATCTGATGATTGCCTGACGAAAAAATGAGATTAGCATGAGAATAAAACAGAATAAATCCATCAAGATCAAGCGGTTCTTTTACAACGTTAAACAGCTCCAAATTACAGGCAAGTGTTATTCACTTAGGATCAAGGATTAAATAGTTGAGCCAATTTGAGAGGGGTTAGCCAAGGCGGTGTAATTCCATTTCGGTAAGACATCATCGAAAACAATTTGAATGCTGGCTTTGAGTTCATCAGTAGCCTTCTTGCCAGTCTCATAG
>JBGTIK010000244.1:0-9274 GCA_041745715.1 Phormidesmis sp.
TTCTAAGTAGGTAGGCCGCAGCCGAATCCCTAGCGATTCCATGCTTTCCGCCACCTGATGAGCAATCATTAGCAAGATATCGCTCACATCCACATCGGCCATTTCCAAGTCACGATCCGACTCAAAATACACCACATGAAAGTTCTGTTGCTCTAGCCCGCCTTTCAAGCGAAACAGTTCAGTCGATTTACCACAGCCAATATGGCCTGTAAAGAGCTGAGTCGTCGGCTCATCCGGCGACAGCCTAGCAATTGTCCGCCCCAGCTCACTGACAATATCGCCGCCCCTGACCGAGGCAAAATTAATGTAATAGCGCCGATCTTCCAACTTAGTCACCTCCAGCGGGCGACTAGGATTGGCAGCACGATAAAAACGAGGCAAATCAAGCGGCATAAAACCCTATCTACAGCAGCTTCATCACTACAGTACTGGATGAATAGATCAACCCGCTAATCACCCGCCAATCACCCGCTAATCAATAGAGTTAATGGCTCATCAACACGTCAGACATGGCTTCATCGAAGCGTGACCATCAGGCTTTGCATACTCAAAAAGCCGATAGTGCCCCTATCTCAACAGGATACTATCGGCTTTCGTAGAAAGCGGTTGGAAGCAGCGAAGAAAGATCTCGCTAAGCGACTAGAACAACCTAAGCTAACGCCATGGCGGGCACAGCCGAGTCAGCAAGAATTCCTTCTGATTGAGCCATATACAGCATCAAATCCATCACTCGGTTAGAATAGCCCCACTCATTATCGTACCAAGCCAAAACCTTGAAAAAGCGATCATTGAGCGCCATCCCCGCTTTGGCATCGAAGATGCTGGAATGGGGATCGCCGTTAAAGTCGGAAGAAACCAGCGGCTCGTCTGTATAACCCAAAATGCCCCGCAGGCTGCCCAAAGAAGCCTCGCGCATTTGCGTGCAAATTTCGTCGTAGCTAGTGGCGCGCTCGGTGCGGAAGGTAAGATCTACTACCGAAACATTCGGCGTAGGGACGCGTACGGCCATGCCTGTAAGCTTACCAGCGAGTTCTGGCAGCACCAAAGTAACGGCTTTGGCCGCGCCGGTAGCAGCCGGGATCAAATTTTGGCCTGCGCCTCGGCCACCGCGTAAATCTTTACCGCAGGGGCTATCAACTGTAGGTTGAGTCGCGGTGGCGGCGTGGATGGTGGTCATGAGCCCTTCTGCTAGGCCAAAGCTGTCGTTGATGACTTTGGCGATGGGGGCAAGGCAGTTGGTGGTACAGCTAGCGTTGGAAACAATGCGATCGCTCGCCGGATTAAACGTCTCATGGTTCACCCCTACCAAAAAGGTGCGTACCTCGTCCGGGCTCTTGGTCGGAGCCGAGAGAATCACTCGCTTAGCGCCCGCGACCAAATGGGCATTGGCTGTGTCATGGGTGATAAAGTGACCGGTCGATTCCACGACATAATCAGCGCCCAATTCACCCCAAGGCAGCTCTGCCGGATTACGAATGGCCGTACAAGGGATAAACCGCTCATTGACAATAATGCCATTGTCACGAGCTTCGACATCGCCACAGAAGGTGCCATGAGTCGAGTCATACTTGAGCATGTAGGCCAGAGTCTCAGGCGCAACCAAGTCATTAATGCCGACGAACTCGATATGGCGGTTGTTAATCGCCGCCCGAAAAACGAGGCGGCCAATCCGGCCAAATCCATTGATGCCAACTTTTAGAGCAGCCATAAGCAAAATTTAGATAGTTTGGGTTGAGTTGAGTTGGGGTTAAATCAGTACTGTGAAGGTTTGCAGCAAATCGCGCAAGTTTTGAAGCGCATATGTTTGCAGGCAGAAATGAAGCAGAAACCATTTGCTCCTTGTTAATTAGTTATAGAGACAAAAATCGAAAAGCGAAGGATCTACACTTTTCCTTCAGACTTACGCGTTAGATCGTTTAAGCGATGTAACCAAACGTATCGGAATATAGCGATAAGTCATCAACTGCAAACATCGTTGCTCTCTATTGAAGAATTCAAAAGCCAGCCTTTCATTCGCGAACGTCAGCCGCCAGTCAGCCGCCAGTCGCCTGTATAAAAGCAATACTTCGATGCCACAAAACACTCTGATTAGCCAACTGCCGAGTAAACTGCTGAGCGATCAGATCAACTTCTTTTGAGCTTAAGTTTTGGCTGGTCAAAAGCTGGCGGTACTTTCCGGATTGTCCTAACCACCGCTCTAACAGCGCTGAGGTAATGACTAACGGCGTTTTGAAAGTCACGGTTTCAATTTGACAATTCAAACCCACTGCTGCAAAGTCTCGCTGTAAGTCGGGCACATCCCAATTTACCATCGCATCTGTTGAATCGTGAAATAGCTGATTTTCAGCGGCAGTAAGCTGTTTCAAGAGATCGGGCTCTGTTTGAGAGGGCTCTAATAATTGCGAGAGTCTCTGACTGCGAGAAGGAATGGATTCGGCTAACACAAGCTGCCCAGTTGGGCTTAAAAGCTGAAAAATCTGTTCAATCGCAGCTAGTTTGTTGGGTAATGCCATTAGGACATTGCGCCCGATTATCCCGTCAAACAAAATAGAAGAGTCTGTTTCAGTTTGTTGTTTGAGCGTTGCTAGCCAGTTTGTGGCGCTGACTCTAACAACTGTGGGCCGAGATAATTCGCTTAGCACAGCGGATTGTTCTGTAAGCGCTTGATAGTCTTTATCGGTAGTGACACAGCTAAAGACGCCGCCTTCTGGCACCAGGCGCACCGCCTCCCAAGTCAGCAAACCGCTGCGGGCGTTGAGATCTAGCAAAACATGGTGGCGCTGGGGGCGAAGGGTTTGGAAGAGGCGATCGCGCACTTCTCCCATCTGCTCACCTAGCACTCCGCTGGCCCGCTGCAACCATCTATCCTCACTCGCATTGACCGGCCCAAAAGTCAGCGCTTCCGGTGATGACCAAGCATTAGCGCCTACGCTCCCTGCCTCTACCAAAGCCGCTAGCTGCGCTTCTCTGCGCCGAGCCACCTGTAATTGAATGCTGGCCTCATAGCCCTGATCCGAAGGCTGATAAAAAACCTGACCCTGTAAGCTTCCCGGCAAATACTGCTGCGCCACCCAGTGATCGCGGTAGGCATGTGGGTACAGATATCCCGCCCCATGCCCAAACCCCTGATGATCGCGAGTCGCATCGCGCATCGCATTCGGGACCTCGCCTTCGCGCTCACGCTCTACTGCCGCCAGCGCATCAAAAAACGCCATTGTGCTGTTGCTTTTAGGCGCAGTCGCCAAATACAGCGTCGCTTGAGCCAGCGGATAGCGCCCCTCCGGCATTCCCACCCGATCAAAAGCCGCCGCACAGCTAATAACTACCCCCACCGCACTCGGATCGGCCATGCCTACATCTTCTGAGGCCAAAATCACCAAGCGCCGAAAAATATAGCGCGGATCTTCTCCGGCATACACCATCCGCGCTAGCCAATACAGCGCTGCATCAGGATCAGAGCCGCGCACACTTTTGATAAAGGCGCTGATAATGTCGAAATGCGCGTCGCCTTCTTTGTCGTAAAGCACGGCCCGCTGCTGAATCGAGTCTTCAGCCACTGCTAAAGTGATGCGAATGCAGTCCGACTCATCAGCCGGTGTGGTTTCCACCGCTAGCTCTAGCGCGTTTAGCAGCGTCCGGGCATCACCGTTGGCAATGTTCACCAAATGCGCCTGCGCGTCCGGATCGACCTGCACTTTTTTATTCCCGTAGCCTCGCTTCTTGTCGTCCAAAGCCTGCTGAAGAATTTGGCTTAAGTCAGCAGCTTCTAAGGGCTTAAGCTGAAAAAGGCGCGACCGGCTCACCAGGGCTTTGTTCACTTCAAAAAAAGGATTTTCGGTAGTCGCGCCGATTAAAATCACGGTGCCATTTTCGACCCAAGGCAGCAGCGCATCTTGCTGAGACTTGTTGAACCTGTGCACTTCATCGACAAATAAAATCGTGCGCTGGCCGCGTTGTCCTCGCTGGGTTTGGGCGAGATCAATCGCGGCTCGAATATCTTTAACACCGCCCAATACGGCATTGATGGCTACAAACTGAGCTTGGGTGGTGTTGGCAATCACGCGGGCAAGGGTAGTTTTGCCGGTGCCAGGGGGGCCATAAAAGATTACAGAAGAGAGCTGATCGGCTTTGATCGCGCGGCGCAGCAGTCGGCCTGGGCCCAAGATGGCAGCTTGACCGATAAATTCTGACAGCGATCGCGGCCTCATCCTAGCCGCCAAAGGCGCTTCGGCTTCAATCAACGCTTGCTGATGCTGCTCAAAAAGATCCATAGTGCTGATTTTAGCTTCAGAACCGAGTGTCCAAAACGGAGTGTCCAAAACCGAGTGTCTAAAACCTGTGCCCAAAACCGAGTGCCCAACGAGTGCTCCAGCTTAAATCAAAAGCCCTCTCCTAAAGGCAAGGGCCAATTGGCCTTTTGGGAACACTCAAAGGACGATTAATGAGCTTCTGATGTCAGCCAAAAGGCTGATATTGGGGCTGATATCAACCCAGATTTTTGCCTTTAGTCTGCCTTTAGTCAGTGTGTATCAATAGTGGAACCAGCAATACTTGCGGACTGTCCGAGCGATCTTTCTCAGTTAGTGTCGGTGATCGATCCCAGGGCGTTTTCCGAAGTGCTGTGGAATGATCCCGGCTACGGCATCTATGTCATGGATGTAATTGACGGCGGGGCAGATTTTCGCTTTGTGGCGTTTAATCCAGTGATCGCCGCCAAAAGCCCTATCTCTATTCGCCCCATTCAAGGTCAGCGGCTCAGTGAAGCCTTTCCTAACGACATTGCCAGCCTATTCCATCAGCATTTGCTCCAGTGCGTACAATTCAAACATCAGATAGCTTTTGAAGCTTGCTTACCCACGGCAACTGACGATATGTGGTGGAGCCTGAGCGGCTATCCGGTAAAAAATACCGCCACAAAAAATACCCTCACAGACATCACTCAAATCATCGTCACCGCGACTGACATCACAGCCAAAAAAACCGCCGAAGCTGCTTTAACGACTGCTCAGCTCATTTATCAACAGGTAATCGATACGTTGCCTGCTGCTATTTTTTGGAAAAATCGTGAAAGCCGCTATGTTGGCTGCAACCGGGCCTTTGCGCTGACCGCTGGCACAGAAGATGTCACTAAAATCGTCGGCAAAACAGATTACGACATGCCTTGGCAAAAGCAAGAGGCAGATCGCTTTGTGCAGTGCGATCAGGCGGTAATGGGGAGCGATCGCCCAGAACTTGATGTGGTTGAGTCGCTGCTTCAGGCAGGCAATCGGCAAGCGTGGATTAACATCAGCAAAATTCCCTTACACAACGCTCGCAGCGAAGTCTCCGGGCTAGTCGGCATCATTGAAGACATTACCGATCAACAAGAAACCAAAGAGAATCAATCCAGATTGTTAGCCATTTTAGAAGCGACCCCTGATCTGGTAAGTAGTGCCGATGCCGCAGGCCATAATCTGTATCTGAATCGAGCCGGTCAGCAAATCTTAGGCATCCCACCCGAAAAAATCAACCAATTTCATATTAGCGAGGTGACGAGTCCGGCTATGAACGCTATGGTGATGACGATTGCTCTACCCACCGCCGCCGAACGCGGTATGTGGGTGGGTGAATCGGTGATTCGCAATCGCTATGGCCGAGACATTCCAGTTTCGCAGGTGATTATTTGCCACAAGTCTGCCGCTGGTGAAATTGAGTCTTTTTCAACGATTATTCGCGATATCAGCGATCGCAAAGCCGCCGAAATCAGCTTGCAAGCGATCGCCGAGCGCCAAGCCGTGCTTAACCAAATCACCACCGAAATCCGCAATTCGCTCGATTTAGATACCGTCATTGCCACCACCATCAAAGCTCTACACCAAGGGCTAAAGCTAGACTACTGCGGCTTTGCTTGGCTCGATAGTCATCCCAGCAAGCTGACTTGGAAGGTAGTCAACGCTTTTGACACTAGCCCTAACGGGATTTATTTAGGGGCACATCCAGCGGATCAGCTAGGCTCAGATCCTAGCCAACTTGCCCATCAAACGATGACCAAAGTAGATCACGTTAGCGGGTGCAGCGACCCGGTGCATCAGGCTTTTTTGACCCGCTTAGGCATTCGCTCAGAAGTTCTCATGCCCATTCCGGTCGAAATCGATCAAGTGGGGGTGATTATTTGCTATCGCCTTCAGTCGTCAGATCGCGCGGCAAACGACGCTCCTAGTGAGTGGAGAGCTGGCGAAATCGAACTTTTGCAGGCCGTGATCGATCAGTTGGCTATAGCTATCACCCAAGCAAACCTCTACACCCAAAGCCACTGCCAGTCTCAAGCCCTAGCTCAAAGCCTAGATCAGCTCAAGCGCACCCAAGCCCAGATTATTCAAGCCGAAAAAATGTCTAGTCTCGGTCAAATGGTCGCAGGCGTTGCCCACGAAATCAACAATCCTGTGGGCTTCATTCATAGCAACTTGGAGCCCGCTCAAGAATACGCGCAAGACTTGCTCGAACTCGTGGATTTGTATCATCAGGCTTATCCAGAACCCAACGAGGCAATTTCTCACCACATCGCCGCGATCAATCTCGACTTTATACGAGCCGATTTGCCTAGCCTGCTGAACTCTATGGCTATCGGCACTGAGCGAATTCGAGAAATTGTGCTGTCTTTGCGCAATTTTTCTCGATTGGATGAAGCCGCCGCCAAAACCGTCGATCTTCACGAAGGCATTGACAGCACTTTGGTGATTTTGAGCAACCGACTCAAGTTGACCCAAAGCCTTCAGACGATCAAGGTGATTAAGCAGTATAGCGATCTACCGCCCGTCACTTGCTACCCCAGCCAGCTCAATCAGGTATTTATGAATATTTTGGCCAACGCTATCGATGCCTTGGACGAGCATCTTCAGCCACAAATTACGGTGACGACTGAACTGAGGGGCGATCGCGCCATCATTCGTATCGCCGACAATGGCTGCGGCATTCCAGAAGAGATTCAGCCTCGAATTCTCGATCCGTTTTTTACCACCAAGCCAGTAGGCAAAGGCACCGGTATGGGTATGTCTATCAGCTATCAAATCATCACCGAAAAGCACAGCGGCCAGCTTAGCTTCACCTCGCGAGTCAATCAAGGCACTGAATTTGTGATCGATCTTCCCCTGCTGGCCCCTTCCTGTAGCTCGGATGGACTCCTGATTGCCCCTTAATGCCGCCTGCCTTTCACCAGAATTCCCTTGAGATCAGGTGATTTGTGTACTGTAAACTACAGTTATCCTCTATCAGGAAAAGTTGACATGTCTCAGACAGAGCGCCTGGTGATGCTGGCTGAAGATCAGCTCGCTGAGTACAGCACCGACGCGCGCAAAATCGAAAAACTGCGACAAAAGATAGCGCTCTCGGTATCACCCACGCAGCAAAAGCAGGTCAAGCAAGAGCTAGAAACTGATTTGCCGCGCAACTTTTTGGATGAAATTTTGCTAGAGCAACGGCAGGCCGTATCGTTACCCTTTTGGGGGATTGCAGGCTTAGGCTTGCTATTCGGCATTTCCTTCACACAGCCGGTAGATTTTGTCGCCACTTTAGTCGGCGGCGCTGCCGCTATCCTCATTCAAAAACGCGGCTGGAAACTCCAAGCCAAAAATTTAGTCGTACAGGCACTCACCGAAATCGAAACCCGCACCCAAGCAGCCAAAGGCGCTAGTTCGCAAAATGATTAGACTGTAAAACCCTATGAAAGAAATCCGAATTTGCTTCTTTGGTGACTCCTTTGTCAATGGTTCAGGCGATCCAACTTACTTAGGCTGGACTAGCCGCGTCTGTGCGGCAGTTAGCTCACCTCACTACAAATTGACCCACTACAACTTAGGTCTGTGCGGCAACAGCAGTCAGCAGATAGAAGCCCGATGGCATTCAGAAGCAACCCTCCGCTTTGCCAACGAATGCGATGCTCGACTCGTCTTTGCATTTGGCACTAATGACAACCGCGACATCGCCAAAGAAGCAGGTACAGGGGAAGGCAGTTTTTTATTAGATCCTAAAAATTCGCTAGCCAGTGCTCACCGAATCTTGAGCCAAGCCGTGGCCCACTATCCTACCCTCCTCATTGGCCCACCGCCGACGGCTGACGAGGCGATGAATCAACGGAATTTAGCTAGCTCTCAAGCCTATGCAGACTTGGCCGCAGAGCTAGCTGTTCCTTATCTAGATACCTATCATCCCCTCCGCCAAAACGAAGTTTGGATGACAGAAATAGCCGCAGATGGATATCATCCGGCTGCTGCTGGCTACACCGCCCTAGCTGACTTGATTCTGCACTGGTCTGCTTGGCAAGACTGGTTTTATATAAAGTGACTTAACTAAAAAGAAATGGTTTGACAGAAGAACCCATTCGTTCCAACTCAATTTTATTGTGTTTGAGCAGATCATGCTGCCACAGCACGTCTGTACTATCCGAGCTGTCAGAGCAATTACTTGAAAGAACCTCCCCAATCTCTTCAAAATTCTTTCTAAGGCTACTCTTCAATTTTTCCGGTTCAGACAGTACTCCAAGTACAAATACCCTGTTTTTTAGATCCTCTGGAATCCTTTTCTCCACGTAACCGAAGCGGGTTTCATCTTCATCAAAATCAATCAGCAATACAATCATTCTGGCCGGGTATTGCCGCATGGTAGGTGCAAAATCATCTGTAAACTTATCTACTACTGTTTTCCAACCATGGGCAAACGGTAAAACCTGAATCGAACGCTCATCGAGCTTAGAGTTAAGCAAGAATCCAATGGCTATCTCTGAATTAGCCCGATCTTCAGGTAATACCAGGATATGTGGCTGATACTTGTTAACGCTCATAATTCCGCGTCACCAAGAATCAAGATATCTATCAAATCACCTTTAATAGACCTCTTGCATAATTACTTTTGTGATATGCTAACTGGTTTTAAACAAAAGGGCCTTTGCCTGCACTGTTTGGCTGGCCCTAGTTAAAGGGCCGATATTAAAGGAATTCGGAAAAGCCTTTAATAGTACCATTAAATCTATTATGCAAGAGGTCTAATAGATATTTCACTCAGGGCAAACGCATACTCCGTTATTTTCTCAATAAGAACATCTAAAAGTGGCCTTCTTGAGAAAATAAGAGGCAACCTATAGCTGGTCAAGCGCTGAAACTCTCATTCTTTCATTGGCACGAATTTAGTATGCGTTTTCCCTGATATTTCACTTAGGGCTCGGATCAAAGTTGGCTCCAGATGACTCTTTCGGTCAAGCAAAAAAGTATTTTCACTCGAAAACTTTCGGATCGCCTCTTCA
>JBGTIK010000245.1:0-8381 GCA_041745715.1 Phormidesmis sp.
TGATTCGGTCTCTATAGGAACCTGGCGATTTTTCGAGTTCTCAGAGGGATGGATAGAAGCGGTGAGCCGCGCTCAAAAACGAACTATGGTGCAGAACACCATGAACAAGGGTTGTGTGGTCTACCGCTCCTTCATTGAACAAGTGCAAAACCCCCATAATCTCTTTGACGGGGCAACAGAAAGCTTGGGACTTTGTTGGGAGTAGTCATATCACTCTTAAATTAGCTTTCAGTCCAATATTAAAATGCAAACAATGCAGCAGGACGAAGCATCTCAACTATGTACAAACGGATTGAATAACGTTATGCAATAGAATTTGCGGTGTTGTTTATCTAAGTGCTGGCGTTTTTTTTGATAACGACAGAGTTACTAAGAATGCGCTAGCACTGGCAATTAGTATCAGAGGCAGGCCAATCTGATTACTTATCTCCATGGCACTGCCCAGAAGTGGCAGCGCTACGAAACTGCTTGCCCAGTGACCCAGCAGGAACTGACCATTAGCATTAGTAAAGCCTTGCGTCCCGTAGTTTCGCCTGATATAGACTAATGATCGTGATCGCAACATAGATAGGCAACCGCCCAGCAAATACGCACCACCTGCCAGCGCTAAAACTGAGCTTCTAGTAAAGATCAATACCAGAGCTGCGACGAATAGCAGAGCACCATCAGTAGCAAAAGCCATCCGCCTGCTCGATAATCCAAGCCAGCTACGCTGTATTAGAGGCACTGTCAGCAACCCTAACGTCATAACCGCAATGCTAAGAAGAGCGCTTGTTTCACCATAGCCAGAACGCAAAGCATGAATAGGGAGAAAACCAAGCGCCGCGCTAGCGACCATGCCTGATAGTAGTCCGCCACTCAGCACGACGGCATCGAGTCCGGCCCAACCCATAACACAACGAGGAATGCACGGCTGGTTCGCAAGTTGCGATCGCAACAGCCAGAGCATCGTTGCCATGAGGACAAGCAAGGCGGCAGCGATGATAAACGGCTGCCAAGAGGCTGACTGCCAAAGAGCGGCCATTGCGACACCTAATGCGATCGCTGCGTTAAGAACCACAACATAGAGCGGAAATCCGGTTGCAAGATATTGTTTAGCCATCAACGCGTTCAGCCAAGTCTCAGCCGCAATCATAGTCGAAGAAGCGATAAAGCCCTGTATCCCACGCAAGATGAACCATATGACAGGGAAAGGTAGCGCCATAAATCCAATACAGACAGATGCCCAGCCAGCTAGCAGCAGTGCCAGTAATGGCGCAGACGCTAGCTGCCGTGAAAGTCTAGGTAAGATCAGAGGTGCTAGAAACCCACCAACCGGCATCATCATTGATGAGATACCGATGAGCGTGAGGGAGACACCTTTTTGGTAGAGAATGACATTTAAGAGCGGCATCGTTAGGCCGTTGGCAGTCCCTACACATCCAGTACAAGCTATGATGACGATAAGAGTCAGTTCTGGCGAAGCTGTAAAAACTCTTTCCCGTCTCGAAGGTATAGCCTCCTCGTCAGGGCTGACTAAGCGGTCTTTCTCAGGTTGCTGCATTGGCCATGATGTGAGGGCGATTTCGTTCTTCTGGTTTTGCAAGATTGTTACACTGGCAACGCAGTACTTCAGCGAGTGCGCTGTCGCTCATAGCAACATAGCTGTCTGGCGTCCATGCTGGCATTATATCAATAGTGATTGTCTGATCGCGGGCTTTTTGCATCTCTATAGGGGCTAGGAGCGTGTAAAATAAGTTGTTAGTGCGGTGAGCAACCCTCCGTAAAAAGCACGCATCACGCTTGACTCGTATAGGAACAATAGTTGCACCTATCTGACGCGCTAGACGGAAGGCATTAGTGTTCCAAGTATTATCAACTAGCCGCCTGCTTTCAGGGTCACGTTTTTTTGAGCTAGGCCCAGCCCCACAGGGAAAGGTAAGCAGTACGCCATTGTCTTTTAGAACGGCAGACGCCTTAACAAGCACGATTGCGTTAGCCTTAGACTCAAACTTGGCAGCACTTGCTCCTACTCGGCTGCTAATATCTACCGGAATAATATAGGGTTCAATGAAAGGGCCGCTCTGCCAATCTAAGAGGGAAACCGCTGCTAAAAGTCTAAACTTGGGGCGTACCTGCTCTAAGAAATGGCTTATTAATATACCGTCAATGATGACTGAGTGATTAGCAACAACGAGAACCGGCCCTGTCTCAGGGAAATTTTCGGCTCCGGACACCGATAGACAAGTGCGGTTGTGCCGCAAGAGAGCGGCCCAAATGCTCTCGCCCGGTAACCTGTCATTCGCCGCCTGCCCATCCACAAAACTTGACCAGCGTGCACCGAAGCAAAGCGTAATGAGATAGTAAAAAAACTTTAGGATATGTGTCCGATAAAAGTAGGCATGAGTGTACTGCAAGGGTACGAAAACCTTCTTAAATGCCATAAGATTGATCTTTACGATAAATTATGTTTTTTTGTGATGCTAGAGACACCCGCGACCCTGATTGACTGACAAAAGATTAGTCAGGTAGAAATTTGACCGTGATCACCATGAAATCAAGGTAACCGACCTTTTTGCTGTGCTGTTTGCGAGAAGCTTTCGCCGGTTGCGGGTCAAGATAGGAGGTAAAGGCAACCTGTTGTATCAACTGCCAGCCATTGAGCAAAGCAGCCTTTGTCCACAACACTGTCACACAGCTCGATTTGTGGTTCAAAATCATCAAGATCAGCGAGATGGGATTGTCCTACGCCTTCGTATTTTGTCATCGAAAAATCTAATCCGCTACTGCCAGCAGTCCCTAATAGGGGCAATGCCATTCCCGGTGTGGTATCTAAAACAAGCGTATTACTAGAGCTAAGCGAATCAAAGTTTTCCATGGCGCAACCTTTTAATGCCTTATTCGAGTGAACTATAAGCTTCATCTTAGAGAAGCCACAGTGCCTCAACATCAAAGGTTTCTGCCTACTCAGACATAGCTTTATGCACATCTACTTGCAGTTTTCTGCAACCAATAGAAAGCCTCCGCGCACACTCCAAAACTTGTGCTTCACAGCGCATCGATTGGATATTTTAAAAATAACTTTCTCACTATCGAACAGGCCACCGCAGCTCACTGCAAACGCCCTTAGGCTCACATTGAATGCGCGCAAAATGCCCCTTCAACCGACGGGCCAATGACATTGCCTGCTGAGTTCCTCGTCCAACTCGCTGGGGATGCGTGGCTTTACTCACCGCTCCATTATCCACAACCCGCACGACATTCTCATTATCGACCTGCATACAGATCACCGTCAGCCGAGAACCACCCTTTGCGTACTTGCCTACATTACAGAGAGCCTCTTCTAAAAAACGACCAATTTCTCGTTTGCGATCAGTGCTTAATTCCTGCCCTGCCATCAGTTCAAACTTTCGGATGTGGATCTTAATACCTTCAAAGTAAGAAAACTCTCTCCTTTGTAGCGTGTATTCATACACCTCATAGAGCATTTCGTGAAGGGGCTGATCTAAGCGCACCATGAGATTGCCCTCTAGTCGCAAGCAGTCATCCGCACTCAAAAACTCTTGCCGCAACGACTCGTAAATGCCGCGTAGCTCTTGATTGAGCGATCGCAAATCCCTATTTACCTCTGCCGGAAAACTCGGATTTTCAGACTCTCTAGCCAGTATTATCGCTAGCTTTTGCAAGGGGCCATTGTGAATTTGGTCAAACGTCCGCTCAATCAGCTGTTGCCGGTCTTCAATGCGGAGTTTGAGCTCGTGCTGCATACGGTAACAAGGATATAAAATAAGGCTATTTAGCAAAAATGCCGTAATGGTCGGAACCACCGGAATCCACCAAGCCGCTAATAGTAGGCCGTAGCTTAGTATGAGTACCCCTGCGCCCAAGCCAACAATGATAACAAAGTAGTAAGCGGGTCTAATTTTGAGGTGAGCCAACAGAATTCCAGCTATTCCCCAACTCACAATCCAGCTATACTCTAACCATTCTGGCCAAACCTTTAAGAGTGCACGCTCATCTAATACAGCGCTCACAATTTGGCTAATGGTATGGGCCTGTAGCTCAATTCCTGTTACCAATCCAGGGTTTAACCCATCAATCGCAGCCGTATTGACGATGTCCTTAACACTTGGAGCCGTCACCCCCACCAAAACGATCCGATCCTCAATCAACTCTTTAGAAATATTTCCCCTTTGAATATCCTGATACGTTACGACATCAAAGGGTTTAGCACCGCTGCGAAAGTTAATCAGTACCTGCTCACCTCCTGCGTCTGCTCGAATATAGCCACCCGTATTAGAACGAAAGCGGGTCAGTTCTGTTTTGCCAAATCGCATGGCGCTAGGATCACGAATCCCATTTTCTAAACCAAACCCTTCTTTCCCTAAATAGCGCTCTGCCAGACGAATTGTGAATGAAAATTGATAGTGGTTTTCGGTGTCAGATGAACCTAGTAGACTCCGCCTGATAAACCCATCGCCGTCTGGAAGCACATCCACAAAGCCAACGCGAGATGCTGGTGCAGCCTTTGGCGCGCGTATAGGGGGAGGCAACACTTTATCAACAACGACTAAGTTATCTAAGCGCTCAACTAGCCTTATAAACTCTGCATGACCAGGATCTACAGGTAAATCACGAAAAATATCTAGCCCTATTACTCTAGGCTGGCCCTGGTTTATGCGCTGAATTAATGCGGCAATGTCAGCATCAGGAATAGGATAATCTTCAATTTCTGCTATAGTTTCTTCAGTAATAGCGACAATTGTTACGCGCTGATCGGGCGCTTCATCAGGCCGTGAGCGCAAGCCAAAATCTAGAGCTTGCCACTCAAGAGACTGAAATAGGCCGAATAACCGAGCTGCTACTACTAAGCCCAAAATAGGTAGCCCCAGCCATAAATTTGAAGTCGCCGCAAGCAGCATACCCTTGAAAGAATGTTCTTGCATCTAGTCAAGTAGCCCTGCCTGCCGTGCACTAATCTCCGTCTGAATCCGAATGTTTTTCCCTTCTTCTGGATACACCTCTAGCGAATCTTGCAAACGCGTCCAGTAGTGCCGCACGGTTCGCTCTGAGACATTCATCCGGCCAGCAATTGCCTTATCTTGTAAACCATCTTGAAATGCAAGCAGTAACATATCTAGCCACTCTGGCTTGATTTCTAAGTTAGTACGCATGTCACGAGGCGTATAAACCAAGCCTTGTAATGCCCAATCTGCCCGAGTAAGCATTTCTGTGATGGATGAGCTTTTATCTGAAATAGTGAAACCACCTTGATGGCTTTCAATTGCAGGTTTGAGACGTATCAGCGATCGCACATGGGCACTTTGCACCAAAAAATTTAGCTGTGGATAAGCTTTCATCAAGCCTCGTAATAGCAAAATCCCAATCTCCGTTTGTGCCATCTCATCACCAGTCGAGGGGATAGAAAGATCCATGACAACCAAAGAAGGCTCTACGTTTTCGATTTTTTCTTGAGCGGCCTGTGCATTTTGCGTCGTATAAAACTTTGCCTCTGGGTATCGCTTTTGCAAAATACTCAATGTCCCTTCAAGAATAGCCTCATGATCATCAACAATGACAATCGACTCAGGACGTAGCGCCGACGATTCTTGAATAGACATAGCTTCAATTACTCCGTTACTTGCTCTGTACATATTAAAGACCAGCTAAAGTGACATTCAAGAGCCCAGCTCTTGAATGTCACTCTGCAACGACCCGGCATAATTAGCTGAAAAATCTGCTGGATATTTTTCAGCTCACTCATAACAGGCGTGTCATTTGGCTTTTGTAATACTCGACCACTGAAGCTCAATTGAAGTTTCGCCATACAGTCGGTTTGGTATAGGGCAAGCTGTATTGCTTTAGGCGAAGTCTGACTTAGCTGAGCTTGCCAAGCAAGCAAGCATTCGCTAACACACCATAAAACCAACCGATGCTTGTCAGCTCCCTGAAGTGGCCATTGAGAAGGAAGTTCTAACGTTAATTCTATGTCAGAGATTCCGCTGACCCAACGCTTTAGTAAGTACTGTAACGCCAACGGCAAACTCTCGTTTAAAAACGGAACCGACAGCTCATCACTTACCTGTTCTAAAAATGTACTAAAGTCTTTAGTCAAGTCTAAACAGTGATCTAGTTGCGTCTTAAGACCTTCTGGTGCACTGACTGAGCAAAGTTCTATGGAACGTCTCAGGGCAAATGCTTTTTGGAAAAACTGCTCCCGAACTGCTTCTGATTGAATGATTAGGCCGTCAGACTGTTTCGTGTAGTGCCACTGCAATACCCGCCGCTGTTGCTCCCAACGGTGTGAGTAATACGCTAAAGCAAAAAAGAATCCTGCCGCACTCGTTACTATTGCTTCAACCGTATTCAAAGCTCACCCTCGACTTGCCTAACACTGATCAAGTTTTCTTGTAGCCCGCCCCTCCATCACTATTCATTTACCGAATCTCCATTTATAGCTGCTTCAAGTAATACCAAGTCATTTAGCAATATAGCTCGCATCTCGGCAACTTCAAGTGTTTCACTGGTACCTAAAACCGCGATCGCATCATACCAGTATCCAGCTTCAGCCAATGCTCTCGATTGCTCTATAGTGCTTTCGGTAGATGCCACAACTTGTGAATTTGAAGTGAAAACAACTTCTGATTCATATACCAAAGATTGAGAAGGGCGATTAGGATCGCAGTGTAAGACCACCTGCCACATGTAGTTTTTCTCAGTTTCTATAGCAGCCTCAGCAGGTAATTGATACTGAACAAGCCCAGACTCATAGGGCAAGATCTTAGAATGCTTTAACTCTATAGAACCTGAAGAGTGCAGAGCGTAAAGACTGAACTCAATGAGGACAGGGGCATCATCCGGCAAAAACCAGGTAAATGTAGGTAGAGCAGTTGCCGTTTCGCCTGTAAGACTAGCAGGTGCTAGTAGGTATGGTGAAGTCTCACTGTCAAAACAACCGCCACTCCGAGTACCCGTGGTTGTACTCGGAGAACGTGGAGCAGTACGGTTCACAGGATTAAAATATTGCGGAGCCGCAAAATTCACAACGTCTTTAGGCAAGGAATTGTCGGCTATTACAGCTTCTGTGTAGCCCGCCCAACTCTTTCCCGTTAGCAATGTGGCAACACAGAAAAAAACAAAAGTTTTTATTAAGATTTTCTTAAGCATATGTTAATTTGCTAAATAACACCTTCAGCCAATAATAGTGGCTAGATCAAACGCGTAAGAAGAATTTCTTGTGAAGAGTGGAATGTTTAAATTGGGTGTGATTGGTATCCAAGGCCACAGACTTGCATCCATTGTCAAAGGCTTTCTGGACTCTATGGCTGCTCTATTTGAGAGGAAACCTCCGAAAAGTGGAGCAGCCTCATTTTTGCTTTGTTTGGTGATTGGTCATTGTAAAGAGCACCAATCATCAAACAGAGTCTACAACTTTAGCAGCATTCCCTGGTAGCAAGCTAGATAAAATCAGCGCTGAATATGCCAAGAGAAGGGCATTAGGGCAAGCCTATATCGGTATGGTTGCCCACGCCGACAGCGGCAAAATTTACCTATTCCAGCCGCCCCAACCAGGCTTTTATCATGGCCGAGTTTTGGCGGCAAAAGCCGTACCTGATCCAGGTACAGGCACAGAGGTGCAAACCGCTGAAACAACTGAAGTTGAGGGACTAGAGCAAGGTACAGCGCTCGCGCTAAGTTCGACTGTTCCCGTTAGTGATCCACAAGTGATCCAGCCTGCTCCTATCGCCCAAGGAACAGCCGCTTGCCCGTCCTGTGGCACGTTCTCTAAGACTATTCGTAACGGTGCGCCCAACTCGCTAGGCAAGGTCAAATTTGCTTGCAAAAGCAAAAGCTGCGATAAGAAAATATTCTCAGCGGTGCCTACCAGATAGTCAAATAATCAAATAATTAGATAACTAAATAATCATTATGAAAGACCTAAAAATGTTCAACCTTCCTACTCGCTTTAGCCTTGAGTTATTGTGCATTGATTGCAGACAATAGAAACCTTACCCGCTATCAAGTAAAGCTGGTTGATATTGACCAAGACGATGATAAGCAAAATCCACTATGGATAATCGAATTGATTAGAGATGAAACCTATTCGCTGACCTGCCAGCAGATACTCGCTAACGAACTAATTATGTTCGGCTCGCTCAACAATTGCCTCAACCACATTCACAGTGAATCAAGCAACTGGTTGCGGGTTTTCCCTACTGAGTTAATTTGTCTGAAAGCCTTCAGATACCGACCTTTCCATCGATCGAGCCAAAAAGACCTTAGTCTTATTAGTTTGACAGTCTATAGGCATTTCGATGGCTCACGCTCAATCCAGGCAAGGGATTCCGACTCATTTGACCTTAGAACAGTTTGATGAATTTGTCTTACCCCACCTGCACACT